>JAFGPX010000249.1 GCA_016935975.1 Deltaproteobacteria bacterium
GTCACCGGCCACCTCGCGTGCGCCGACCACAGCCCGCAAGGCATCATCGTTTGCCTAGTACGACCGTGCGGCGCGGAGATGTCTCTGGCCAAGTCGTGGGATGGAGTTCTTGCGGCGGACAGCCCTTTTCCGGGAGCTGCAAGACGTCGAGAACGCCCCAGTATTCGAGCACTTGCGGTGGTCGGGGCGGCCGGATTTGAACCGACGACATCTTGCTCCCAAAGCAAGCGCGCTACCAACTGCGCTACGCCCCGATCTCCCGTCCCCGGGGGACAAGAGGGCGCAGATATTAGCAGCCTGCGCCTACACTGCCGTCACTTTTTGCGGTCCGTCTTCCGCATGGCGAGGGCCAGGGCGCCAAAGGCGGCGGCGCGGTGGGAAAGACGGTTCTTGGTGGCGAGATCGATCTCGGCCATGGTTTGCCCGAGACTAGGGACGAGGAAGAGCGGATCGTAGCCAAAGCCGCTGCTGCCGCGCGGGGCATCGAGCAGGACGCCTTCGCAGGCGCCGGAGCGCACGATTTCCAGCGACCGCGCCGGATCCACGAACGCGGCGGCGCAGCGGTAGCGGGCCGTGCGCCTCTCGGCTGGCACGTTCGCCAGCTCGCGCAGCATCTTCTGGTTGTTGCGGCCGTCGTCGCAGGGCTCGCCAGCCCAGCGCGCGGAGCGGACGCCGGGCGCGCCGAAAAGGGCGTCCACCTCGATACCGGAATCGTCGGCCATGGCGGGCAGCCCGCAAGCCGCCGCCGCCTGGCGCGCCTTGGCCAGCGCGTTGCCCTCGAAGGTGTCTTCCTCTTCGACCAGCTCGGCCCGAGGCGCCACTTCGTCGATGGCCACGGCCTCGACACCGAGCCCGGCCTCGGCCAGCAGCGCGGCGATCTCGCGCACCTTGTGCCGGTTGCGGGTCGCGACCACGACCTTCACGGTCTGGCCTCGCCGAGCGCCCGCTTCTGCAGCGCGAACAACTCGGCGGCCCCCTTGCGCGCGAGCATGAGCAGCCGCTGGTAGTCGTCGGGCGAGAACGGCTCGCCCTCGGCCGTGCCCTGGATCTCCACGAAGTTGCCGTTGTCGGTGAGCACGAAGTTGAAGTCCACGTCGGCGCCGGAATCCTCGGCATAGGCCAGGTCCAGCCGCGCCTCGCCCTCGACGATGCCGGTCGACACGGCGCAGATCATCCGCCGCATGGGATCCTTGCCGAGCTTCTCCTTGGCCACCAAGCGGCGGACGGCCAGCGCCAGCGCCACCCAGCCTCCCGTGATCGCCGCCGTGCGCGTGCCGCCGTCGGCCTGGATCACGTCGCAGTCCACGGTGATCTGGCGTTCGCCCAGGTGCTTCGTCGCCACTGCGGCCCGCAGGGCGCGCCCCACCAGACGTTGGATCTCCTGCCCGCGGCCGCCCGGGTTGCGTCCGGAACGCGTGTGCGTCGAACGCGGCAGCATGGCGTATTCGGCCGTGACCCAGCCCTTGCCCTGCCTATCGAGGAACGGCGGCACCTTGTTCTCGACGCTGGCGGTGCAGATGAGCTTGGTTTCGCCAAACTCGACCAGCACCGAGCCCTCGGCATAGCGGTTGTAGTCCGGGGTAATGCGGACCACACGCAACTCATCGGGCTTTCGGCCATCGGGACGCATTGGGGCGCAGGATACTACGGACCCTGCCTCGGCATGCACTGGCGATACGGATAGCCGGCTGGCTGCGCCGGGATCTCGCGGCACTCCTCGTTGCGCGGACAATCGATGTCCTCGGTGCAAGCCACGCCAACGGCCAGCCAGCCGCCGGCGGCCAGCACGGCCGCGGCGCCCAGCGCGGTGCCGACCATGCCGGTGACCGCGACGTTGTCACGGTCGCCCCGCTGCCCGGCCACCCAGGTCGCGCCGCCCCCGGCGAGCAGCACGGCGCCAAGCGCGGCCAATGTCTTCGGTCCGGCATAGGGGCGCGCGCAGCCGGCACCCAGCAGTCCGGCCAGAGCCAGCAACGGAGCGACACGCGCCAAACGGCGAAATCTCATGACCCGGCCATTGTGCCACGGATCCGGCTGGTCGCCGCGCCATAGAGAGGGCCAACGCAGAAGGAAGGGCTTCTTGGACCCGAGCCGGGGCCGGCATAGACTGCAGAGCGTGTCTTTTCCCTTCCGAGTCCTGCTAGCTCTCGCCGTGGTCCTGCGAGCCGCCACCTCGGCAGCGGCCGAGGAGGAGCTGCTGCGCGGACCGCATCCCTTCATCAAGACCGACGAAGTCTTCCTGCACGCCGGATACAGCGGCGGCCTCGGCGACAACGTCAGCGGCTTGCGCCTGCAGGGCGACTACAGCTATCGCGTGGGCCAGGCCACCTGGCTCGACATCCAGATGGGCGTGGTGTCCGGCAGCTGCCGCAGCAAGGAGATCGCGTGCGGCGACGGCACCGGAAACGCGGTCGACATCGCGGCCGGGGCGGCCTGGAAGTTCCAGACGCGGCTGCCCCTGGTGGTGCACGTCCGCGTCGACGGCGGCCCTCTCTTCGTCTTTCCGGACAGCGCGCAGAGCTCCATCGGCGTCATCTTCCGCGGCGGCGCTGGCGCGCACTACTACCTTTTCGATTGGTTCGGGCTGGGGGCAGAGATCGCCGGCGCCTGGGGCCTGGGTTTCTTCCGTGCCGATCCCAGCCACACCGGCCACCTGGGCAGCGTGGAAGCGACGCTGGGCGTAGCCCTGCAGTTCTGACGCGAACCATGGCCGCTGCCGCCACACCGATGGTGAAAGTGGGAGCGCGCGGCCGCGCGCGCATCGCCGCGGGGCAGGTCTGGATCTATCGGCAAGACGTCGCTGCCGGACCGGAAACCGACGCGCGCAGCGGCGGTCCGACCCTGGTCCTGGTCACGGACGAGCGACGCAAGCCGCTCGCCGTCGCGACCTGGGCCGCGCATTCGCCCGTGGCCTTGCGCATCCTGCATCCCCCTCGGCCCGCGAGGTGGGGAGGGGGTTGGGGGAAAACGTTGCCTGACCTCGCGCAGATTGTCGCGGATCGCCTCGCGGGCGCCCTCGCCTTCCGCCGCCGACTCGCCCTCGATCGCGACGCCTTCCGCGCCGTCCACGGCGAGAGCGACGGCCTGCCCGGCCTGTTTCTCGACGTCTACGCCGATGCGGCGGTGCTGCAGACCGCGACGGTGGCGATGGACGCGCACAAGGGCGAGATCGCCAAGATCGCGGCTGCGCAGCTCGCTTCGCGCCTGATCGTGAGCCGCGACGACGGCTCGGCCCGCGACTTCGAGGGCCTGCCCAGAACGACCGGGCTGCTCCTAGGCTCGGGCAGCTCCATGGTCGAGTATCGCCTGGGGCCAAACCGCTTCGTCGCCGATTTGCTCGCTGACGGCAAGACGGGAGGCTTCCTCGATCAGGCCGACAACCACGCCCTCGTGGCCGCCCTGGTCCCAAAGGGCGCGCGCTGTCTCGACGCCTTCGCCTACCACGGCGGATTCGCGCTCGCGCTCGCGCGCAAAGGCGCTCGAGTGCTCGCCACCGACGAGAACGCCCAGGCGGTCGAGCGGACGCGCGCGAACGCGGCTCGCAACAGCCTCGCGAACCTCGAAGTCCGCCAGGCCAATGCCTTCGATCTGCTGCGCTCGCTCGAGGCTTCTGGGGAGACGTTCGACGTGGTGGTCCTCGATCCCCCGGCGTTCGCCAAACGTAGAAGCGGCGACCTGGCCGCCGCGCGCGCCTACCGCGAGATCGTCCTGCGCGGCCTGCGCCTCGCGGCGCCCGGCGGGCTGGTGGTTGCGTGCTCGTGCTCGGGTCGCGTGTCGCGCGAGCAGTTCGACGCGATCGTCGCCGCCGCGGCAGCCGACAGCGGTCGCCAGGTGCAGATCCTGGCCCGCCTGGGCGCCGGCCGCGACCATCCCGAGCTGGCCGGTCTGCCCGAAACCGGCCACCTCAAATGCTGGATCCTACGGGCCATCGCCTAGACGAGTGATCTCGGACGGTCTTCACCACAGAGCCGTGCTCTCCGTGGTTCATCTACTCCAACACCGTCTCGCCCATTAGGAACCGGTCGATGCCGACTGCGGCGTCGCGGCCCTCGGCGATGGCCCACACCACCAGCGATTGGCCGCGGGCCATGTCGCCGGCGGCGAAGACACCGGGCACGCTGGTCTGCTTGTTCGCATCGGTCGCCACGTTGCCGCGGGCGTCGAGCCTGACGCCGAGGTCGGCGAGCAGACCGGCCTTCTCGGGGCCGACGAAGCCCATGGCCAGAAGCACGAGATCGGCCGGCAGAATCCGCTCGCTTCCCGACACCTCCTCGATCTTCGGCGGGCCCGAAATCTGCGGCACGAAGCGCACACTCGCCACCTCGATGGCTCGCACCTGCCCTGCTCCGTCGTCGAGCATGCGCTTGGTCTGGACCTGGAACTGGCGCGGGTCCTGGCCGAAAGCGGCGGCGGCCTCTTCCTGACCGTAGTCGACGCGATAGATCTTCGGCCACTGCGGCCAGGGGTTGTCGGCGGCGCGCGTGTCCGGCGGCCGCGGCAACAACTCGAGCTGGACGAGGCTCTTGCACCCGTGGCGCAGGGCGGTGCCCACGCAGTCGGTGCCGGTGTCGCCGCCGCCGATGACGATGACGTTCTTGTCCCTGGCCGAGACGTAGCCGTCGCCCGGCTTCTCGCCGTCGAGCAAGCGCCTGGTGTTGGCCGTCAGGAACTCCATGGCGAAGCGCACGCCCCCGAGCTGCCGGCCGGGAACCGGCAGGTCGCGCGGCACGGTGGCGCCACCGCACAAGGCGATGGCGTCGAACTCCCCGCGCAGCCTCTCGGTCGGGTAGCTCTTGCCCACCTCGGTGTTGGTCACGAACCTCACGCCCTCGTCGGCCAGCAGCTTCACCCGCCGCTCCACGATGCTCTTGTCGAGCTTCATGGCCGGGATGCCGTACGTCATCAAGCCGCCGATGCGGTCGGCGCGCTCGAACACGGTGACGTCGTGGCCAGCGCGGTTGAGCTCGGCGGCGCAGGCCAAGCCCGCCGGGCCGGAGCCCACGACGGCGACCCTCTTGCCGGTACGAAAGCTCGGCGGGCTTGCCGTGACCCAACCCTCGCGGAAGGCGCGGTCGGCGATGGCGCACTCGTTGACCTTGATGGTGACCGGAGGCGCGTTGATGCCGAGCACGCACGAGCCCTCGCAGGGCGCCGGGCACACGCGGCCGGTGACCTCGGGGAAGTTGTTGGTCCGGTGCAGCCGATCGATGGCTTCGCGCCAGCGGCCCCTGTAGATGAGGTCGTTCCACTCCGGGATCAGGTTGTGCAGCGGACAACCCATGGTCAGGCCGTCGACCAGCTTGCCCGCGTGGCAGAACGGCACGCCGCAGTCCATGCAACGCGCGCCCTGCTCGCGCATGGTGGACTCGGGCAGGTGCGAGTGCAGCTCGCGAAAATCGGCAACGCGCTCGCGCGGGCGGCGTTCGAGGGGAACGACGCGGGAGAACTCGATGAATCCGGTCGGCTGGCCCATGCTGGCTATTTCCCGAACAGCCGGGCGGCGTCCCTGGCGTTGAGCTCGAAGGCCGCCATCTCGGCCTCCTCGCGCGACATGCCGGCGGCGAGCATCCGGTTCCGCGCCTCGAGCACCCGACGATAGTCGTGCGGAATCACGCGCACGAAGAGCGGACGGAAGAGCGACCAGCTCACGAGCACGTTGCGCGCGCGATTGCTGCCGGTCAGCGCCCGGTGGCGGCGCAACATGCCCAGGACCAGCTCGATCTCGGCCGGGTCGTCGAGCGGTCCGGTGGCGACCATTTCGGTGTTGCAGTTGCGCCGCAGCTCGCGGTTCTCATCGAGGACATAGGCGATGCCGCCCGACATGCCGGCCGCGAAGTTGCGCCCGGTCGGCCCCAGGACGACGACGCGACCGCCCGTCATGTATTCGCAGCCATGGTCGCCCACGCCCTCGACCACGGCGTGGGCGCCGCTGTTGCGCACGCAGAAGCGCTCGCCGGCCAGGCCGCGGATGTAGGCCTCGCCGCCCGTGGCGCCGTAGAGCGCGACGTTGCCGATGATCACGTTCTGCTCGACGACGAACGTGGCTTCGGCCGGCGGAAACACCACCAGCTTGCCACCCGACAGGCCCTTGCCCAGGTAGTCGTTGGCGTCGCCCTCGAGCGTGAAAGTGACCCCCTTGGGCACGAAGGCCATGAAGCTCTGGCCGGCGGAGCCCTTGAAGTGGACCTGTATGGTGTCCTCGGGCAGGCCGGCCGGCCCATAGCGCCGCGTGATCTCGCTACCCAGGCGCGTGCCCACGGTGCGGTTCACGTTGCGGATGGCAAGCGTCGCGCGCACCGGGCGTTTCTCGTCGAGCGCGGGGCGACAGATGGGAATCAGCTTCTTGTCGTCCAGCTCGTCTTCGAGCCCGTGCTGCTGCGCCATCGCGCAGTGGCGCCCCACGGGCTCCGCGACTTCCGGCTGGTGCAGGATGGCGGAGAGATCCACGCCTTTGGCCTTCCAGTGGTCGACCACGGGGCGCATCTCCAGGCACTCGGTGTGCCCGACCGCCTCTCGTAGGGTGCGGAAGCCGAGCTGGGCGAGCAGCTCGCGCACCTCGGTGGCGACGAAGCGCATGAAGTTCACCACGTGCTCGGGCTTGCCGGCAAAGCGGCGGCGTAGCTCGGGGTCCTGGGTCGCGATACCGGCCGGGCAGGTGTTGAGGTGGCAGACGCGCATCATGATGCAGCCCAGGGCCACGAGCGGTGCCGACGCGAACCCGAACTCCTCGGCCCCGAGCAGCGTCGCGATCACGACGTCGCGGCCGGTCTTGAGCTGGCCATCGGTTTCAAGCGTCACGCGGCCGCGCAGATCGTTGAGCAGGAGAACCTGGTGCGTCTCGGCCAGGCCCAGCTCCCACGGCCCGCCCGCGTGCTTGATGCTGGTCAGCGGGGAGGCGCCGGTGCCGCCGTCGTGGCCGCTGATGAGAATGACGTCGGCCTTGGCCTTGGCCACGCCGGCCGCCACGGTGCCCACCCCCACCTCGGCGACCAGCTTGACGCTGATGCGCGCTTGGTCGTTGGCGCATTTGAGATCGTGGATGAGCTGGGCGAGATCCTCGATGGAATAGATGTCGTGGTGCGGGGGCGGCGAGATCAGCCCGACGCCGGGGGTGCTGTGTCGGGTCTTGGCGATCCAGGGATAGACCTTCTTGCCGGGCAGCTGGCCGCCCTCGCCGGGCTTGGCCCCCTGGGCCATCTTGATCTGAATCTCGGAGGCGTTGGTCAGGTAGTCGCTCGTCACCCCGAAGCGACCCGACGCCACTTGCTTGATGGCGCTGCGCTTGGAGTCGCCGTTCTCCATCGGCTTCCAGCGCTCTGGATCCTCGCCGCCCTCGCCCGTGTTGCTGCGACCGCCGAGGCGGTTCATGGCGACGGCCAGGGTCTCGTGCGCTTCCTTGCTGATCGAGCCGTACGACATGGCGCCCGTCTTGAAGCGCCTGACGATCGCCTCGACCGGCTCCACCTCGTCGATCGGGAGCGGCGGCCGCGTGGACTTCAGCTCCATCAGCCCGCGCAAGGTGTTCAGGCTCCTCGACTGGTCGTTGATCAGCGCCGAGAACCGAGTGAACGAGCCGTAGTCGCCGCTGCGGACCGCGTATTGCAGCTTGGCGATGGCCTCGGGCGAAAACAGATGGTTCTCGCCGTCGCTGCGAAAGCGGTACTCGCCGCCGGGATCGAGTCCGGGCCGCGTCACCGGCCGGCTCGGATATCCCTTCCCGTGCCGGCGGCGCGCCTCCTCGGCGAGGACGTCCAGGCCGACGCCGCCGACGCGCGACGCGGTGCCGGCGAAGTAGCGGTCGATCACGTCCTTGTAAAGGCCGATGGCCTCGAAGACCTGGGCGCCGTGGTAGCTCTGCACGGTCGTGATGCCCATCTTCGAAATGACCTTGACCAGACCCTTGACCACGGCGCTGATGTAGTTCCTGCGCGCCTTTTCGGGCTTGGCCTTGACGATGCCCTGGCGCACGAGATCGTCGACGGTCTCTATGGCCAGGTAGGGATCCACCGCGCTCGCGCCGAAGCCGATGAGCAGGCAGAAATCGTGCACCTCGCGTGGCTCGCCGCTCTCGACGACAAGGCACGTCTGGGTGCGGGTCGCCTCGCGCAAGAGGTGATGGTGCACCGCCGAGCAAGCCAACAGCGCCGGGATCGGCGCCAGTTCGCGGTTGTGGCCGCGGTCGGACAGAATGACCACTCCGCATCCCTCGCGCACCCCCTCGGCCGCCTTGTCGCACAGCTTGTCCAGCGCCTCCCGCAGCGCCGGCTCGCCGCCCGCCGCGCGGAAAAGCGTCGGCAGGGTACACGACAGAAAACCGCGGCTCTGCGCCCTGCCGTCGAGCCCGCGTAGCTGCTCGGTCTCCCCGTTCCACAGGACCGGGCCGGGCAGGTCGATCTGGTGAGCCGACTCGGGCTGCGGATCGAACAGATTGCGCTCGGGACCGATGGTCGTCCCCGATGCCATGATCAGCTCCTCGCGAATGGCGTCGACCGGCGGGTTGGTGACCTGCGCGAAAAGCTGCTTGAAGTAGCTCGACAAGCTCTGCGGGCGATCCGACAGCACGGCCAGCGGCGTGTCGGTGCCCATGGACCCGGTGGCCTCGCCGCCGAACTCGGCCATGGGTTGCAGCAGGCGGATATCCTCGGCGGTGTAGCCGAAAATCCGCTGCGCCACCTCGAGCGCGGCGGGAGCGAGCGGCGGCTCGTTCTCGCCCGCTGGCAGCTCGAACAGGTGCACGCGCTGCTCGTCGAGCCACTTCTGGTAGGGAAACGCGCCGGCGATGCGCTCTTTGATCTCCTCGTCGGCGATCAGGCGCTTCTCCGCCGTGTCCACCAGGAACATGCGGCCGGGCTGGATGCGCCCCTTGAAAGCCACCTCGGACGGCGGGATGTCGAGCACGCCGGTTTCGGAGGCCATGACCACCATGCCGCTCTTGGTGGCGGTGTACCGCAACGGCCGCAAGCCGTTGCGATCGAGCACGCAGCCGATCTGCACGCCGTCGCTGAAGGCCACGGCCGCCGGGCCGTCCCACGGCTCCATCATGCACGCGTGAAACTCGTAGAAGGCGCGCTTCTCCGGGCTCATGTGCTTGTGCTTGTGCCACGGCTCCGGGATCATCATCATCATCGCGTGCGGCAACGAGCGTCCGCCGATGACCAGCATCTCGAGCACGTTGTCGAACATGGCCGAATCGCTGCCCGTCTCGTCGACCACCGGGCGGATGTGCTTGATGTCTTCGCCGAAGAGCGGCGACGCCAGGAGGCTTTCGCGCGCGCTCATCCAGTTGATGTTGCCGCGCAAGGTGTTGATCTCGCCGTTGTGCGCGACGAGACGGTAGGGATGGGCGCGCGACCAGCTCGGAAAGGTGTTGGTCGAGAAGCGCGAGTGCACCAGCGCGAGCGCCGAGACCACCGAAAGATCGGCGAGGTCGGGGAAGTACGAATCGAGCTGGGCCGCCTTGAGCATGCCCTTGTACACGACGGTGCGCGCCGAGAGACTGACCACATAGAAAAGCTCGCGCTCGACGATGTCCGCGGCCCGCACCAGCTTCTCGGCCGCACGGCGCACCAGGCACAACTTGCGCTCGAATGCGGCGGTATCGGCGACGCCTGCCCCCCGGCCGACGAAGACCTGGCGGACGAGCGGCTGCGAAGCAACGGCGCTTCGGCCCAGTCCCGTGGCATTGACCGGCACGTCCCGCCAGCCGAGCACGTCGAGCTTGAGGAGCGCAACGGCCCGCTCGAAGAGCCGCTGGCAATGCGCCGCCTCGTCGAGGGCGCGCGGCAGGAACACCATGCCCACGCCGTACTCCTCGGGCGCGGGCAGCTCGATGCCGATTGCCGAGGTCACGTTGCGCAGGAACCCGTCCGGTATCTGCATCAGGATGCCGGCGCCGTCGCCGGTGTTTTCTTCGCAACCACAGGCGCCACGATGCGCGAGATTCTCGAGGACCTGGATGCCGTTGCGCACGATCTGGTTCGACTTGCGCCCCTCGACGTCCACCACCAGCCCCACCCCGCAGGCCTCGTGCTCGTATCTCGGGTGGTACAGGCCCTGCGCCCGGCCCTGCCAGGAAGGACCGCGTGTCGGTTTCCCTTCGTAGACTTTGCTCATCGTGTCCGTCGCCTCCGGGGTAGCGCCTGCCGGCGCCCGTGGGCTCCAACGCCAACCCTAGCCTCGGAGCGAGGCGCCGGCAATCGAACGAGAGGCCTCGGCAGCAGAGTTTCCCGGCCAGAAATACGCGGGAAATGTCTCGGAAATATTCGCCTCCTTTCCCGCGCGGCTGGAAACATGGGAGCGCGTGATCGTGCTTGGAGACTCTGTTGTCTTGGCTCTTCCTGGGATATGTTTCCGGTCCGATGCGTTCGCTCGTCGTCACCGCCAAACCGCAGCTCGGCGCCAACGAACCCGATTCGCCGGCCGCGGCCCTGCGCGAGCTCGGCTGCGAGGTCATCACGGTCGGCTACGACATGGACGCGCTGCCCGATGACATCGAGCACGTCCGCCCCTCGGTCGTCGTGGTCGACGCCGGCCCGCACCTGGAGGTCGGGCGGGCGGTGGTCAAGCGAGCCAAGCAACTCCCGGTCCTGGCCGACATTCCAATCCTGTTGTGCATCGAGGTATCGCGCCTCGCCGCGCTCGACCCGGAACTGGGCATGGATGACTTCGTCCTGTCGCCCATCGTCGGTCCCGAGCTGTACGCGCGCGTGCGCCAGCTCGACTGGCGCCTGTCTTCGTTCTCGACCGCGGGCCGCATCAAGCTGGGCGACCTGGTCATCGACACGGTCGCGGTCGAGGCCACCTTCCGCGGTCGCGCGCTCAGGCTGCCCCGGCAGGAGTTCCAGTTGCTCAAGTTCCTGGCCGCCGGGGCCGGCCGCGTGTTCACGCGCGAGCAACTGCTGTCCCGCGTGTGGGGCTACCGCTACACCGGCAACACGCGCACCGTCGACATCCACGTGCGCCGCCTGCGCGCCAAGTTGGGCTCGGGCGCCGACATGATCGAAACCGTGCGCCACGTGGGCTACAAGATGAAGTCCCCCACCGCGTCCTGAAAGAAGAACCAGAGTGAAGCGAGCCAGCGCAAAGAACCCCCGAGCCGGCGGCAAGCGCAAGATCCGCGTTGCCTTCCAGGGCGAACGAGGGGCCTTCTCGGAAGAGGCCGCCCGGCGCATCCTGGGCCACGACATCGAGCCTTGCCCCAAGCGGGAGTTCGACGACATGTTCGATTCGGTCATCCGCGACGAGGCCGACTGCGCCGTGGTGCCCATCGAGAACACACTCGCCGGTTCGGTCATCAAGAACTACGACCTGCTCGCCGACAACGACCTCGAGATCATCGGCGAGGTCATCCTGCGCGTGGCCCACAACCTCATCGCGCCCAAGGGCACCCGGCTCGAATCGCTACGCAAGGTCTACTCGCACCCGGTCGCGTTGGCGCAGTGCGAGGACTACCTGCGCAAGCTGCGCCTGCGCATTGCCGGCCTGGAGGTTCTGCCCCACTACGACACCGCCGGCTCGGTGAAGCTGGTTGTCGAGAGTCGCCGGCGCGACGAAGCGGCCATCGCCAGCCGGGCGGCCGCGGAAACCTACGGCGCGCAGATCCTGGCCGAGGGCATCGAGTCGAATCCGCAGAACTTCACGCGATTCTTCGTCATGGCGCGACCCGACCGACGAGGCAGTGTCCCGCTTCGCACCCGTTCGCGCGACATCAAGACGAGCATCGTCTTCCGCACGGCCAACAAACCCGGCGCCCTTTACCATGCCCTCGAGGCCTTCGCCAAAGGCAAGATCGATCTCACGAAGATCGAATCGCGTCCCATCGTGGGCCGCCCGTGGGAGTACTCGTTCTACCTGGACTTCATGGGCGACCGCAACGCGCCCGCCGCGCGCCGGGCCTTGGCCAGTCTGACCATGGTGGCGGAAAGCCTGCGCATCTTCGGCTCGTATCCGCGCGCGGAATAGCCATGCTGGCGATCGATCTGCGAGGCAAGCGCGCACTGGTGGCCGGCGTGGCCGACGACGCCGGCTACGGCTTCGCCATCGCCAAGGCGCTGGCCGAGGCAGGCGCCTCGATCTGCCTGGGCACCTGGCCGCCCGCGCTCGGCATCTTCCAGACCATGCTCGAACGCGGCAAGCTCGACCGCTCGCTGGCCCTGTCCGATGGCAGCAAGCTCGCCTTCGAGCGCATCTATCCCTTCGACGCCGACTTCGACACCGCGGCCGACATCCCCTCCGAGGTTCTCGACAGCAAGCGGTACCGCGAGTTGGGCGACGTCAGCATCGCCGGTCTCGCCGACCGGCTGGCTGCAGACTTCGGCAGCCAATGCCTCGACATCGTGGTACACAGCCTGGCCAACGCCCCCGAGGTGAAGAAGCCTCTGCTCGAAACCAGCCGCCGGGGCTATCTGGCCGCGGTCGGCACCAGCGCCTACTCGTTTGCCTCGATGCTCGGCCGGCTCGGCCCCATGCTGCGTCCGGGGGCCTCCCTGTTGGCCATCTCCTACCTTGCGGCCGAGCGGGTCGTGCCCGGCTACGGTGGCGGTATGTCGTCGGCCAAGGCAGCGCTCGAAAGCGACATGCGGACCCTGGCTTTCGAGGCTGGCCGCAAGTGGGGTGTCCGCGTGAACGCGATATCGGCCGGACCCTTGGCTTCCCGCGCCGCGAATGCAATCGGCGACATCCAGAAGATGATCGACCACTGCCTAGCCGCCTCGCCAATCCCCAGGGCGGTCACCGCCGCGGATGTGGGAAACGCGGCAGCATTCCTTTCCTCGCCTTTGGCCGCTGGCATCACGGCGACCATTCTCCACGTCGACGAGGGCTACCACGCGATGGGAGTCTCCGGCACGTCCTAGGCCAGCGAGACACCTACATATCATCCCGTGTGAGACGGGATGCGGAACTTCAAGATAAGGAGTATAGTGTGCGCAGGAGTCGCCTTTGTTCCTGCCGCTGCATCTGCGCACCGCCGTGGCCGCCTTCGTCTTGGCCGCGCCCGCTGTGGATGCCGCTGCGCCGCCTGCCATCGGACAGGCGGCGGTCGACCGGATGATCGACCTCAACCGCAAGGCCTATGCCGACATCCGCCACGAGCGCTTTGCGGAGGCCAAGCACTGGCTGGCCGAGGCCTTGGTCATCGGCGAAACCGAGGGTCTCGACCACGACGAGATGACCGCTCGCACGCACATTCATCTTGCGGCGGTGTCTCTCGCCGGCTTCGGCGATCGCGAGGAAGCCGTCCGGCAGTTCGTGCTCGCGCTCAGAATCAATGCCAACATCAGCATCACCTCGGGGCTCGAAACCCCGGCCCTCAAGTCGGCCTACTTGCAGGCGCGCGAGCAGCTCGAGCTGCCGCCCAACCCGGACACGACCGTCGCCACGTCCCCGCCGCGCAAAGGCAAGACAGCCGCCGCCAAGCCCTCGGCGAGCACCTCGCCGGTGCCCGTGGCCACCCCGGACTTGGGCGACGCCCTCGATCCGGATCCTCCGGCGCGCGTCCCCAGCCCGCTTTACTGCCCACTGCCTTTCGAGATTTCGGCCGGGCAGGATCTGGTCGTGCGCTGTCTGACCCAGAGACATCAGAAGCGGACCAGCGCCACGCTCAACTATCGGGCGAAGACCACGTCCGCCGAGTACGTCACCTTGCCCATGGCCCATAGCCCGAAGGGTTGGCTGATCGCGGTCATTCCGGGCCACGAAATCCGGGGCAAGTCTCTTTCCTACTACGTCAAAGCCCATCTTCCCGGCACGAAAACGGCGTTGTTCAACGGCTACCCGGAGGCGCCCAATGCCCTGCTCGTCAGGGATCCGTCCTCCGAGGAGAGACCGATGTCCGCCGCGGACAGCTCGAGGGCGCAGGCTCCCTGCAAGAACGGGCGCAACGACGGGCATTGGCATCGCCGCACGCCCGGGGCCGTGTGGCTCACGCTCGCCGCTGGAGCCGGCGCGGTCTACCACGGCCGTGAAGCCGTCGACAGCAACACCCGGACGCTCGCCACCGGCAACCCGCTCTACGTCGAGGCTGGCTTCTCGCCAGCCACCATGTTCCAGTTCGAACCGGAGATCGGCTACCAGCTCAGTCGGCGCTTCTCGGTTTCCGCCATGCTCCGCTATCAGTACGCGCCGCTGGACGGAACCTTCGTACCCGAGCCGACGCAGAACGCGGTTTTGACCTCGGCCTTCGCGGGCTTCCTCCGTACCCAGTTCTTGCTCGGCAGCAGCGGCAACTTCCAGGGCTACGTGTCTGGCGGCGCGGGCCTCGGAACCAGTTTCCTGGCGATCATCAGCAAGCGCTGCGACGCCAACCTGTGCGCGCTCGATCACAGCGATACCTTGCATGGCGGCAAGGTGGGACTGACCGTCGGATTGGCTCTGGTCTACCGTTTCCTGCCCGATTTCGGCTTGCTCCTGGACTTCAAGGAGATCATGACGCTGCCGAAAGTCATGGCCCTGACCGAGTTCAACGTGGGGCTGGAATTCGCACACAACTTCCTCGCCGGCGCCGCGCCCGAGAACGCGAAGGCCGGGACTCTGACCGCCTCGCGGTAGGGCTCGACGTGGACGCCCTGGCCTTCATACGCGAAGAGGTGCTACCGCACTTCACGCTGACTGCCGGCGCTGCCTTGGAGCCCCTGGGCAAAGGTCTCATCAACCAGACCTTTCTCGTGACGGGCGCGGGCGAGCGTTTCGTCCTGCAGCGGCTGGCGCCCTTCTTCTCTCCTGCCATCAACGACAACATCGCGGCGGTGACCACCGCACTCGCGCGAGCCGGGCTGGCCACGCCCAGGCTGCTGCCCACGCGCGACGGACGGACCAGCCTCGACCTGGGCGGCGACGGCGGCGTTTGGCGCCTGCAAACCTACGTGCCCGGCGTCTGCTTCGACAAGGTGCAAAGCCCGGCCCAGGCCGCGGCAGCCGGCGCCCTGGTCGGCCGCTTCCACCGCGCGCTCGACGGCCTCGACCACCCCTTCGTCGGTCTACGCGAAGGCGTGCACGACACCGCCCGACACCTCGCCCGGCTGCGCGAGGCGGTCCTCCAACACCCACGCCATCGTCTCCTGGGCCAGGTCGGCCCCCTGGCCGAGATCATCCTCGCCCGCGCCGCGAGTCTGGCGCCCTTGCCTCCCCTGGCCCACCGCATCTGCCACGGCGATCTCAAGCTGAACAACATCTTGTTCGCGGGTCCGTCGCCACCGGATTCCGAGACGGCGGTTTGCCTCATCGATCTCGACACCGTCGGTCCCATGTCCCTGGCCCACGAGCTCGGCGACGCCTGGCGCTCGTGGTGCAACCTCTCCGGCGAGGACAGCCGGCAAGTGCGCGTCGACCTCGATGTCCTGCGTGCTTCTTTCCACGGCTACGCCGGCGCCGTCGGCCGCGCCGTGACCGAGCCGGAGCGACGCGCGCTCCTCGCCTCGGTCGAATGGATCAGCCTCGAGCTGGCCGGCCGCTTCGCCACCGATGCGCTCAACGAGAGCTACTTCGGATGGGATGCGCAGCGCTACCCGGGCCGAGGCGAGCACAACCTCGTGCGCAGCCGAGGACAGCTCGCCCTGCACGAAGCCTTCGTCGCCAGCCGAGCGGCGCGCGCCGCGATCCTGGGACTGTGAAGACGCCCGCCTACGCCCGCACCCGTCCCAGTCCCTGCATCAACCCGACGAACCCGGCATAATCGAGGCTCTGGTCGCCGTCGGAGAGGGCCTTGTCCGGGTCGGGGTGGACCTCGACGATGATGCCGTGGGCGCCACAGGCGCGGGAGGCCCACGCCATGGGCGCGACGTAGGGACGGCGGCCCGTGCCGTGGCTCGGATCGACGATGATGGGCAGGTGGGTGCGCTCGCGCAGCACCACCACCGCGGAGAGATCCAACGTGTTGCGGGTGGCGCTCTCGAAAGTGCGAATGCCGCGCTCGCACAGCACGACTTGACCGTTGCCCTGCGCCAGGATGTACTCGGCTGCGGCCAACCATTCCTCGACGGTGCTCGACATGCCACGCTTGAGCAGCACCGGCCGGTCGACCTTGCCGACGGCGTTGAGCAGCGCGAAGTTCTGCATGTTGCGCGCGCCGATCTGCAACATGTCGGCCTTGTCGGCCACCGGCCGCACCTGCTCGGGCGACATGACCTCGGTGACGATGGGCATGCCCGCCGCCTTGCCGGCCGCAACCAGCATGTCCAGGCCCTCGAGGCCGAGACCCTGGAACGCGTACGGTCCCGTGCGCGGCTTGAACACCCCGCCGCGCAGGATGTGGGCGCCGGCCCCGCGCACGTGCTGTGCGGTCTTGGTGATCATCTCGGCCGACTCGACCGAGCAAGGACCGGCGATCACGACGAAGCCCTCGCCGCCGATCAGCAGGTCGCCCACCCGAACGATGGTGTCGGCCGAGCGCGTGGCGCGATCCGCGAGCTTGTAGTGCTTCGAGGCGCGCGCCGCGGGTTTGGCCGGCGGCGCGGCGGCCGGCGCGACGGCCGGCTCGGCCGCGGGCTTGATCTCGCCTGCCTGCGCGATCTGCGGCGTGGCCTTGGCCGGGTAGCAACCCAACACCTTCAGATAGAGCGCCTCGGCGCGCAGGGTTTCGAGCGCGGTGGCCACGCGCGGCTCGACCACGTTGCCCTCGAAGTCGATGAAGAACATGTACTCCCAGGGCCGGTTGGGCCGCGGCCGCGATTCCAGCTTGGTCATGGACAGGCCGTGGTCGGCCAGCACCTGCAGGCAACGCAGAAGAGCGCCCTTCTCGTGGCGAGTCGAAAAGATCAAGCTCGTCTTGCACGAAACCCGCTCGTCGATCGGCACCGGCGCCCGGGCCAGGGCCACGTAGCGCATGAGAATCTCGTCCTGATTGCCGACCGCGCCGCGCAGGATGGTGAGCCCGTGCGCGCGCACCGCCTCGGGCGAGCCGATGGCCGCAAGGGTGGGATCCTTGGCCTCGGCCACCGTACGCACCGCATCGCGCGAGTCCGCGAATGGCGTGGCCTGCACCTGCGGCAGCCCGTCGATGAAAGCCGAGCACTGATCGAGCGCGAGCGGGTGGGAGTAGATGCGGCGCAGGGCCGGCAAGGGCACGTCCGCGACCGCGGCCAGGCACAGCTCGACCTTGAACGAATCCTCGCCCACGATGTGCAGGTCGCGCTCGCGGAGCACGTCGTAGATCTGGTTCACGCTGCCGGCCACGGTGTTCTCGATGGGCACAAAGGCCAAGTCGACCTGGCCGGAGCTGAGCTGCTCGATGACCTGGGTCAGCGTGGAGAGCCCCACGAAGCGGCCCCGGAGGCCGCGGCCGGCTACGTACTGCTCGGCCGCGAGCTGATTGTAGGTCAGCGGTTGGCCCTGATAGGCCACCGTGACGTCGCCGCGATCGGCATCGACCAGCGAGCCGACCTGGCGGCTGACCGAGTAGTCGATGAGGTCGGAGAAGATCTTGCGGGCCAGCGGCCCCGAGACGCCGAGCGAAGTCGCCAGGCCTTCGACGCGTGTCAACACGTCGCGCTCACGCTCGGGATCGCGAATCATGGAGCCTTGCTCGGCCTTGGCTTTGGCGATGAGACGGATGCTCTGCAGCCGGCGCGCCAGAAGGCGGACGATGTCGTCGTCGGTCTGATCCAGCTGTTGGCGTAGCTCGGCGAGGGAGGGGGATTTCGGGTCGGCGGCCATGGGAGCGGCAAGTTTAGCCGGAATCGGGAGATTCACCACAGAGGACACGGAGAACGCAAAGACGGACCCGAGAAGGAAGGGTCCTGGATCGCGATCCGGGGACTCATCCCTTTCCGGCCTCCTTGTCCTCTGGGGTGGGAAATCCGAGGTATGCTTCGCCAGCAATACCCACGGGAGACAGCCATGAAAGACCGCGTTCTCATCTTCGACACGACCCTGCGCGACGGCGAGCAGGCCTTGCCCGCCAGCCTCTCGGTCGGCCAGAAGATCCGCATCGCCCGCCAGCTTGCGAGACTCAAGGTCGACGTCATCGAGGCGGGCTTTCCCATCTCGTCGCCCGGTGACTTCGTATCCGTCCAGACCATCGCCAGGGAGGTGAAGGGCCCCATCATCTGCGGCCTGGCCCGCGCGGTGGAGAAGGACATCCTGTCGTGCGCGGCGGCCGTGCGCCCGGCCAAGCGGCCGCGCATCCACACATTCCTCGGCACCTCGACGATCCATCGCGAAAAGAAGCTGCGCCGCACGCAGGAGGAGTGCCTGGCCATGGTTGCCGCGGCGGTCAAGCTGGCGCGCAGCAAGTGCGGCGACGTGGAGTTTTCGGCCGAGGACGCCGGCCGCACCGAGCGCGACTTCCTGTGCAAGGTGGTCGAGACCGCCATCAAGCACGGCGCCCGCACGGTCAACATCCCCGACACCGTCGGCTACACTACGCCCGAGATCTTCGCCTCGATCATCGATGACCTGCGAAACCGCGTGCCGAACATCGACAAGGCCATCCTCGCGGTCCACTGCCACAACGATCTGGGCTTGGCCACCTCGAACTCCATCACCGCGGTCAAGCACGGCGCCCGTCAGGTGGAGTGCACCGTCAACGGCATCGGCGAGCGCGCCGGCAACGCCGCCCTCGAGGAAGTCGTCATGATCATGAACGTGCGACGCGACTACCTGAATGTGACCTGTGGCGTCGATACCACGGAGATCATGCGCACGAGCAAGCTGGTGCGCGACGTGTGCTCGATGCCGGTGCAGCCCAACAAGGCCGTGGTCGGCGGCAACGCCTTCGCGCACTCGTCGGGCATCCACCAGGACGGCGTGCTCAAGGCCAAGGCGACCTACGAGATCATGACCCCCGAGTCGATCGGCCTCAAGGAGAACAAGATGAACCTGACCGGCCGCTCGGGCAGCCACATGGTCAAGAACCGCCTGCAAAGCCTCGGCTACGCCGAAAAGGACATCGACCTTGCGACCTTCTATCCGAAGTTCAAGGCCCTGGCCGACAAGAAGGGCACGGTCTACGACGACGACTTGGTCGCGTTGATGGAAGCGCCAACCATCGAGGAAATCGGCGATGCCTACCGGCTCGAATACCTGAACGTCACCGGCGGCACGGGCGTGATCCCCACCGCCACGGTACGCATCGCGCGCGATGGCAAGATCGAGCAAGAAGCGGCCAGCGGCGACGGCGTAGTCGACGCCGCCACCAAGGCGATTGACCGCGTGGTCGGCTACGACATCAGGATCAAGGACTACCACCTCGACGCCATCAGCGAGGGCCGCGAGGCCCAAGGACGCGTGAAGATCGTCGCCGTCGCGCCCGAGGGCACCTTCACCGGCGTGGGTACCAGCACCGACATCGTCGAGGCCTCGGCCAAGGCCTACATGGACGTGGTCAACAAGATCGCCCGCATGCGCAAGTACGCCCCGCATCTGCGCGGCAAACGGGCGCGCGCGCGGCTGTAGAGCGCTGCAACGATCAGGTACCGTCCCACTTCCTGTTGTTCCACCCCAGAGGACACATCGGAGACGAAGGCGAGAAGGGAAGCCTTGCGGACCTGGAATTCGAGCTATCGCTTCGCGCCTCCGCTCAGCTCCGCCTTGGCCTGCGTCAGCGATTTCATGACCGCACCCCGGGCGGCAAAGCCCCGCTCCAGGTCGGCGAGCTTGGCGCCGTGACTCGTGGCAATGCCCTCATGCACGACGTTCAATGAGGTCGTTCGCCGCTGCGATGAGGCGGGCCGATTCCGCGTAGGGTTGCTTGGCGTGCGAGCCGGTGTAGTCCTCCCGTAGATCGATGAGCAGCAGCGCTCTGCCGGGGCGACCTGTCTCGATGCGCGGCCCGGTGGTCGGGCTCGTCGCGCGCCAAAGGACGGTACCCGGCGTCGCGACGCACAGGACAAGTAGCACAGCTCCGACCAGCAACGCGCGCTTCACGCAGCGCCTTCTATCGCGCGTCACGGAAAGCAACAAAGGTGCCCTGGCGCGGCTGCCAGCCTTGCCGACGAGAAAGGAGACGGGCATGGCATCGCGCCGCCCCGAGGGGAGCCGCACTATTTCGGTCTGCGCGACATCAGGCTGGCCAGCACCAGCGCCATTTCCATGGCCTGCTCGTAGTTCAGCCGCGGATCGAGTTGCGTGCGATAGTCTCGGGCGAGGTCGGCCTCCGTGACACCGCTGGCGCCGCCCAGGCATTCGCTGACATTGTCGCCGGTCAGCTCGAAATGCACGCCGCCCAGATGCGAGCCACCTTCAACGAGGATGCGGAAGGAGGCTTCGAGCTCCGCCAGTATTTTCTCGAACCTGCGTGTCTTGATACCGGTGGCGGTTGTTTCGGAGTTGCCGTGCATCGGGTCGCAGCACCACAGGACGTGCTTGCCTTGTCGGCGAACGGCTTCGACCAGGGGTGGCAGGCATTCCTCGACGCGATCCGCGCCCATTCGATGGATGAATGTCAACCTACCGGGCTCATCGTGCGGATTGAGCCGGTCGGCCAGCGCCAGCGCTTCGTCCGGCGTGGTGCCCGGTCCGATCTTCACCCCGATCGGGTTGGCGATGCCGCGGAAATACTCGACGTGCGCCCCGTCGAGCGAGCGCGTTCTTTCGCCAATCCATGGAAAATGGGTGGACAGGTCGTACCAGCCGCTCCGGTGGGGAGGCCGCCGGGTCTGGGCCTGCTCGTAGTAGAGGTGCAAGCCTTCGTGGCTCGTGAAGAAGTCCACCCGCCCGATATCGGCCATGACACTGCCGCTCA
>JAFGPX010000250.1 GCA_016935975.1 Deltaproteobacteria bacterium
ACCACCAGTACGCCTGCGGTCGCGCGCCTTGCCAGCGGGGCGCCTCGTCGGCCACCTGGGCACGAACTTGCGGGGCGCTGTACTTAGGGCTGCTTGCCGGCCCCACGGTCAACAGCGGCCAAGATACCCGACCAGCAGCTCATGAACCCTCGCCATATCATGCGCTGGCGGCATGACCCACAGAAGGAGCGGCCCTTGCGCGCTTTGCCTCGCTTTGCGTCCGAGCGGTCGAGATCGACGAGCTCGGCGCGGAATTCGCCGAGAGCGAAGGGCACCGCGAGTCGGACCGGCGTGTGGAAACGATCGCGAGCGAAGTAGAGCGCGAAAGACCGGCTGGTGCGCTTGCTGTCCGGATCGCCGTTCCAGTAGATGGGATTCACCCGTCCGTCCACGCGCAGGAGATCGGGAGCGTCCGGAGCGGGGCGGGCCGCGGAGACTTGCGCCAGCCACAGGGCGCGGCCGTCCAGGACTTCGTAGGTGGTCGGCGCCTCGGGGAGTGCCATGCGCAGGCGCAAGAGGAAGCTCAGCGGGTCCAAAACGGCCGACGCGCGATTGAACGACTCGGCACGCTCCGGCTCGCCGGTGCGTCTGCGCACCAAGGCGACCGTCCCGGCCTGGGCTTGTTCGGCCGTGTCGACCGTGGTCCTGCCGGCCGTGATCTTGACGTTCGTCCAACGGCGGGCCGCGAAGGCCCGCGCGTCGAACTCGCTCTCGATCCGCTTCTGGGTTCTGGCAAGACCCAGCACGGCGCCGTGCCCCGCCCCCACAGCGTGAACCAACCAAGGTGCCTGGGCCCTGCCGGCGGCCTTCGCGCCACCGGGCGTGTAGGACAGCGTCGCCTCGGCTACCTGCCCGAGCAGCCCGACGGTGACTCGGTAGCTCGCGGTTTCCTTGAGCCAACGATGCGCCGCACGGGCCGAGCCGGGGGGCGGTTTGCGCAAGCGTGGCGCCGGGCCGGGGCCCGAGGCCGCGGACGGGCCAGCGGTGACAGGCACGGGCGCCCCGGCCTTGGCCGCGGGCGGCTCGGCCGGCGCAGGCGCCGGGCCGCCGTCCGCCACGGCGGCCCCGATGGCGGAGCGCGGCCGGACGTCGGAGGGCTCGCCGGCGTCGACCGCGGCCGAAAGCCAGTACCAGGGGATCAGGCACAGGACGAACGAGAGGCTCCCCATGCCAGTAAGACTAGCCTACGCGGCCGAGGATTCTCGACGCGGCGCTCGCCCGAGAAACGCGCGCGTGTCGTCTACGCGCCAGACCGCGCCAGGGGCACGAATTTGCCGGCGCGCACCGTGCCGGCCGCGGCGGTGGCGGAATGCACCGAAGGGACGGCGAGGCCGATCCGTCCCGTTGCCGTGGCCAAGGGCAGCAACTTCTTCTGCGTGTCTATGCCGGCGCCGGTTCTTTGCAGCACGAGGATGTCGAGCGCCAGCGGAGAGGTGTCCGCGGGCAGGGCCCACGCCACGGTGATCTGATCCTCGCCGACGAGCACCGCCACACCCGGCTCGGGCGGCAGGGGGATGTCGGCGGGTGGAACCTCGGTCTCGCGCAAGGGCTGCCAGGTGGATTCGAGGGTTTCCAGGCGCGCCTGCGCGCGCGTGCGCAGGGCGGCGTCCCCCGCGCTCTCGCGTAGGGAGCGATAGATGGAGATCGCCTCGCCGATGCGGCCCTGGCGCGCGCACAGCTCGGCCATGGTCTCGGTTTCGTACAGATGGTCGGTTGTCATGTGCAGATCTCCCTCGTGCGTGCGATGTCGCGCTCGATCGCGGTGACCAGATCCTCCACTTTCGCGAACCGGCGTTGCTCGCGCAGGCGGGCCACGAAGGCCAGGCGCAGGCGGCAGCCCAGCAACTCGCCCCGGAAGTCGAGCAGGTGCGTCTCGACCGTCAGCTCGCGATCGCTTTCCTGGCCGAAGGTCGGATTGGTGCCGATGCTGATGGCAGCGGCGAAGCACGAGTGCTCGCCGTCCAGGCGGCAGGCCCGGCCCGCGTAGACCCCGGGTTTGGGCAGGATCTCTCCCTCGGGCGCGAGATTGGCGGTGGGCACGCCCAGCGTCTGGCCGCGGCCGCAGCCGGCGACCACGGTGCCGTCGATCTCGAAGGGGCGTCCGAGCAGCAGGTTCGCCCCCTCCACGCGCCCCTCCAGCACGAACTCCCGGATCTTGGTCGACGAGCACAGAAGGCCGCTGGCGGCAACGGGGGGAACGATGGAGACACCCATGCCCAGGGGGCCTGCCAGGCTGGCGAGCAGGGCCGCGTTGCCGCGCCGATGCTGACCGAAGCTGAAGTCCGCGCCAACGACCACGTGGCGGGTCCCGATGTCCTTGGCCAGAACCCGCTCGACGAAGGCCTCGGCCGACGTGGCCGCGAAATCGGCGGAAAAGGGCTCGATCAGCACGACCTCCGCCCCGGCCTCTTGCAGGAGCTCGATGCGCCGGCCGAGCGTCGAGAGCATGGGTGGCGCCAGGCTGGGCGCGAGGAAATGTGCGGGGTGGGGATCGAAGGTCAGGGCCACGGTTTGCCCCCCCGACAGGCAGGCGAGGCGTCGGGCCTCCGCGAGCAAAGCCCGGTGTCCGAGGTGGACGCCGTCGAAGTTGCCGATGGCGACAGCCGGAGCGCGCAGAGGACCGCCCAACTCGGCGGCGATGCGATGGCGTCCGGCAACGGTGGGCATCCCTTCGGGATACCGGCAAGGCCGGCCTTCGTCAACTTCCCCCCCAACGCAATCTCGACTTCTCGGCCGCTTTCGCTTCTGATCCGGTCCATGACCAAGGCAACGCCGGGCCGAGCCTGGCCCACGCTGGATGCCGCGCTCTTCGCTGCGGGGCTGGTGGTCTACGCCCTCGGACTGCCGCTCGGCCTGGCGCGTGTCGAGGCCGCGCCGCAGGTGGCGGCCGGCATCGCGTTCGACACGAGCAGCGAGCCTGCCGTCTGGGGCCTGTTCGCTCTGCGCATCGCCGGCTACATCCCAATCGGAGACTACCCTCTGCGCGCCAACCTGGCGTCGGCGGGGCTGTCCGCCTTGGCCTTGGCTCTGCTCGGGCGTCTGTGCATCGACATACTCGTGCTGTTGCGTCCGGCCGCCAAGGCGCGCCAGGAGGCACGCGACTTTTTGCAGGAGCCGATCGCCGCCGCGGCAGCCGCCCTGGCCGCGGCACTGTCCCTTTCGGCGTACGATGTCGCGACCACGGGGGGCAGCGCTGCCGCGACGATGCTTCTGCTCGCGGCAGGCTTGCTCGTCGGCCTGGGACTTGTGCGCGATTGCACCATGGCCGCGTCCGGGTGGGCTCTGGCCGGGCTGGCCGGGTTTTCGGCGGGGGTCGATGCCGCTGCCGGCTGGCTTCTGTGGCCGCTTCTCGTTGGCCTCGGCATCTGGGGATTGCGCAAGGGGGCTCGCTGGCCGCTCTTGGCTCCGCTCGCCTTCGTCGCCGCGTGGGGCGGCTCGGTGCTTGCCACGGTCGCACGCAGTTCGGCGCCTCTCGCGCTGGGCGGCGTTCTGGCCAGGCATGGCGGCCTGCCGACGCGTGGCGGCCCCGGCCTGTGGGCCACGGCGGTCGAGCTTGGCGACCAGATTGGCGTGGTCGGCGCGCTCTTGGCCGTGGTTGGGCTTGTCGTGGTCGCAATGCGCGCGTCCCTCGTGGGGGCGTGGCTGGCCCTGACGCTCCTTTCGGCGATGCTTTTCGGCCATGCCGCCGCTCCCGTGGGTGCGGGGCCGTGGCGTGCCGCGCTACCGCTCGCCGTGGCCGCGAGCTGCGTGTTCGCCGCTGCCGGGCTGCTGCACGTGGCGAGCCGGCTCGGCCGGGCGCGTTTGGCGGCCACCGCGGCTCTGTCCGTCATGTTGGTCCTCACGCCGGCGATGGACGGGAGACGCGGAAGCTTGGGCCGCCGGCCGGCGCTAGCCGTGCATCTGCTCGCTCGTGCGCTCGACCGAGCCGAGCTGGGCTCCGTGGTCGATCCCGGCACGCCGGAGATGGACGGTCTGTTTCGCCTGGCCCGCGCCATGGCCTGGCGTCCGGATCTGGTCATTGGCAAGGCGGCCGACAAGAGTCGATGAGCCGCCTCGCCGTTCCGGCGGCTCCATTGGAATGAATTCAATGCCTTGACCCATGGAGCGGCGTGCTTAACCCTCGGCCCGTCGCGGACTCGCCGCCTCCTCTCAACAGCACGAAGGGAAGAAAACCATGGGAAAGATCATCGGAATTGACCTCGGCACCACGAACTCGGTCGTTGCCATCATGGAAGGCAAGGATCCCAAGGTGATCGCGAACGAGGAAGGTGGGCGGCTGACCCCTTCGGTCGTGGCCTGGGACGACAAGGGCGAGGTTCTGGTCGGCCAGATCGCGCGCCGGCAGTCCATCACGAATCCCGAGAACACCGTGTTCTCGGCCAAGCGCTTCATCGGCCGGCGCTACGAGGAGGCCGAGGGCGACATCAAGCGCGTGCCCTTCAAGAGCGTGCGCGGCCCGCATGGCGAGGTGGACTTCGAGATCCGCGGCAAGAAGGTCACGCCGCCGGAGGTGTCCGCCAAGGTGCTCGGCAAGCTCAAGAAGGCGGCCGAGGATCACCTGGGCGAGAAGGTCACCGAGGCCGTCATCACCGTCCCGGCCTACTTCAACGATTCCCAGCGCCAGGCGACCAAGGACGCGGGCCGCATCGCGGGCCTGGACGTCAAGCGCATCGTCAACGAGCCGACCGCGGCCGCCCTGGCCTACGGCCTCGACAAGAAGAAGGACGAGATCATCGCGGTCTACGACTTCGGGGGTGGCACGTTCGACATCTCCATCCTCGAGGTCGGCGAAAACGTGGTCGAGGTCGTGTCGACCAACGGCGACACCCACCTGGGCGGCGACGACATCGACCAGAAGGTCATGGACTGGCTGATCGCCGAGTTCCGCAAGGACCAGGGCATCGACGTGTCCAAGGACAAGATGGTGCTGCAACGCCTGCGCGAGGCGGCGGAGAAGGCCAAGATCGAGCTGTCTCAGATGCTGGAGACCGAGATCAACTTGCCCTTCCTCACGGCGGACGCCTCGGGGCCCAAGCACCTGCAGATCAAGCTGTCGCGGGCCAAGCTCGAGCAGATGATCGAAGACCTCATCCAGCGCACCATCGAGCCGACCAAGAAGGCGCTGGCCGACGCCGGCAAGAAGCCCTCGGACATCGCCGAGGTCGTGCTGGTGGGCGGCTCGACCCGCATCCCCAAGGTCCAGCAAGTCGTCAAGGAGTTCTTCGGCAAGGAGCCGCACAGGGGCGTGAACCCCGACGAGGTGGTCGCGCTCGGCGCGGCGGTGCAAGCTGGCGTGCTGTCGGGCGAGGTCAAGGACATGCTCCTTCTCGACGTGACCCCGCTGTCGCTCGGCATCGAGACCCTGGGCGGCGTGATGACCACGCTCATTCCGCGCAACACCACGATCCCGACCAAGAAGTCCGAGGTGTTCTCGACCGCGGCGGACAACCAGACCTCGGTCGAGGTCAAGGTCTTCCAGGGCGAGCGGCC
>JAFGPX010000251.1 GCA_016935975.1 Deltaproteobacteria bacterium
ACCACCAGTACGCCTGCGGTCGCGCGCCTTGCCAGCGGGGCGCCTCGTCGGCCACCTGGGCACGAACTTGCGGGGCGCTGTACTTAGCCTGGTTGCCTGACCCTCTTTGGCAACGCGGCACATTATCCCGTCACGCCAAAGGGCGTCGAGAAACGCTCGCGGTTCGAAAAAGACACCCCAATCCGCAACGGCCCGCGATCACAAACACACAGCTTTCCGTTCTCGTCGGGAATCGGATCGTCACACCCCCAAAGCGGCATCATGCAACAGCGAGTCCGATCCTGGCACCTTGCAGCTCTGATCCCGTTGGCTCTAGGCTCTTCCTGTCTGAGCCTGCCCAGCGCCAGGGACACGGGTGGCAACCGTGGCTCGGGCGGCTCGGGCGGTGGCGCGGGTACCGCGACCGGCGGCAGCTCGGGCGGTGGCGGCGGCAGCGTGGCTTCCGGGGGCAGCACGTCGCAAGGTGGAAGCGGCGGCTCGGCAGGCTCTGGCGGCTCCGGCGGCAGCAGCACGACGCGATCCGGTGCCGGCGGCGGCCCTGGCAGCGGCGGATCTGCGACGGGCGGCAGCCAGAACAGCGGTGGCACGACGGCGGCAGGCGGCCGCGGCGGCACGACCGCCGCCGGCGGCTCGGGCGGCGCGCGCGGGGGCGCAAGCGGGCAGGGCGGGCAGCGCGATGCGGGGCAGGGCGGGCTCGGCCTGACCGGGCTCAAGATCGACGCGAACTCCAAGAACGTCCTGTCTTGCTTCGTGAGCTGGAAGACGGAGCAGGCCGCCAGCTCGGTCGTGCAGTTCGGCGTGGGCAAGTACGAGTGGGAGATCGCGGACGCCGACCCGGTCACCGATCACAAGGTGGTGGTGATCGGCATGCACGCGTCGCAGACCTACCAGATCAAGGCCATCTCGACGGCCGGCGGCGCCAGCGCGAGCGCCGAGGGCAGCTTCAAGACGGGCGCCCTGCCGGCCACCATCCCCGTGGCCAAGGTGACGGTCATCGATACGGCCAAGATGCAACCCGGCTGGACGCTCATGAACATCCAGAAGGGCGACGGCACCTCGACCGCCAAGTCGCAGTACCCCGCCATGGCGGTGATCTACGACGCCGACGGGCAGCCGGTCTGGTACTACATCGACGGCACGTCGGTCGACCGCGGCGGCGCGATCTCCGTCGATCTGACCGACCGGGGGATCTTGCTCGGCTCGGTGATGGACGCCAATGCCAAGAACGCGGAGCCGCCGCGCGAGGTGGATTTCGCCGGCAACACCCTTTGGCAATGCTCGACCCCGACCTGCGGCGGCACCGGCACCCTCACCCACCACGTCGGCAAGCTGTCCAACGGCCACTACATCATCCAGCGCGACGTGGGCGACATGATGAGCGGCACCTCGCCGGTCTACGAGGAAATCACCGCCGACGGCAAGGTGGTGTGGAGCCTCGACTACCGCAAGTTCGTCCCCCCGCCGTCCGGGGCAATGGGCGATTGGTGCCACGGCAACTCGATCACGGTGGACATCGACAAAAACGAGGTCTACGCCAACTGCCGCTTCATGGGCCTTATCAAGACGACCTACCAGAACCCGACGCTCGTGTGGCACCTGCCGGCCAGCTACAGCGGCAAGGGCATCACCAACGGCATGAAGTTCTCGCCCGCGACCTCGCAGTACAGCGACACCCACGATCCCGAGATCCACGACGACGGCACCATCTTGTTCTTCGACAACGGCGGCTACAGCGGCGTCGTCGGCGAAGAGGGCAATCCGCACGGCTACCACTCGCGCGCCGTCGAGTACGAGATCGACGAGGCCGGCAATACCGCCACGCTGGTCTGGGAGTTCCCGGGGAGCTTCAACGTGGATCCCTGGTACAAGAACGAGTTCTACCTCCCCTTCTGGGGCGACGCCGACCGCCTGGCCAACGGGAACGTGCTCGTCACCGCCGGCGTGCGCGGCGCCAACGCGGAGAGCCGCATCTTCGAGGTCACCAAGCAGGACGGCAAGGTCGTCTGGGAGTTCCGCCTGCCCGTGGACTTCGGCGTCTATCGCTCGGAACGGCTCTCGCCACCTCCTCTCGTACGCTCGCTTACGCAATGATGGCCAAGTGAGCCGAGCCAGCGGGCAGCCGCCGCGAACGATGGATGGCCATGTTCCCTGTGCGGCGAATCGTGTAGAAGAATCCGTGCAATGAACCGCGCCTATGCCAGACGTGCCATGGCCAGTGCAACGACGTTGTTCGTCTGCCTGCTGCCGGCGCTGGCTGCAGCCCAGACCGATCTCGGCCCGGAAGCGCAATGGCGGTTCAATCGCGGGCTGTCGCTGGTCAAGGACAACGCCTTCGTCGAGGCGGCCGTGGAGTTCAAGCGGGCGCACGAGATCAGCGGCAGCTTCTCGGTGCTGCTCAACCTGGGGCAAGCCCACGCGGCCGCGGGGCAGCCGGTGCAGGCCGTCGAGGCGCTCGGCCAGTACCTGCGCGACGGTGGCGCGCAGGTTCCCCAGGTTCGCCGCGAAGAGGCCGAGGCTCTGATCGCGGAGCAAGAGGGCCGCATCGCCACGATCATCGTGCGTTGCGATCCCTCGGGGGCCGAGATCCGTGTCGACGGCAACCAGGTCGGCAAGTGCCCGCTGCCGGGGCCGGTTCGGCTCGTCGCCGGCAGCCACACGCTCGCCGTCTCGCTTGCCGATCACAAGCCGCAGGAGCACAAGCTCGAGCTGGCCGGCAAGGAGCAGAAGGTGGTGGACGTGCGGCTCGAAGCCAGCGGAGCGGCGGCCGTGGCGGCCGGGCAGGACGCATCTGCGGCGCCGACCCTGGTTTCTCCGTCTGGCGGCGCCCCCTGGTGGTCGCGCAAGAGGGCCGCCCACCTCGTCGGCGGGATCGGTGTGGCCTCGCTCGCGGTTGGGGCCGTCTTCGGGGTGCGGGCCATCACGAAACGGCTCGACAGCAACCGGCACTGTCCGCAGGACCAATGCACGCAGGAGGGCGTGGACCTCAACAACCAGGCCAAGACCGCGGCGCGGGTGGCTGACGTCACGATCGGCGTGGGGCTGGTCGGGGTGGTGGTGGCGGCCTATCTGCTGGTGCGGCCGGGCGGCAGCAGTACGACGTCGCCGGGAACGACGGCGTTCGGGATGGACCTTTGTCCCGAGCTGGGGCCCGGCGAGGCGAAAGTGGCGCTGCGAGGTACGTGGTGAGGGGCGCGCGCCGTCTGTCGGTGGTTCTGGTGCTGGTGACGACAGGTTGCGAGCTGATCGCCGGCATCGACGATCGCAAGGTCAGCCAGGCCACTCCCGCTGACGCCGCCATCGGCGCGGGTGGGCAGCCCGGTAGCGGCGGCACGCCCGGCAGCGGAGCCAGCCCGAGCCAGGGTGGCGCCGGGGGCGCTGGCGGGCTGGCCACCACAGGCTCACCGAGCACGGGCGGCATGGTCGCGGCCGGCGGCGGCACCGGCGCGGCCGGGCAGGGGGGAACGAGCGCCATCGGCGGAGCGGCCGGGAACGGCGGTGCGCTCGACACCGACGGCGGCCTGGGCAACGGCGGTGTCACGAGCCCCGGCGGTGCCGCGGGCAGCGGCGGCCTGTCCGGGCGAGGCGGCGTCACCGGCCTGGGCGGCGGCACGAGGGACGCCGGACAGCCCGCGGACGCGCCCATCGGCGGGTGCCCGGCGGTCGGCGTTCTCGGCGACGGAAAGGGGCTTCTGGGCGAGTACTACGCCACCCGCACCTTCACGAGCCTGCAGGTGACGCGTGCGGATCCCGCCATCAACTTCCACTGGGGGTTCGGAAACCCCGATCTGGGCGTGCCGGCCGACGTGTTTTCCGTGCGCTGGACCGGCCAGGTGCAGCCGAGCTTCTCCGGCCGCTACACCTTCGTCACGCGTGCCGACGACGGCGTGCGCCTGTGGATCGACGGCGCTCTCATCATCGACGATTGGAAAGACCACGCCGTGGAGACCCACGAAGGCACCGCTGATCTGGTGGCTGGCCAGAAGTACCCGATCAAGCTGGAGTACTACGACAACAGCGGCGAGGCTGTCGTCGAGCTGTGGTGGAAGAGCGAGTGCCAACCGGAGGAGGTCATTCCCACGAGCCAGCTCTACTTCACGGCGGCGGCTTGCGCGGCCCCGAGCCTCGGCACCGGCACGGGCATGAGGGGCGACTACTACGACAACCAGGATTTCACCAGCTTCAAGCTGACGCGCACCGATCCCACGATCGCCTTTGCCTGGCCGGAAACCGGCTCGCCCGATCCGAATATCGCGCCGGGCTCGTACTCGGTGCGCTGGACCGGTCAGTTGCTGGCCCCGTACACCGGCCCCACGACCTTCTACACCGTGGCGGACGACGGCGTGCGCCTGTACGTCGGCAATACGGTGATCATCGACGATTGGAACGCGCACGCCACGACCGAAAACGCGGCCACCATCAGCCTGGTGGCCGGCCAGAAGTACGACTTGCGCCTCGACTACTTCGAGCAGGATGGGGGCGGCCAGGTGCAGCTTGATTGGGGCGGCGTTTGCCAGACCCGGGAGATCATCCCGCAGGCGCAGCTCACGCCGACATACGGAGGTGTGGTTTGCACGGAGCCCACGCCCGGCGACGGAACGGGCCTTCTGGGCGAGTACTACGACAACAGCGACTTCTCGAACCTGCGCGCCACCCACGATGCGGAAGCGGTGAACTTCGACTGGGCCGAGGGCCAGCCGGATCCCGCGATTGGCGCCGATACGTTCTCGGTGCGCTGGCTCGGGCAGGTGCTGCCGCAACTGACGGGCCCGCACAGCTTCTACGCCGTGTCGGATGACGGGGTCAGGCTGTGGGTCGACAACCAGCTTGTCATCAACGACTGGGACGCGCACGAGGCCAGGGAATCCTCCGGCACGATCAGTCTCGTGTCCGGGCAGAAGTACGGCATCCGCCTCGACTTCCGCGAGGACGCGGAGAAGGCCACGATCAGGCTGCTGTGGTCGAATACCTGCCAGGTCAAGACGAGCGTTCCCGCCTCGCAGCTCTTTCCCAAGCTGAACCCGGACGCGGGTGTCGACGCGGCCCCCGATCTAGGTCCCGACCTGGGTCCCGATCTGGGTCCCGACCTGGGCCCCGACCTGGGTCCCGACCTCGGCCCCGACCTGGGCCCTGACACGAGTGTGCCGCCGGTGGACAGCGGCATCGACACTCTCTAGGAGACGGCAGGTCCGTGGAAGGCGGTGCCAATACCACGATGTCTCTGGCCGAGGCCCTGGCCTTTGCGGTGGAGCGCCATCGCCAGGGCCGGTTCGAGGAGGCCGCCCACGTCTATCGGCAGATCTTGGCGGTCGTGCCGGACCACGCCGACGCGTTGCACTTCCTGGGCGTTGCCGAGCACCAAGGGGGAGACAGGACCAGGGCTCTGGAGCTACTGAATCGCGCGCTGGCCCTCGAGCCCGACCACGCCGATGCCCTGAGCAACCGGGGCAACGTGTACCGCAGCCTGCAGCGCCTCGACGAGGCGGAGGCCGACTACCGGCGCGCGCTCGCCCTGCGCCCGGACGATGCCACCACGCTGTCCAATCTGGGAACCGTGCTGCGCGCGCGCGGCGACTGGGAGGGCGCGGTCGCCATCTTTCGCGAGGTCATCGCGCGGAAGCCCGAGCACGCCACGGCCTGGCAGAATCTGGCTTCCGTTCTCGAGGGCATGGACCGAGCGGCAGAAGCCGTGGAGGCCTACCGCGAGGCCGCACGCCTGTCGCCGGAATCGGCGGCGATGTGCCGCAACCTCGGCATCGCGCTCTACATGGCGGGTCGCATCGAGGAAGCGGCGGAGATGTACCGGCGTTGCCTCGCGCTGGCGCCCGACGATGCGCGCGCCCGCCACTTGCTCGCCGCCTGCACCGGGAAAGACACGCCGCCGCGTGCATCCGACGAGTACGTGCGCACGGAATTCGACCACCTGGCCGCCGACTTCGACGCGAAATTGGCGAGCCTGGAGTATCGCGGACCCGCGCTCGTGGCGGAGGCCGTCGACGAGATCGCGGCCACGCTCCCGCCACGATTGGCCGTGCTCGATGCCGGCTGCGGCACCGGGCTTTGCGCGCCACTGCTGCGGCCGCGGGCCACGAGGCTGGTGGGCGTCGACTTGTCCCCCGCCATGGTGGCGCTGGCCCGCGAGCGTGGGGGCTACGACGAGCTGGTCGTGGCGGAGCTGACCGCCTTCCTGCGCCAGCACGAGCGTAGCTACGACCTCGTGGTCTCCGCCGATACGCTGGTGTACTTCGGCGATCTCGCGGAATTCGCCGCCGCCTCCGCGGGGGCGCTGCGTCCGGGGGGCGCCTTGATCTTCACCCTCGAGCGCGCCGAGCCGGGCGAGGCCGAGGCGGGCTATCGGCTGAACCCGCACGGTCGCTACAGCCACACCCGCGACTACGTGGCCCGGGTGCTCGCCGGAGCAGGCTTCGTCGACACGGCGATTCGCGAGATCTCGTCGCGCAAGGAAGTGGAGAAGTGGGTTCCCGGCCATCTGGTGCGCGCGCGCCTGGGGCGTGGCTGCTGAGCCTGCCGGGGCCCGGCGCGGTTCTGCGTGGCAGCCCGCGCACACAGGGAGGAACAGAGAGACAGAGCCGGAGAATCCACAGCATTTCAACCATGCAATCCGTCTCTGCGTCTCCGTTCCTCCTTGGTTGTCCCTAGACCACTTCGTCGGTCCGACCTGGGACAACGAAGGGAGATGTGGGCTCACCCGGTGCCCCGCGGAGCCCCGGGTGAGCCGTTTGACCGTGTCGTGCGCACTGCCCAAATGCCCCGACGGCCCGATTGATTCTGTGCGCCAACGGGGTTGACCACCATGTCGTTCGCGGCTCGTGCCAAAATAGAATCCGTGCCTTTCGACAAGGAGCACGGAAAAGCACCGGCCAACGCCGCCCCGCCGAAGCTCGAGCTGGTGGATGGCCGGGTGCAGGCGGCGGACGAGCGCGCCTGCGCGGGCACGGCAGACGAGACCCTGGTGGCCCAAGTGCTCGCGGGCAGGCGTTGGGCGCAACGAGAAGTCTGGTATCGCTTCGCGCCCATGGTCTTCGGTCTGTTCCGCCGTTCTCTCAGCGCGCGCCACGACCACGAGGATCTGGTGCAAGAGGTGTTCATTCGCGTCTTCCGCCGCCTGCACACCCTGCACAACGCGACAGCTATTCGCAGCTTCGTCTACTCGATCGCCCTGCGCGTGATGAGCGAGGAGATCCGCCACTTCCAGGTGGTCCAGCGTGCGCGCACCCAGCTCGTGCTGGCCGCCGTCCACAGCAGCGGTGGTGCCGACTTCGAGGCGCGCGATACCCTGGCGCGCATACAACAGATCCTCGACGGCATGAAAGACAAGCACCGCGCGGTGTTCGTGCTGCGGCACGTGGAGGGGATGGAGCTTCTGGAGATCGCGGACGGTCTTGGGATTTCCCTGGCCACCGTCAAGCGCTATCTGGTCAAGGCCATGCGCACGATCGAGCGAGCGGCTTCGGCCGACGAGGAGCTGGTCGCCAGGCTCGGATTCGCGCCGTGCCGCACGCCACTTGGGGGAAACGCATGACCCTCGACCGTACCCAGAAGATCGTCGACGCCGTGGCGGACGCGACCCGCAGCGGCCTGGGTCACGTGCTGCCCGCCGAGCTCGACCGGGGATGGCAGCGGCTGGAAGGCGCGCTGTGCGAGGGCAAGTCCCCGTCGGTGCCGGTCGTGGCCACGGCCTCGCGCTGGTGGCTGCCTGGTTTCGCGTTGGCCGCCGCCGCGCTTGTCGTCGGGCTGGCGCTGCACCGGTTCCAGGGCACGCGAGAAGCCGCGCCCCTGCACTATGTGGTCGAAGGCGCGACCCTGGACCCGGGCGGAAGCGTTGTGGCTGCTCGCTCGGCGCCAGCCCGCCTCGTCTTCTCGGACCGGTCCGAGATTCGCGCTGCGCCGTCGACCAGGGTGTCGGTTCTCGCAGTCGACGCGCGCGGGGCGCGCGTCGCACTGGCCGATGGCGCGCTGGACGTGGCGGTTTGGCACCGGAAGGACACTTCCTGGCGTTTTGACGCCGGGCCATTCTCGGTCGCGGTGCGGGGCACTTCGTTCCATCTGGCCTTCGAGGCGAGCCGCGGGCGCCTGGCCCTGCAGATGCTGACCGGCGTGGTCGAGGTGCGTGGGCCGGCCGCCGGCCGAGTGTTCACCCTCGGGGCGGGCGAGTCGCTGGAGCTTTTCGCCGCTCCGGCGCGCCAGCCCGAGCCCGTGACGCCCGCGCCCGTGGCGGCTCCGGCCAGGACGGCAGACATAGCCGTATCGCCCGAGCCGGCCGCGCCGCGTGTGACGCCCGCGCCGGCGCGTCGGCGCCAGGCGCACGTCGAGCCGGCCGAACCTGGCGCCGCCAGCTGGGGCCGATTGATCGCCCAGGGCGAGTTCGCGGCCGTGGTGCGGGACGCCGAGCGGCGCGGGCTGGACGCCACCCTGGCCGGCGCTTCGGCCGCCGACTTGACCGCCTTGGCGGATGCGGCCCGCTACATCCGGCGCAACGATCTGGCGCGCCAGGCGTTGCTCGGCGTGCGCGCGCGCTTCCCCGGCACGGCGCGCGCCAGCGATGCGGCGTTCTTCCTCGGCCGTCTCGCCGAGCTTTCGCCCGCGTCCACGTCCGCCTCCCTGTCGTGGTACGACACCTATCTTCGCGAGTCGAGCCGTGGCCCGTACGCGGGCGAGGCACTGGGGCGCGAATTGGTGCTCTTGACGCGAACGGATCCCAGCCGGGCGCGCCAAACCGCACAGACCTACCTAGAAAGGTTTCCGCGAGGGGTGCAGGCCCATTTGGCCAAGTCTCTACTAGAATCCGCCCCCTAGTGAGCCTTTCGCTGTCCCTGGTCTTCCTCGGCCTGGTCCAGGCCGAGGTGGCGGGCGTTTCTGCGCCCGATGGCGCCAGGCCTGCGCTTGTCGTGGTGGCCTTGCCGGACGAAGCCGACGCGGCGATTGTCGAGGCCCTCAACCGCCTGCGCGGCGAGGCCACCTCGGTAGGCTTCGAAGTTCGCCTCGTCACCCCGGCGGTGGATCCTCTGTCGCTGCCGCAGCTCGAAAACCTGTGGTCTGGTCTGCGGCCGGCTGCGCTGGTGACCTTCACCCGCCCCGAGGGCGACGCCAAGGCGCAGCACGCGCTCGAAGTGACCTTCCTCGATCGTGGCAGCGGCAAGACCACGGTGGCGCGGTTCGATGCGGGCGAAGTCGCCGATGCGCAGGAGCGCGCGGACGTCATCCTGGCCGTGCGGGCGGTCGACTTCATTCGCGCGCGCATGTTCGATACCCTCGCCGGCCGGCGAGCCGAGGCCGCGCCGGCGCCGGCGCCGCCGCCGGCCCGTATCCGGCATGTCCACTTGGCGGCCGGGCTGGCGATCCTCGGGGCGCCGCCCGGTTTCTTGCCCTCGCTCGCTCCTCAGCTGGCGGCTGGCTATCATCCGACGTCCTGGCTGCGGATCGGTGTCATGGCCGCCGGGTTGGGCACCGAGCCGTCGCGGGCCACCGAAGGAGGGAGGGTGAGGCTGGCGCAACGCTATGTCGGGGTGACGGCAACCCTGCTTGGTCCGCGCTGGCATCGCCTGCGGCCCGCGATCGAGGTGGGCGCCGGTGAGCACTGGGTCGTCGCGCGTGGAGATCCCCGCGACCAGTACACGGGAGAGACCGTGACCCTGGCCAGCCCGGCCGCGCTGGCCGCGGTTGGGTTTGCGTTCGAGATGCTTCCCTACCTGGCGCTGGAGCTGCGCGGCGGGACCCTCTGGCTGCACAGCGAGGCGCAGGTCTTCGGCACGGAAGACAGATACCTCGGCAGCCTGGGCCGACCGCTCTGGCTCGGGCAGGCCATGCTTTGCGCCAGGTTCTGACGCTCTACAGCTTCGTCACCAGAACGTCGTCCACCTTGGCGACGATACCCTTTTCGACCTGGATGCCGATGGCGGTCTGATTGGCCAGACAGCCTCCGTTGGGCACGATGTCGCCCGCCGTCGAGGTCAGGGACGACGTGCAGTCGTCGACGAACGTGGCCATCTGCGCGTCGTCGAAGAAGGCGGCAAGGGAGACGCCCAGCTCACCCTCGACCGTCAGCTTGAGCGAGTGCCACTCGGCCGCCGGCGCCGGAGTCGACAGCGCGCCCTCGGCCAGGGCACAGATGGTGTAGCTGCCGTCGCCGTCGTCGACTTTCTTGAAAATGCTCACCTTGGGGATGGTGTTTTCTTCCGTGACGATGGCGCCCACCGCATAGAAGATGTTCTCGGTGCTCGAAGCCTGCCGCACGTCGAGCCGCACGCTCCTTCTCGACAGGGGCGGCTGTTCGACCTTGAACCGCATCGAGGCAACGATGTCGATGTCCTCGAACAGCGAACCGTCGAGGTTGGCGCGCAAGCGGGTGAAGTCGTGGTCGGTGGTGTCCAGGGTGACGTTCTGGTTGCCGCCGTCCGCCGTGTCGCTGACCAGGCCGTCGTCGGAAACCGAGAGCTGCCAGTTGGCGGCGTAGCCATTGCTGAAGTCGTCGCTGAACAACACGTTCGAGGTCGCGGTGCTCGTCGACGTCGCCGTGGAGGTGCTCGTCGACGTCGCCGTGGAGGTGCTCGTCGACGTCGCCGTGGAGGTGCTCGTCGACGT
>JAFGPX010000252.1 GCA_016935975.1 Deltaproteobacteria bacterium
CCGGGAGCAGGAAATCCTGGGCGAGGCCGAGAGCAGCGCGGCCAACCTGGGGCAGTTCCAGGGCCGGGCCCCGCGCGACGCCGAAAGCGCGCTCTTCGGCCGCATGCTGTCGCGTGACGTCGAGAAAGCCCTGGAAAGTCTGCCGCCCGAATTCCGCCTGCCCGTCATTCTGGCCGACTTGGAAGACCTCTCGTACAAGGAGATCGCGGATATCATGGAGTGTCCGGCGGGCACCGTGATGAGCCGCCTTTTCCGCGGCCGCCGCATGCTGCAGAAGCGGCTATCGGACTACGCGGCCGAGGTCGAGCCCGCAGCGCCGAAGCCGGACGCGGAGGTGCTCGATCTGCAGAGCTACCTGCGCAAGAAGAAGGAGGGAGGTGCCGCGTGACTTCACCCTGCGCGGGATCCGAAACCGTCCTGGCCGCTTATGTCGACGGCGAGCTGACTTCTGTGGATCGCGAGGCCTTCGAGGCCCACCTGCGCACCTGCCAGAGGTGCTCGGAGGCCAGTCGTTTCCAGGCCCGCTTCAAAGCCGCCATCCGCGGCCATCTGCCCCGTCCCTCCCTGCCCGTCGGATTGCGCTCGCGCATCGAGATAGCGCTCGCGGCCGCCCCGGCACCGCGGCGGCGCTGGCTCTGGCAGGCGCACCCGCGCGCCTTCACGATTGGCGTCGCGGCCGCGGCCGCCGTGCTGCTCCTGGTCGTCAACACGCAACGTGCTGCGCGCTCGCCCGTGGTCGAACAGGCGCTCTCCACCTTCCACCACGACCTCCCACTCGATGTGCTTTCCGACAGCTGCTCGAAGGTTTCGGACTGGTTCCGCGGCAAGGTCGATTTCAGCCTGCGGCCGGGGGCCGGGCACGGCGCCACGCGTTGTCAGGGTGGCCGGCTGGTCAATGTGCGCGACCGCATCGGCGCCTACGTTGCGTACCAAGCGCCCGGCGGCCACCGCTTGGGCGTGACGGTAGCACCCTCCGACACGGTGCCCTTGGCGGGCGCCCGCCAGCGCGTCTTGCGCGGCCGGCGAGCTTTCGTCGACACTCACCGCGGGGTCGCGACCGTCACCTTTCGCGAGCCCGGTGGTCTCGACTATGTCTTTACCGCGGATCTGGACGAAGACGCTTTGGCCAACTGGGTCGAAACCGTTTACCTGAGCCATCCGTGACACGGTGGGCCGGGCGCCTCCCACCGGCATGCCCGCGCCGGGCGCGGCCCGGCCCGCACCCTCTTCGGCGAACGGAGACGAACCCTCGGTGGACTCGGCGCCCTGGACCTCGCTCGCCTTGCCCCGCCAGCCGCGCTCGCGTGCTCGCGCCACCGCGATCGCGTAGCTCTCCACGACCCCCTGCGGCTACCGCGGGATCGCTGCCTAGCGGCCCCGCTTGGTAGGAAGTGCCCATCCGTAGTAACGTCCGGCATCCTCATGTCGACGAGAACGCTTCTCTGTGTGGAGCCCGACGAAGCCGCCTTGGGCGTCATCGTCGGAACGCTGGAGCCCTACGGCTTCGAGATCAAGAACATCACCAACGGCGAGCAAGTCGTCGAATGGGCCAAGAAGAACCGGCCCGCGCTGATGTTGGTGTCGGTCGAGCCGCGGAAGGCTGGCTACGCCATCTGCAACAAGATCAAGCGCAGCTCGGAACTCAAGGAGATCCCGCTCATTCTGACCTCGTCCGACGAGTCGCCCGAGAAGTTCGAGCAGCACAAGACATTCAAGCTGCACGCCGACGACTACATGTTCAAGCCTCTCGATCGCCACGAGTTGATGCGCAAGGTGAACGTCTTGGTGGGTCTCGACGAGCCCGACGCCAGCGGGACGCCTTCGCTGTCCTCCGAGATCTTCGTCGGCACCGAGGTCGTATCGTCGGAGATCGCCATCGAGGCGGACGATATCGTCGACGAGTCCAAGCTGGCCACCCCGCCGCCGCGGCCGCCGCAAGTACCCAGGACGCCAGCCCCGGGCGATCCCTTGGGCGTCAACCCGATGCTGGACGCCATGTTCGACAAGGAGGCAGATGCCGCTTTCGACGCGCTGGAGATCTCGTCGCCCCTGCCCCTCGGGGAGAGCGTGGACATGCGCAAGACGCTTCCGGGGAAGAGCCTGCTCGACATGGTCACGCCTCCTCCCGTGGAGCCTCTGGCCGCCGGCCAGACCGCCGAAGCCCCAGCCGTGGACTCGGAAAGCGACGCGTGGAACGAGGACGAGGCGACCCGCGCGATGCCATCTTCGGTCGCCGCCGAACAGATGCGCAACATGTTGGACGAGGAAGCCCTCGTGGACTTGAACGCGGTGCCCACCGTCGTACCCTCGTCCGAGTCCCCGACCGCCGAGGTCGCCCTGACGTCCGCGGAGGTGCTGCCCGCGGAGGTGGAGGGCAATCCGGACGTGCTGCGCCAGCCGGAGGCAGACGAGGATGCGCTGCCGTTGCCGGACGAAGTGCGCGCCACCTCGGTGGTCGCCTACGCCACGGTGGCCGCCAACGATGCCGTGTTCAGCGACCTGCAGAAGCGCGTCCACGAGCTCGAAGACGAAAAGCGCGATCTCGGCGCGGTGATCGATGACCTGCGCTCTCACCTGCAAGCCCAGCCCTTGCACAAGGAGAAGGATCTCCTCGGCTTGCGCGAGACCATCAATCGCAAGGAGAAGGACATCCTCGA
>JAFGPX010000253.1 GCA_016935975.1 Deltaproteobacteria bacterium
AACTGGCAGCTCAAGGGCGACGAGGGCGAGAAGGGCAAGGCCCTGCTCATTGGCCCGAGCTGCAAATTCTGCAATGCCAGCGGCTGGGACTTCAAGTCGGCGAACATCGAGTAGCGGGGCTGGGCCCAAAGCAACTGCCGAACGGTCCTCGCGGCCGAGGTAGCCCTCTATGCAAAGGAGTCCCTCCGAATGGGGAATGCGCATCTGTCAACGAAGGTACTGATCACCGGAATTCTGAGCGTCGCCCTGGGCGGCTGTGGCGACCCGACCACCGGCTCTGCGGGCAGCGGCGGAGCGACAAGCACGGGAGGCGGCTCCGGCGGCCAGGCCAGCGGTGGCACGGGCGGCACCGGCACCACGGTCGCCCCCGCCTCGGGAGGCACGAGCGGTAGCGGCGGAAGCGCGTCGCAACCCGTGGCGGGCGGCACGTCCGGCAACGGTGGCACGGTAGCGTCCGGCGGCTCCTCGCAGGCCAGCGGTGGCAGGCCGGGAACAGGGGGCGCCGTGCGTGGCACGGGTGGCCGCACGGGTGGCCGCACGGGTGGCCGCAGTGGCGGCACCACGGGAACGTCGCTGGAAGGCAGTGGCGGCTCGACGCTGACCGGTGGCGCGGTCGGCACCGGTGGTGGCGACGCCGGCGGGTCCACGGGCGCTAGCGGAGGGAGAACCGGGGCGGGTGGACGCGCTACCGGAGGCACCGCGGGCCCTTCGGGTACCGGTGGCAGGGGCGCGGGCGGCGGCACCGGGAGCACCAACTGCACCCCGTCCAAAGACACGGGCAAGAGTGTCTCGGGCACTGGACCGCATAAAGTGGTCATCGAGTCCAATTCCGACCCACAGATCAGCTGTGGCACCATCTACCGGCCGGCGGACCTGGGGGGCGAGGAGAAGTACCCGATCTTCGTCTGGGGCGAGGGCGGCTGTAGCCGGAACGGCTTGTCGAACCAGGCGGCCATGGGTGAGATCGCCTCCTGGGGGTACTTCGTCGTCGCCGACGGTCCGCCGGGCAGCGGCGGCACGAACTGCGGCACCATCTCCATGTCAACCGACGTGGCGGGCATGGCGAAGGTCATGATTGGGTACATCGACTGGGCCATCGCCGAGAACGGCAAATCCTGCAGCGCCTACTACCAGAGCCTCGATACCACGAAGATCGCAGCCGACGGGTTCTCGTGTGGCGGACTGATGGCCATGGGCACGGCCGGCGATCCACGCATGACGGCCGTCGGACAAACCAGCAGCGGGCTGACCAGCTCGGTTCCGAGCTACTACAAGACGGTCCACACGCCGTTCAAGATCCTTGTCGGTGGCTCCGGTGACGTCGCATACGAAAACGGCATGAGGGACTACGAGCAGATGAGCCCCCTCGGGATTCCGGTCATCCTGTTCAGCAAGGACAGTGGCGGCCACGGCGGCGATTTGAGCAGGGGCACCGGAGACTTCAACACGATCAACCTGGCCTGGCTGAACTGGCAGCTCAAGGGTGACGAGGGAGCGACCGGCAAGGCCCTTCTCATCGGTCCGAGCTGCAAGTTCTGCAACGCCAGCGGCTGGGAATTCAAGTCGGCGAACATCGAGTAGCGAGGCTCGGCCCTGGGCGACCGCATAGCGAGATCCCCCAGGGGAGCGCGCTTCTTTTGTGAGCCGAATAGGGACGTTGGTACTACTGCTAGATGTTTGCTTGGGCCTTCGGTCGCCAAGCAGCCCGAGAGTCCCAGATCTGCCGATTTGCCCCCACCAGAGGGCCCCATAGCGGGTAGCGTGACCTCCGAGCCGGTCGCTCCGTCTGGTGGGGGCGCTTATTTTCGAGTCCGTTCGAAGCGCACGGAACGAGCGACACTGTCGCGTCCTCATCGTGAACGGCCTCCCCGTTCGTCGGCGACCACACGCCTTCGCCCAAAGGACCGTCCGGCTGGGTGCCGACCGAAACCCGGAAGCTCTTCGGCCAGTTCTGACCCGCGTAGGACAAATCCACAAGCCGTGCGGACTGCCTCAGAGTCCGGAGCCGTGGTACGGCCCTAGCCTGTCGAGCTGGGCATTGACCAGGGCGACGAGCTTCGCATTGCCCTGCTGCACGGCGAGCACGAGAGCCTCGCGTTGGGCGCGAACGGCTTCCGGAAATCGGCCCAAGTCGGCGTAGACGCGGCCGAGGATGTGCAGCGCCAAAGGATCTCTCCGACTTGACAGTCTGACCGCCTCTTCCAGTTGCACGCGTGCCCCCGACAAATCCCGCTTGTCCGCCAACGCGTGCCCGAGATCCCGGCGGGCCTCGGCCGCATCAGGCTTGGCCTCGACCACCTTCTTCATGTGGACGATCGCCTTGTCCGTCTGCCCCGTGCGGGCCAGCATCATGCCGAGATTGGCGCGAGCGATGGTGTACCCGGGGTCCAGTTGCACCGCTTTCTCGAATTGCGCCACCGCCTCCTTGACGGCGTCCTTGCGGGCCAGCGCATCGCCGAGGTTGTTGTGGGCCTCCGCGTACTGTGGGCTTAGCGCCACCGCCTCGCGATAGTGCGCGATCGCTTCCTCCACCTTGCCGATTTCCGACAGGGCAACGCCCAGCCCGTTGTGCACTCGCGGTTCCCTGGGGGCCAGCGCCAGCGTCTTGGTCCATTCCCGCACGGCAGCCTCGTACTTGCGACTCTTCATCGACTCGATCGCAAGGTCCATGTGCAGCGCATAGTCGGCCGCCGGCGTGTCGATCTTCATCATTCCGTCCGGCGGGATCTTCACGAACTCGGGGATGTTGACCGCCCGGTTGGCCGCGGTGGCGTTTTCGATCAGGATGGCCGGGCTGTCGTTGCCGGCTTCGTCGATGTGGGTCAAAAACATCTGCGTGTACGGCGAGCGGCTCTTCGACGAGAAGACCAGCCAGCGGCCATTCGGCGAGAAGCTGTGCCAGGAGTTCATCAGCGGGGTGTTGCACTTCATGCGACGGGCCGTGCCGCCGCCCGCGGGCACGATGTAGAGTTGGCCGTCCGGACGCATGAGCATCCCGTTGCGGCTCTGCACGTACACGATCCAGCGTCCGTCGGGAGAGATCTTGGGAAAGGAGTTGCTCATCCCGTTGCGCGAGGCGCCGGCGATCGGCTCGGCCTTGCCGCCCTTTCCGCCGTTGAACGGAATACGATAGAGGTCGTACTTGATCTGCGTCTCTTTGGGATCGTTGGCGTGTTCTGCCAGCTGCGTGCCGCCGGGATAGGCATCCCGCGCCTGCGCTCGCAGAAACACCAGGGACTTGCCATCGGGGCTCCACACCGCGTTCGCGTGCACGAAGCGCGTGTCATCGGCGCCGGGCAGGTACTGCAGGTGTCCGGACGTGGGGCTGTACCAGGCCAGCACGCCGCGGGTCGGGTAGAAGACCTGCAGGAAACGATAGTCCCTGAAATTCGCGACGTAGTAGTTGCGCACGAGGTCGATCGGATTCTTGCGACGCTGATAGTCGGTCTGGTCGATGCCGGGGTCGTTGACCGTCGTGATGACGTAGCGGGCATCGGGGGAGACTTGCGACATGAAGCCCACCCGCAGCTTGCTGCCCAGCTTGCCCCGGAAGGTGCTCCATGTGACCAAGTCCTCGTTGCGAATCGCCATCTGCGGCTGGACCTTGACGATCGCGTACAGTCCTTTCTCGTTCTGGGGGCCGTCCATGTCCATCCCGAGCGTCTTGCCGTCGGCAGAAAAGGAGTGGCAATTCGCGCACGTGTGCAGGCCTTCCATCAGGAGTCGGCTTCGACTCTCGCCGACGCTGCGCAGCCTCCAGGCAATCAGAGGAACCGCCTGGGGCGCCAAGGGTTTGATCACGCCCTTTTCGCTCTCCGACGGCATGAGCGGCACGTCGCGGTAGAAGATGGGCGCGCCCACCGGGTCACGCGAGGTCTGGAGCGAAACCTGGCCGCGCGAGATGACCCTCGTCGCATCCCCTCGGCGATGTCCGGTGATGACAATCGTCGCCGGGCGGCCCACCGAGTGCGCCTTGATGGCGGACCAGGTGGCGGCATCCGGCGTCCAGGTGTGAGCCGCAGCTTGCTCCGGCGTCGCCGTCGGAGGCTTGTTTGTGGGCGAAACGCAGCGCGGATCGCTCTCTCCGATGCGCATCCGCTCACCCGAGGACGCAACGCGGAGCGGTGGGGCCCCATCGGAGAAGGCAATGCTGATCACCCAAGAAGTCGCTTCGTCTTCCGCATCCCGCCAAAGCCAGGTAGGGGCAGGGAACTCGGGAGGAAAAACGGAACCCTCGGCCGGGTAGTCTATGGTGATCGAGCCCGGCTTGACGGGAGACACGTTCTTGCCCGAATGCCGCCTGGCGATCTGCCAGACAACCAGCGCCACGACCATCCCCAATCCCGCCGCAACGATGGCTCGCGTGCTTGATCGCTTCACCCGGGATCTCCACTTCCGCAGTTGCGGGCACACAGCAAGGCACCGATGCGGATTGGCCGAGTCAATCTATGGGATTCGGAGTGTGCCGTCAACACACCCCGCAGCTCCGCTTCCCCGAGACGGACTTGGCCTCGCTCGCCTCCTGGCGGACGGCACGCGCTCCACCCAATGGGCGGCCTGACAGGCCAACCGGAACGCCGACAACCTCGATCTTGCGCCGGCCACGCTCGCCTAGATCCGAGCGGAGCACAGTGTCGGCCGACGCGCCAGGTCGCGCGCACGCAGTACCCGAGCCGAATCGTGCCGTGGCGGGGCTTTCTGTGCCCCGGTGTGAGCCGGTTTCGCGGGGTTGCGGACACTCCTGCCACGGGAGGGCAAAATGGGCGCTGCCATTTCGTCGAATCCACGGCCGTTCGACCGGTTTTTCGGAACCGGCTATCGCGAGGTCATCTTGTTTCCCGAGTTGCTGGCGCTGCCGCCGGAGTTCATCCACAGCGTGGGCTTCATCGAGGCCGGACAGTCCCCCCACCGGGATAGCGCATGGCGACGAGGCGACTTCGATCTCGCGAGCATTCGTTGCACGGTGAACGGACGCAGCGTGTTGCACTACGACGGTCGAGAGTTCGTCGCGGAGGCCGGAGACGTCATGGTGCTCTACTCCCCCAGCGAATGTCGTTGCCACGTCGACGCCAGCGAGCGATGGGAGTTCTTCTATGTCACCCTGTGCGGACGGGCTGCCGTCAGGGCCATGCGCGAGATCACCGCGACGATGGGACCGGTCTTCGCCCTGGAATTGCGCTCCCGCACTCTCGCCCTCACCGCCGACGCATGCCTCTCCGCCCTGCAGGGCACCATCAGCTCTCCGCGCCACGCGTCCGAGATCGCCCATACCATCGTCAGCAGCATGCGCAGCGAGACGCTCGGCCAACTGAGCCAGTCGAGCGCGCCCCGCGCGTCCACGCCGGACCTCTTCTTTGAGGTGGAGCAGTTCTGCCTGAAGAATCTCTCCCGCCCAATCGGGGTCGAAGACATGGCTCGCGTCGCAAGAATGAGCCGCTACTACTTCACGAGGAAGTTCGGCAAGAAGCGCGGTGTCTCGCCCGGGCACTACCTCGCGTCGCTCCGTCTCGACGAGGCCAAGCGCTTGCTGGCCCAGGGAGGCTTGACGGTCAAGGAAGTCGCCGTGCAGTGCGGGTACTCCGACGCCAACTACTTTGGCAAGGTCTTCCGCAAGAACCTCGGGATCTCGCCAGGATCCCTGCGGTTCGCCGGACGCAAGGGAAACAACCGGACTTCCGACCAACCACTGGCCAGCCAGCAGACCTGTCGCATGGGCTCGCCCGCACCGGCACCCCGCCGGGCGGAGTGCGCGAGCTGACCTTCCGTTCCGTGTGCCGAAGCCGGGCCCTGTCCGATGGGAGCCAGAGAGGCCGTTGCCGGCTTGTCAGATCGCAAGCCGGCCCGTGATCTCTCCGCGACGCGAAGCGCGGTTCGGCCGCTGCGCGCGGATGGATGCCTACCCGCTCGACGAGACGCGCGTCGAAACGCGAGAGCGGCGCCGCACGGCAGTAGCCGGGCCCGCATGCTCTCTGCCGCGTGGTGCCGAGCCACGGCGGCGAAGCTCCTCGACCACCACACTCAGCATGCCGCGCAGCTCGAGGAGAGAAGCGCATCGAAAATGCCCCGCGCTCCTCGCCAGCTCGACCGGCAATCGACCTTCGAGATCGCGCCGGGCCACGTCCGCCCCCCACCCGATCAGCGTCGCAAGAATGTGGTGGTTGCCGGTGGCGGCCGCATACATGAGAGGGCTCCATGCCGGACGCGAAGGCAGCTCGATGTCGGCTCCCTTGGCCAGGAGATGGGAAACCACCGCCGAGCGCTGCGCGGCCACGGCATAGGTCAAAGGCGTCTCACCGAACGCGTTTACGTGGTTCACGTCGACACCGGCGTCGAGCAGGCGTCTGACAACATCCAGTTTCCCCGCCGCGCACGCCACCATCAGCTCGCTTTGCTGTGCGCACATGCTGGCTGCATCGGTGCTCGGCGCATCCACTCTGACGTCCCCGTGCTCTTGGTTGGTTTCCATGCGACTGTTTCCGGGTCTGGCCGGCGGCCCCGGTTCCACGAAACGGGCCCGCTTTCAGGTCATTGTCGAAGAGGGACGGAAGTTGTCACCGGATCCGCAGACTCCAGACGCACCGTCGATCGGTCGCCCGGTCGCCGCGCCGGCCAAGGCGATTGCATAATGCGCAGCGGCAACACCTCTTCTCCCGTGCAATAACGCGTTGGGCTTGGGCGACAAGTCGCTGGCGCCGCAGCGGGGCCAGGATTGGTCGCTGCGGCAGGGATCTGGCAACATGCCCCCATGCTCGCGGACGTGGCCTTCCGCATCGACCTGCCGCATGGCCGGTGCGTCGGGGTCCGCATCCCGGCCTGCGGCGTGGCGGGCGACCTGCTCGCGCCCGGTCTCGCTTCGCTCGCTGACGCAGAACGCGCCTATTTCGAGGCCCTGCCGCCCGCGCGCAAGGCAAGCTGGCTCGCCGGGCGCATCGCCTTGCACGAGGCCTTGCGCGACCTCGACCTCGACTGCGGCCCCATTCTCGCCAACACGCGAGGCGCGCCGGATCTGCCAGACGGCGTGACCGGCTCGATCAGCCACAAACGGGCCCTGGCCGTGGCTCTAGCCGCCCGCCGGCGGGACGGGTTGTCCATCGGCGTCGACATCGAGCCCGTTCCAGGACCACAGTCCTCACCACGCGAGCCCGGCTTGGGCGTCCGGCCGGACATCAGCAGCCGCGTGATGACCCCGGCGGAACTCGCCCATCTGAAATCGATCCCCGAGTCGCTGCGTCGGCGCGAGGTGATCTTGTGCTTCTCGATCAAAGAGGCGCTCTACAAGGCCATCAACCCGTTGCTTGGGCGCTACGTCTCGTTCCAGGAAGCAACGGTCCTGCCGTCTCCCGACGGCAGCGTGGCCGTGACTCTCGCTTTGAGCAAGCAGGAAGGCCCCTTCGCGGCCCAGGCGCGTTGGCTCGAGATCGCGGGACATCTGCTCACGACCGCGGCCGTGCGGCCGGGCTAGCCGCTACTCCGCCAGTCGATAGACCTCGGTGCCCGCGAGCAGAAAAGCGCCCACGCCGTAGTCGTCGAAGTTGGCCAACTTGGCAGGGCCCAGAGCCGCCGAGTCGGTGCACGGCCGGTCGCCAGTCGATTGCACGTAGCCCAGCCTCCCGTCGCGCTGCAAGGCGATGGCGGTCAATCCCTGCCAGGCGCGGGCCAGCGACTGGCCGTACGTGGCGCCGTCGAGAAGTCCCTGGCGAATGCCCCAAGCCAGGCCGTAGGCAAACAGGGCCGTGCCGCTCGTCTCGGGTCCGTCCTGGCCGGACAGACCGATGCTCGCGCAGTGGGTGGGATCGAGCAGGCTCTCGTTCCAGAAGCCGTCGCTGCGCTGCATTGGCAGAAGCGAGGCCGCCATGGTCTGGAAATCGCCGACGTAAGTGGCGCGGTGATTGTCGCTTGCGGGCAGCCAATCGAGCACGCGGACGAGAGCGGCCATGACCCAGCCATTGCCGCGCGACCAGTACAGGTTCTGGCCGTTGGGCGCCACGACGTAGGCGTCGGTGCTCGAGGCGGGCATCGACTCGTACAGCGCCGAGGTCATGCGCTGCTGCGTGCCGCCGCCGGGAGAGAAATGCAGGTCGCGCCACCACAAGCCGTCTGCGGAATTGCGCAAACCGCCGCCCTGCTGCGTGCGGGTGTTGTTGTACAGCGCCCACATGGCGTCGAAGTAGTCCGCGTCCGAGTAGAGCACCCCAAGGCGGACGAACACCGGCATGGACATCTGGATGGCGTCGATCCAGGTCCACACGTTGGCGGTGCCGCGCGCCACCATGTCGTCGATGTTGGCTTTGATGGTGGCGATGCGCTCGGGCTTCGGATCGATCCGGTAGAGATCCATGTACGTCTGACCGCAGGCCTGGTTGTCGGCATTGCTGGTCATGGTGCCCGCCGCCGTGTAGGTCAGCGTCCAGGGGTGCGACGGGCTGGCACCCCAGCGCACGGCATAGTCGAGAAGGCTCGCCTGGCGAGCGACATCCGGCTCGACCGCGTACAGGGCCATCATTCCCTCGAAGTACACGGCACGCGTCCACAGATTGCTCGGCCGGCTCTTGTCGGTCACGATGTCGACCGTCGGGTCGGGCCAGCGAGCCAGGAAGAAGTCGTTGGCCCGGCGCATGGCCTCGAGCACGGAGGCGCGCGACGGCAAGGTGGCGCCTGCGCCGGTATCAGGCGCGTCGGCGGCGCCCGCGTCGGCCGTCAGGACGGCGTCCGCGCCGTCGCCCCGCGCGCATCCGCAGCGACATCGACGGAGGCGTCCATGCCGTCGGGGAGACCGGCGTCACTCGTCCGCGCGCCGCCGGCTCCGCCAGCCGCGGGACTGCCACCGGTGGCGGTCGTGCCGCCGGTGACCGTCACTCCGCCCGTTGCAGCCGAACCGTCGCTGGACGTGCCGCCACCACCGACCATTCCGCCGCTGCCGGCGCTCCCGCCGCCCCCGAAGCTGCCGCCGTTCGCCCGAGCCCCTCCGCTTTCGGTCGTGGTTGCGCCGGCCACGCTCCCGTCGCGCGACGCCGAGCCGTTGGAACAGGCGAAAGAGAAGGCCAGGTACGCGGCGACGGCAAGACTCCTTGACCGCCTCCTGCTTCTCACCCTCGGGCAGTGGTCGCGGCGGGCGCATTCGGCTCGCGCCACCGTGTCGGTCCGAGCAGCAGCCCCACGATGACGACCAGCGCGGCCAGGGAAATCGCGGCCCCCGCCGCGAGGTAGGTCGAGCGGAAGGTCAGCACGACCTCGCTCCTGCCCGCGGGCACGGGGACCGCGCGCATCCAGGCGTTGGCTGGAATGCAGGGCGCAGCGGCGCCGTTGACCTGCGCCGACCAGCCGGGAAACCACGGCTCGGCCAGGACCAGCAGTCCCGCCACGGGGCTCTCGACAGCGACCGAGATCCGCTCGGGCGCGTAGTGCGTGATCGTGGCTTTCGCCGTGGCCGCCGACGGCTGGCTCGGCAGGGGCAGCGGCGCCTCGACCAGCGCGATCGCGTGGAAATCGTGCCCCGCGCGCATCAGGGCCGTCGCCGCCTCGTCGTCGCGCACCGGTCGCGCCGCCGTCGCGACGTAGGCGCGCGGGTCGGCCTTGTCGCGCAGCACCAGCTGCCGGCTGCGCGGGGCCGTGCCGACCACCAACGCCATCGAGTCGTACGGGAAGGGACCGAAGGCATCGAGAGCCAGCGACGGGAAGGTGTTGATCACGAAGGGCGGCGCCACGCCCAGCACGTTGTGCATGTGGCGCCAGACCCGCCCCGGCGCCAGCGCGGAGTAGCCGGCGGGCGAACTCCAGCCACGCCAAAGGCCCGCGTTCTCGTGGCTGCCGGCGGGCAGGAACAAGCGGGGCGGCGGGAGCCCGGGTGCGAGCAGCCCCGCGACCACGAGCTCGGCTTCGAGCCTCTGCTCGAACTCCAGGTTCGCCGGCTCCTGGTTGTCCTGCTTGAGCGCATGGACCGCCAGGCCGAGATCGCACGCGGTCACTCCGAGGAGCAGAACGGCCCGCGTCCGCTTGCGCGGGGCGGACCGGCCGGCGCCGTCGAGATACAGCACGAGCGCGACGCCGGCGAGCAACGCGGCGAGTGCCCGCCGCACGGCCGCGCCCGTCGCGGCCTCGCCGTAGCCCGGCCACCACAGGCAAAAGGCCACGCCGAGTACCAGCACGGCGAGCGCGAGCGAGGCCACCCCTGCGAGCGCGCGGCGCGAGGGCGCGCGGGTCAGGAATAGACCGGCCGCCAGCACGAGCGGAAGCGTCACCAGTACCGTGGCCCGCGAATGGGCGCGCAGAAAGCCCATTCCCGGAACCGTGGCGTAGAGCAACCGGAAGACGGGCGTGGCCTCGCCGGCCGCGAGCACGCCGGCGCCGAGCGCGAGCAGCAGGAGGGCTCGGACGTTGCGATCACGCAAGAGCGCCAGGCCGGCCAGCCCAGCCAGAAGCGGCGCGAGGCCGGCGTAGAGCTGCGCGTTCGCCGGCAGCGGGAAGTGCGGCAGCTCGGTGGGCACGAGCAGCGTGGCCCAGCCGGCGGCGGGCTCGGAGAACACGCCCGCGAAGGCGAGCGAGGCCGCGGGGCGATTGCCGTGCGCCACCAGCTCGGCCATCGGCAGGAGTGCCGCGGCGGCCAGCGCCAGGCCCAGACCGAACGCCGCGCCAAGGAGCCCAAGCTCGGCGCCGAGCCGCGCCAGCGACGGAAGGAGCGGCCGCGCGAGGCGCCGCCCGACGAGGAACACCACCAGACCGATCTCCACTAGCCACGCCGCCTGCGGATGCCCGCACAGAACCTGCAGCCCGAGCGCGAGCGCCAGGAGCCCCACCTCGCGGACGCGCGGCCCGGCCTGCAGCCGCACGCCCAGGTAGAGGACGAGCGGCGCATAGCAGAGCGCCTGGCCGTAGTGCACGAGGCCGCTGCCAAAGCAGCCGACGATGGGCGCGCTCGCGGCGAACACGAAGGCCGCGTAGAAGCTGGGCAAGCGGCCGGCGCCGAGCGCCCGCGACAGCTTCACCATCCCGTAGAGCAGGAGCAGGTAGTGGATGGCACAGGTCAGCGCACAGGCGATGTGTATGTCGAGAAAGAGGTAAAGCGCTTCGGGCGGGTAGAAAAACGCGGATTCGATGTCGGCCAGAAAAGGCCGGCCCAACCAGTGGTGCGGATTCCACAGCGGCAGGCGGCCGGCCGCCACCGAGGATTGGATGTACGCCTTGTACAGGCTGTGCATGCGCACCCAGTCGGTCGACCCGAAGATGCCGGGCTCGGCAATGACGACGAGCACGGTCAGGGCCATCGCGCCGAGGCACAGCACCTGCCACTCCCGCGCCGTCAGCTTGCCGTCGGTCGGCGGCAGCGGCAGCGGTTGCGAGGGCCAGGGCATGGCGGTCTAGGCAAGCAGCTTGCGCAGGATCTCGTTGACGATCTTGGGGTTGGCCTTGCCGCCGGTCTCCTTCATGACGTTGCCGACGAAGAACCCCAAGAGCTTCGCGTTGCCGGCGCGAAAACGCGCGACTTCGTCGGGACTGCGCTCGACCACGCGCCGGCACGCCGCTTCGATGACAGCGGAGTCCGACACCAGGCTGACCGACTCGGCCGCGACGATGTCACCCGCTCGCCGGCGCTCCTGCCACATGCGACCGAAGACCTCCTTACCGAGCTTTCCCGACAACGTTCCCTTCTCGACCAGGTCGACCAGCTCGGCCAGGGCCGCGGGCGGCACGGGCACGTCCTCGTCCGTGAGCTGGCGCGCATCCGCAACGCGGGCCAGGACTTCGTTGATCACCCAGTTGGCGATCTTTTTCGGCAGCGCCCGCGCAGCGGCCAAGGCTTGGTCGAAGTAGTCGCCAATCTGGCGCTCGGCCACCAGCACGGAAGCGTCCTGCGCCGACAGTCCCAGGCCAAGGAAGCGCGCATGCCGCGCCTCGGGCAGCTCGGGCAGGGCGGCGCGGGCGGCGGCCAGCCACGTCTCATCGACGACCACGGGCGGCAGATCCGGCTCGGGGAAGTAGCGGTAGTCGTGCGCCTCTTCCTTCGAGCGCATGGTCGCCGAGATGCCATGATCGGGATCCCACAGCCGCGTTTCCTGCACCACGGCCTCGCCGCGGCCGCAGAGCAACTTCTGGCGTGCGATCTCGTGCTCGATGGCGTCCCGCACGTTCTTGAACGAGTTGATGTTCTTGAGCTCGGTCTTGGTGCCGAGCTTGCTCTCGCCGCGCGGCCGGATCGACACGTTCGCGTCGCAACGGAGCGAGCCCTCTTCCATGTTGCCGTCGCTGATGCCCAGGTAGCGGACCAGCGTGCGGATGGCGCGCAGGTACTCGGCGGCCTCGTCGGCCGAGCGGATGTCCGGCTCGCTGACCATCTCGCACAGGGGCACGCCGGCGCGGTTGTAGTCCACGAAGCTGACGCCGCTCGGGTCGTGGATGTTCTTGCCCGCGTCGTCTTCCATGTGGATGCGCACGAGCCGCACCTGTTTGACTTCGCCGTCGAGGCGGAAGGTCACGACCCCACCCTCGCACAAGGGCTCGTCGTACTGCGAGATCTGGAAGCCCTTGGGCAGGTCGGGATAGAAGTAGTGCTTGCGCGCGAACCGGCAACGCGACCGGATGCGCGATCCCGTGGCCAGACCCAGGCGAACCGCCATGTCCACGGCCCGCCGATTGAGCACCGGCAGGGCGCCCGGCAGGCCCAGGCAGACGGGATCGGTGTGCCGGTTGGGCTCGCCACCGAAGGCCGCCGACGAAATCGAGAAGATCTTCGTGACCGTGCCGAGCTGGACGTGGGCCTCCAGCCCGATGACGGCTTCGTAGTCGTGGCTACTCATGCTGGATCCTCCGGCAAGCGCCGGTGCCAATCGGTGGCCGCTTCGTAGGCCCCGGCCACGCGGAAGACGGCCTCTTCGCCGAGCGCCGGGCCGATGGTCTGCAGGCCTATGGGCAGACCGCTCTTGGTGAAACCACAGCACTGCGACAGCGCCGGCACGCCAGCCAGGGGCGGCGCCACCGTGTAGATGTCGGCCAGGTACATCTGCAAGGGATCCGAGGCCCGCTCGCCCAGCTTGAAAGCCGGGGTCGGCGAGGTCGGCGTGACCAGGGCGTCGCACTGCTGGAAGGCAGCCACGAAATCGTCGGCGATGAGCCGCCGCACGCGCAGCGCCTTGCCGTAGTAGGCCTCGTAGTAGCCGGCGCGCAGCACGTAGGTACCGAGCACGATGCGCCGCTTGGACTCCGCCCCAAACCCCTCGCCGCGCGTCTTGCCGTACAGCTCTTCGAGGGAGCTGGCCTCCGCCGTGCGGTGCCCGTAGCGAACCCCGTCGTAGCGCGCCAGGTTCGACGAGGCCTCGGCGGTGCAGATCAAGTAGTAGGTCGCGATGGCGTACTTCGTGTGCGGCAAGGACACCGGCACGAGCCTCGCGCCCAAGCGTCCCAGCTCGTCGAGCGCGGCCCTGACCGCGGCCTCGACCTCGGCATCCATGCCGGCCTGGAAGTACTCCTTGGGAACCCCCAGGCGCATACCGGAAAGCCCGGCCCGGCTTGCCTGGCGGTAGCGGCCGGCCGGCTGCGGGATCGAGGTGCTGTCCATGGGATCGTGACCCGCGATGACCTCCAGCAACGCGGCCGCGTCCTCGACGGTGCGGCCGAACGGGCCCGGATGATCCAACGAGGAGGCGAAGGCGATCACGCCGTAGCGCGAGACGCGACCGTAGGTCGGCTTGACCCCCACGACCCCGCACAACGAAGCCGGCTGGCGAATCGAGCCGCCGGTGTCGGTGCCCAGCGTGCCCGCGCACAGAGAGGCCGCCACCGCGGCCGCGGAGCCGCCCGAGGAGCCGCCCGGCACGCGCTCGAGATCCCACGGGTTTCGCACGGGATGATACGCGCTGTTCTCGTTGGACGAGCCCATGGCGAACTCGTCCAGGTTGAGCTTGCCCAGGCTGACGGCGCCCGCGGCCTCCAGGCGGGCCGTGGCCGTGGATTCGTAGGGCGGGACGAAGCCCTTGAGGATCTTCGACCCTGCGGTGGTTTCGATCCCCTTGGTGACGAAGATGTCTTTCAGCCCCACGGGCACGCCAGCCAGCGGCCCGAGCGATTCGCCCGCCGCGATCCTCTTGTCGATGATGTCCGCCTTGCGCCGCGCACCCTCGACGTCGACCAAGAGGAAGGCTCCAATCCTCTTGTCGAGCCGGGCAATGCGGTCGAGATACGCCTCGACCAAGTCGCGCGACTTCCATTGCCCGGCGGCCACGCCCTCGGCCTGCGCGACCAAGGGCAGCCCGCGAACGTGGGACGCCACGGCTAGGCCACCCCCGTGCCGGGCACGATACGCGGCACCTCGAAGCTGCTCTCGCGGCGACGCGGGGCGTTGGCCAAGGCCTGCTCGACGGTCAGCGACTGCCCGAGCTCGTCCGCGCGCATGGGGCAGTCGAATGGCACGGCATGCGTCATGGGTTCTACCGCGCCGGTGTCGAGCGCCTGGACGGTTTCGATGTAGCCGAGAATGCCGTCCAGTTCATGGGTCAGGCGAAGGATCTCGGCGTCACCCAACCGCAGCCGGGCCAGGATCGCGATTTCTCGAACCTCCTGTGGATTGATTCTTGGCATTTTCGTCGTTTTCTACCATCTTTCCTCCCGCTTCCACTGCCCCTTTGCCGCACCCCCACTAGCGTAATGCGGCGAATCTCCCTATACTTCCCGACTGTCGCCTATCACAACGATGTCTCCCAAACTGCAACTATCCCTGGTCCGCTCCCTCGGCGGCCGCAGGCCCGTTGCGGCCCTGGTGGCCGGTGCGGTTCTCTGGCTTGGCTGCGACGGTGGCCCGCAAGGCAAGGATCCCGCCCCCGCGAGCGGCCGGCACCTGGCGCAAGTCTCGGTCCGCCTCGACCTGCCAAGCGGCAGCGCCCCGGCGGTTTCCGTGCTGGCCTTCCGTGCCGAGGCTTTCGACGTGCCTGCCTCCGACGTGCTCGGCGCCGTGGACCCTCTGGTCGCGCCCGCGCCGGAATCCTCCTGCGAGCTGCGCGACGCGGCGGGCACGGCTCGCGCTCTGCGCACGCAGGGCGGCATGCTCAATCTGGAAGAGCTCGACGGCGTGTCCCTGGAAGTGGAAACCGGCGAGGCGCTTTTCCCCGCGCCCCGGGTATACCCACCGCTGGCGGACGTGGTGGCCGGCGTTATCGCCGAAGCCGGACCGCTCGATCTCGGCCAGATCCCGGATTCCCTCACTCTGACGGTTGCCGTCAGAAACGATGAGCCCATGTCCCTGCGGCTTGCGCTGCCGGCTGTGCCTGCGGTTGCCGACAGCGATGAGGCGCCACTCGATGAGCGAACCAGCCTGAGCATGACGGGCGATCTCGTCCTGCGCGTATCTGGACCGCCGCGAACCTTCCTCGAGATCCGTCCCTTCGGCGCGCCTTCCGCCATCGCCTGCGCCGTGACCACGGGCGGCTGGGTCGTCGTCCCGCACGACCTTCTGACCAAGCTCGTCGCCACCGCAGGACGCGCCCCGGTTTCTTTCGAAGCCGTGTGGCGCGATAGTCGGCTGGCCCTGGCCGGGAGCGAAACCACCCGCGTCTCGCTCGAGGCCCGCTCCTCCGCGGTGCTGGACCTGCGGCCGTGACCACCACCCCGCGCTCGCGCAACCTGCGGCGCTACGACCGCAAGACCGCGCTGATTCCGGTCGTCGTGCGCGCCGCGGGGAACAAGATCCAGGCCGGCGTGCGCCTGGACACGGCGGATCTCTCGGAAGGCGGGCTTTTCCTACGCTCGGATCTGCTCTTTGAAGTGGGCGAGGACCTGGCGCTGGAGATCCCTTTGGGCGGCGGCAAGACCACGACCGCGAGCGGTCGTGTCGCCTGGGTCACCCGCGGCACGGGCAAGAAGGCCACCGCCGGCATGGGCATCGAGTTCGCGCGCCTCTCCGCGCATGATCGACGCGCGTTGGCCGAAAGCCTGCGCGCCCTGGCCAAGACTGGAATCGACAAGTAGCGCCGACCATCAGGAGCCCCCATGGCAGAAACCCTCGACGAGCTGACCTACGACTACGAAGACGAAGGCGTGCTGGTGCGCAAACAGATCGACAAGGTCGTGTTGACCAAGGGCTCTTGGGCCACGCTCATGTTTCTGTACCAGGAGCTCGACAGGGCCTCCAGCGCCTTTCGCCCGCCCAAGATCGCCATCGTGCGCTTCAAGAAGTTCAAGGGCGCCTACCGCAAGCAGTCCTCGTTCAACGTGTCGAGCGAGAAGCAGGCCCGCCAGATCACCGAGGTCTTCGAGAAGTGGTATCCGAAGATGAACGCGACGAGCGAGGCGAGCGGCGACGAGGCGAGTAGCGACGAGCCCGAGAGCCCCGAGAGCACGGGCTAGAATCGTAACCGTGGCCGTGGCCGCACAAAGGCGGATCCTCTTGGCTGCGGCACGCTGAAGATCTCACCACAGAGAGCACAGAGGACACGAAGCCGGAGGGGAAGGAGTCCGGATTCAAGACGGGGGATGCGTCCGATCGGGAAGGCGCCGCCCGTCGCTGCGTCGCCCCCCGGCGGGGGCGAGGCCGGGTGCGCACAGCGCGGCCGAATCAGGGGCGCCGGTTCCTGGTGCGAAGCATCTGGTCGGAAGCAGCGGCAGGCAGCGTCCGAGGCCGGTCGGGAATCGCGCCCGGCTGTGCAGATCCGAACCCCATCCTTTCCGTGTCTGTGTCCTCTGTGCTCTCTGTGGTCAAAGGGCAGAAACCTTCCGCGCAGAAGCGATTTCGCCTTTCTACGCAGCCGTGACCGGATCTCGGGCTGCGCGCCCGCCGCCTACCGCTTCCAGAACTTGCCCTTGCTCTTTTCGGGCTTCGCGCCGGGCTTGGCGGGCCTGGCAGCCGTCTTGCTTCTACGCATCTCGATGAGCCGCAGCTCGCGGCTGGCTTCGATGAAGGATTCGTCCACTCGTACGGCTTCGCGGAAGGCCTGCTCGGCCTTGGAGGCCTCGTTGAGGAACTTCCAGAGCTGCCCCTCCCAGTAGAAGCCACGCGCGAACTTGGGGCGCTCTTTGAGCACGCCCTCGATCGTCTTCAGCGTCTCGCGCACGATCGCTTCTTTGCGGGCGCGCGGATCTTCGAAGCGCGCCCACGCCAGGTAGGCCTGGTACTGCGGCTCGCTCGGATTGCCCTTGCCGGCCCCGGTGAATGCCTCGATGGCCTTGGGGTAGTCGCCCTTCTTGAGAAACACCTCGCCCTTGAGAAAGAGATTCTCCGCCTCGAGCAAGGTCGGCAGGTTCTGTGCAACCTGCGACCCGGCCGCGAGCGAGGACACGTATTCCGCCCGCCGCGTGGCATTGCCGAGCACCATCGCCGCCTCGTTGATGCGGGCCAGGATGCGCTCGGCCAAGGGCTGCAGGTCGGCGAGACCGGCGCCGGTCAGACGGTCGGGGTGAAACTGGCGGGCCGCGCGCACGAAGGCCGTGCCCACCTCGTCGGCGCTGGCAGTCTGGCCGACGCCCAGGATCTCGAAGTGCGTGCTCTTGTCCAGCTTCGCCGTCATTTCCTGGATACTCGCGCGCAATCCCTCGGGGGCAGGCACGGCGGCGGGCTTGGGCGGGCCCGACGCCGCGGCCTTGACGGCCGGCCGCGGTGCGGACCAGACGGGGGGACGCGCGGCCGGCGCGCCCGCCGCGGGGCTGGCGGCGCCGCGGCCATCTCCGTTGCCCGGCGCAGGCACTCTCGCCGGTGCGGCCGGTGCCATGGGCGCTTGCACCACGGGAATCGTGCCCGACGGGCGAGCGGCAGACGGCGGCGGCGCAAGCGCCACAGCCGGCGCGCCCAACACCGGCATTGTCCCCGAGGGGCGAGCGGCGGCCGTAACAGCCGGCGCTGCAACGCCGGCTCCCGCAGCGAACGTGGGCTTGGCCGTGGGCGCAGAAGCGGGCGCAGCCACGGGCGCGGGCTTGGCGCCAACTTCCGCCAGCGGCGGCGAAGTGACGGACACGACGGCCGGAGCCGGCGCTGGTGCGGATCCGGCCGCTTCCGCGGTCCCGGTCATCTCCGAAGAGGAGCCCGAATCGATGTCGAAAGCCGCACCAGATTCCGTGAAGGGCTTCGAGATCCGATAGGTTCCCGAGGACCGTGTCGAGGAGGTGGATTGGGGAGCGAAGGAATCGGTGGGCGACGACGCGATGGCCTCGCGCTCGAGCGAATCCGTGTAGTACATGGCCAGCACCACAGAGCGGACCTCGAGCTGCCGCGAGGTCACGCGCTCAAGATCCTCCAGTGTCATCCAGTCTTTGCGCAGAGCCCGAACGGTGGCGTCCTCGGCAGAGATGCCAAGCGCGGCAACAAAGGCCGACGAGACCTCGGCCAGCCGGAAGCGCTGGCCGTTCAAGCGAGCCAGCTCGCGCGTGACACGCGGAAGATCGTAGGCGGCGCGGATCCCGGGGTAGATCACGGTGCGCGGATCGACGCGCATGAGCGGCAGGTCGCCGCCTTCCCCGAAGCCGTGCGCCGAGACGTACACCGCATAGGTGCCATCGGCAACGAAGAACAGCCGGGTCAGCTTGCGCATGACCTGCGTCTTCAGGATGTAGGCCAGCTTCTGCTTGTCGAGCGCACCCATCCGCCCGAGCACATCGCCGAGGCGATCCTTCCCGTTCACCTGCGCGCTGGCTTGAGTCACGATGTCGGCCGGCACCAGGCCGTACTCGACGAGCAGGTTGTCCAGACGGTCGGTGTCGACTGGCCGGCAGACGTGCACCGGCATGCCCTCGCGCAGATAGACGACGTTTTCGTCACGCGTTTCGTCGGTGATGGCGAAGTGCCCGGTGAACTGCTTGCGATAGAGCTGCTGCAGCAGCCGTGGCAGGGGCCGCTCCCTGAGCGTCCCCTGCACGGCTGCTGCCTTGGCGATGACTTCCGGCACGTCGGACCCCGCTTCTGCCTACCTGAAACTTGGCGAATGATTTCGCTGGAGTTCACCCGGTGTCAACACAAATACTCGATACCGTCGGCGCCATGTTCTTGACGCCCCTTTGGTCGTGTAGAGTATCGACCGCGTGGCGGTGGCAGTCTTCGTCAATCCGGGCTCCCGGGCCAACCGGCGGGATCCAGGTTGTGCCGATCGCTTCGCCAGAATCCTCGGCGACAACGGCACCGTGGTGGCGCCGCAGAGCCTCGAACGCCTGGCCGAAGAGGCGAGCCGCATTGCCACCCTGGCGCCTTTGGCGATCGGCATCCACGGCGGTGACGGCACCCTCCATCGCACGCTGTCCGCGCTGGTCGCCGCCTTCGCGCCACGCGCCCTGCCGCCCCTGGCCATTCTCCCGGGCGGAACCATGAACGTGGTGGCATCCTCGCTCGGCATCCGCGCCAAGCCCGAAGCCGTGCTGACCGAGTTGGCCGTGCACGCACAGCAAGGCACCGCGCCAACCCTTCTGGCACGCCGCTGCCTGCGCGTGGGCGACGACTACGGCTTCATCTTCGGCAATGGGCTGTTGGCCAACTTCCTCGAGGAGTACTACGCGCGCGGCAGCTACGGCGCCTCCCGGGCCGTGTGGATCGTCTTTCGCATCCTGCTGTCCCTCGTCACCACCCGCAGGTACGCGCGGCGAGTCTTCCGCCGTTTTCGCGGTCGGGTGCACGTGGACGGCAACCCTTTGGAACGCACGCACCTGACCGGCATCGGCGCGGCCACCGTGACCGAGATCGGCTTCCGCTTCAAGCTGCACCATCGGGCCGACGACGACCCCGCGCGCATGGGGGCGCTGGCCATCCACGGCGGGCCACTCTCTCTCCTGCTCGACGTGCTGAAGGTTCGCTTGGGCCGCGGCCTGTCACCCAGGCGCGCCGAGAGCTTCGTGGCCAGCCGGCTCTGGATCGAACCCGAGGATGCGGAATCCACCTACACCTTGGACGGCGATCTCTACATCGCGCGCGGCCCTTTCGCCGTGGAGCTTGGCCCCGCCCTGCAAATCGTCAGACCCAAGGATGGTTGTTGAAAAGAGCATCGGGCCGACGGTAGCATGAGTGTTTCATGAGTACGTCCTTCCCCATGGACGGGAAACGCGTCCGCTTCTCGGGTGACACCAATGTCGGCATGAAGCGCGACCACAACGAAGATGCCCTCTACCTACCGGTCAACGAGCGCCTGGCGATCGTGGCCGACGGCATGGGAGGGCACGCCTCGGGCGAAGTGGCCAGCCGCATGGCGGTCGAATCGATCGTGGGGTACTTCCGCGACACCGAAAGCGAGCAGGAGCTGACCTGGCCGTTCAAGGTGGACCGCGGGCACAGCTACAACATCAACCGCATGGTCACGGCCATCAAGCTGGCCAACCAGCTGATTTTCGAGGAGGCCGAGCGCAAGACCGAGTGCCACGGCATGGGAACCACCGTGGTGTCGACGCTGTTCCTCGACGACGTGCTCATCGTCGGCCACGTGGGGGACAGCCGGCTCTACCGCGTGCGCGAAGGCGCCATCGAACAGCTCACCGAGGATCATTCGCTGCTCAACGACTACGTGCGCATGAAGCGGCTGTCGGGCAGCGAGATCGCGGCCTTCCCGCACAAGAACGTCATCGTGCGCGCGCTCGGCATGAAGATCTCGATCGAGGTCGACATCATCCAGGAGCACCCCCGTCTGGGGGACCTCTACGTGATCTGTTCCGACGGCCTGTCGGGCATGGTTTCGGACGCCGACATCGCCGCCCTCGGCATGGAAGAGAGCGACCTCGACCGACTGTGCGAGCGGTTGATTGCCTCGGCCAACGCCAATGGCGGTATCGACAACATCACGGTCGTGTGCGCGCGCCTCGAACCGCTGTAGCACCGCTAGCCCGTGACGACGCTGGAAGAAAGGCTCGCATCGGGACCAGACGCGGAAGCGGCACGCCTGCGGATGGAGCACCTGCACGAGGCCGGTGCCGAGCTGCCGGTGGACGGGGACGGCGCCGCCCTGCTGGCGGCGGTGCTGGCGAGCGGAACCTACTTGCCCGGCCTCTTGCTCGCCGATCCCGACCGTCTGCCCCGCTTGCTCGCCGATCCTTGGCTGCACCGAGAGAAACCCCGCGATCTCGTGTTCCGCGAGGTCGAGGCAGCCTGCCACGAGGCGCTCTCACTCGGCGATCTGCAACGCGCCCTGCGGCGTCACACCCAGGTCGAGATGCTGCGCCTCGGCGCCCGCGAGATCGGCGCCGGCATCCGCGCGCCCGCCCCCGCCCCACCGGAGCACGGCCTGACCTCGGAAGTGGCGCACGAGCTGGCCGCCCTGGCCGACGCTTGTCTGCAGCGGGCCGTGGACCTGTGCGATGCCGAGCTGCGCGCCGGCTTCGGCACCCCCGTCTGCAACGACTCCACGCCCGGCTTCTCGGTCGTCGCCATGGGCAAGCTGGGCGGCGAGGAACTCAACTTCTCCTCGGACATCGACGTCATCTACATCTACGCTTCGGACGACGGCCAGGCCGGCTCGCTGTCGCTGCACGAGTACTACGCGCGCCTCTGTCAGGCGGTCACGCGCGCCCTGGGCGAGGCCACGGGCGACGGCATCGTTTTCCGCGTCGATCTGCGCCTGCGCCCCGAGGGGCAAGGCGGCGCCATCTGCAACTCCCTCGGCGCGGCCGAGAGCTACTACGAAACCTTTGGCCGCACCTGGGAGCGCCAGGCCCTGCTGCGCGCGCGGCACGCGGCGGGCAACGCCTGGCTGGGCGAGGCCTTTCTCAAGACGGTGGAGCCCTTCGTGTACGCGCGCTCGTCCAGCCCCAGCACCATCGAGGACGTGCGCTCTTTGCGCCGCATGTTCGTGGCGGCCAATGCCGAGGGGCCATGGAACGTGAAGCTCGGCACTGGGGGAATCCGCGACGTCGAGCTGGTGGCGCAAGTGCTGCAATTGCTCTACGGCGGTCGCCGCCGCGACCTGCGCGAACGCACCACCTTGCTGGCGCTGCGCAAGCTGGGCCTGGCCGGGCTGCTCTCCGGCCAGGAGACCCGCACTCTCGCCGATGCCTATGGCGTGTGGCGCAGAATCGAGCACCGGCTGCAGCTCGAACAAGGTCGCCAGACACACGCGCTGCCGGCCGGAGCCGAGGAGCTTTCGTGCCTGGCCCGCCGCCTTGGCTTTGCCAGCGCCGAGACATTGGCCGCCGCCATCGAAGAAAAACGCGCGGCCGTGTCGGCCATCGCCGACACGCTGGGCGAGCCGACCGCCGGACCGCCACCCGTGGTTTTGCGCCTGCTGGCGCCCGCGGCGTCGGAGGAGGAATTGGAGGCCGATCTGCGAACCGCCGGCTTCCGAGATTTCAAGGAGAGCTCCTACCACCTCGAGATCACGCGCAACCGCCTGCCGCCCGAGTGGCTGGAGGAGGCCATCGCCTCGCCCGACCCGGACCGCGCGCTGGCACGCTTCTCTGACCTGGCCTCGCGCACTTCTTTGGGGCTGCAGACCTTGCTGCACGAGGATCGCCAGCTTCTGCGCATGCTGGCCGGGCTCTTCGGCACCAGCGAGCGGCTGTCCCGCCATCTCATCACCCATCCGGACGTGTGGACCAGCCTGGCTGTCGGCCTGGGAGCGCCACGCCCGGAGGCCGAGGCCTGGCACGGGGAGTTCGCCGCGCGCCTGGCCGACAGCGACTACGAGACCGCCCTGCGCCGCATGCGACGCTTCCAGGCCGAGGAGATCCTGCGTATCGGCCTGCACGACGTGGCCGGCGAGCTCGGCTCCGAAGAAGTCTCGGCCCAGCTCGGCCGCCTCGCGGAGACCTGCCTCGCGGAATGCGTGCGCCGGGTCGCCGTCGATCTCTCGCCCCGCTACGGCCGGCCCGATTCCGAGCTGACCATCCTCGTGCTCGGCAGTTGCGGCGCGCGCGAGATGCGCTACGGCTCGGACCTGGAGCTCGTCTTCGTCTACGAGCGCGAAGGCACGACCGCCGCCGGTATGGATCACCAGGAATGGTTCGCCCGGCTCGCTCAACGCCTGATCGGCGCCCTGGGCGCCCTGCTCGAAGAGGGGCGCCTGTACAACGTCGACACGCGCTTGCGCCCCTCGGGCTCGCAGGGGCTGCTCGTGACCAGCTACCGCGCCTTCGAGGAGTACCACCACGAGCGCGCCGCCCCCTGGGAGCGCGTCGCCCTGTTGCGCGCCAGGCCAGCCTGCGTGCTGCCCGCGCCGAAGGCGCGTCTCGCCTCGAGTTTTCCCCAGCGCCTCGCCACCATGACCTACGAGCCCGGACTCCCCGAAACCGTGCTGCGCGGCGAGCTTGCGCGCATGCGCAAGCTCATCGAACAGGAGCGCGCCGGCGCGGGCCGCTTGCACCTGCGCTTCTCCCCCGGTGGGCTCACCGACCTGGAATTCCTCGCCGCCTTGGGACAGCTGCGCCACGGGAACAGCGATGCGGCCCTGCGCACCACCAGTCCCTTCGAGGCTCTCGCCCGCATGGTCCAGCGCGGCGAGAGCCCGGCCATCCTCCTCGAGCACTACCGCTTCCTGGCCCGCGCTTGCTTGCGGCTGCGCCTGCTACGCGACTACGTCGACGACCGGCTGGCGGAAAGCGACGACCTGCCGCTGGCGCGCAGCCTGGGGCTCGGCCGCGCCCAACTGCTCGACGAGCTATCGTCGCGCATGGCCGAGGTGCGCGCCCACTTCACCCGCACCTTGGCGTAGCCTCCCGCCGGCGGCTGTGGTGACCCGTCCAGGAATCGGAGGGGCGGCAACTAACACTACTGGTTGAAGAATTGAGTTCTCCATCGGTCTTTCTGGGCATGTGCACCGGGCGGTCCCGCCGATCGCGGCCGGTGACACGGG
>JAFGPX010000254.1 GCA_016935975.1 Deltaproteobacteria bacterium
ATCTCTACGGACAGATGCGAGCGCTGCTTCTGCACTACCGTCCCGGGAGCACGGCCTACACAGAAAACCCTCCCTTTTCCGAGGCTCGTATCCTGCTCAAGGGCCTCCGGACCGACATGCACAACACACTGGAGACGGCCAAGGCGACCTCGACCACGGGCAAGCGACAGTTGCTCGACGGCTACCAGAAGTTCTGCAAGAGGCGGTACGAAGACGTCGACGGGGTGGTGGCCCTCAACGAGCAGGGCTACATCGTGGTCACGACGGACGAATTGTCGGCGACGCTGTCAGAGGCGCAGGCCGATGCGCTGTACAACCGGTTGGCCATCGTGAATTCCTCCATGAACTACGGGGGCAACGTCGAGGTCGGTCCCCCGACCGAGGGCGCGCCGCTGGGCAAGCTCATCGTGGGGAACGATAGGACCGCGGGCATGATGACCATGGATTCCGACCTTCTGACCTTCTTGAGTGCGCAGAAGCAGCAGCCCGTCGTGGAGGTCTCGACGAGTTGGTTGACCGTGGGACACGTGGATGAAACCCTGTCCATCGTTCCCGACATGCGCCCCGGGAACGACATGGCGATCCTGCTCGCCTCTCCGACTCTGGCGCTGGCGCTTCTGGATGCAGCCAAGAACCAATACAACGCCGGTCTCGGCCCGAGAGATCCAGTCTATGCCAATGACCGTCCCTGGACTCAGCTCGGTCGCAAGACTAGCTACGGGACCTCGCCTGTTACACATCTCCTGCGCGGGAAATGGTGGGTGTTTTCGAACCGAGGTGCGGACCACGATCCTGTGTTTCCGCCTCAGTTCTACCGGGCGCTGGCGAGCGACGAGAAGGACGAGCGGGCCGTGGGCGGGGGCTCGTTTCAGTTCTCGTACGATCCCAGCTTGGGTGATCAGACATTCGCAGCACACTGCAACGTGTTCGAAGCTCTCTGGTATCTGCGGGCGCCCAACCAACGGTTCGAGGCGGACAACCTGTCTGCGAACCGCGCGATTCTCGAGCGTGAGTTTCCCGGCGTGCCGTTTTTCCCCATCCCGGTGCTCTACGACTTGCCTTCCGAGAATGGAATGACGGAAGGGCTACTCCCGAACTCGGTGAACTTGCAGATCGTCGGCAAGCGGTTGTTTGTTCCGCGGCCGTGCGGCCCGCGTATGTGGCAAGCTGATGCCACGGCCGTGTTGGATAGGGTGTTCAACAGTTCGGATCCTGCGTCGACGTTCAGTGAGCTACAGGGAATGTCGCTCGCCCCAGCGCTTGTCGATCGCTACCACCTTGCCGAGACCATTCACTGGGAGCGCGTCGGGACTCGGCTCTCGGACGTGATGAGGAAGTTCGACTCGGGCTTCCCGGATGCAAGTGACGAGGACGTCGAAACCCGAATTGAGCAGGCGAATCCCGGTGCCTTCGTCGCCCGCGAACTGGTCGGCGATGGCTGGCGGCGATTGCGAATCCCGGAGAACAACATCGACCTTTTCGAGGCGTGTGTCGCTGCGGTCGCGTGGAGGCTGGACCTGGACATCACGTGGGTCGACACCTGGTACTACCACATGCACCACGGGGAGATACATTGCGGGACCAACGTTGTCTATGCTCCACCTCCCGCCGCCCGCCAGCCGTGGTGGCAGAAGGTCTCGCACTAGCCTCAGTGCCGGTCAGTCTCCCAACGTGGCTGCCAGAAGGGTGATCCGCGGGCAGGCAACGGGCGCGCGTGAAGCGCGCGTGGGGCAGGGGTAGGGTGCGTAGGCCCTAGGGCCTCGACGTCGATGCCGAGCTTCTGCACGAGCCGCTGCCAGGGGACATCGCTGCACCGATGCTTGGCCGGTCTTGGCTTGGGCTGCTTGGCCATGGGCAGCGAGGGGGAGACGTCTTCCGTCGGCAATGAGGCGGCCGTCTCGGGCGTCGGTGGCGCAACCACGAAGGGCCGTCATTTGGCGTGAGCGGCCAGAATCCCGCCGTAGCGAATCGAGCGAAACCTTGGGGGATGGACGGCGCCCGCGAGTCGGGAGACCAGGGACAAGGGATCCGTTCCCACGGAGACCGTGCTGCTCACGACGAACTACGATCGCGAAAGCCAAGCGCGGTCCGATCTCCCGCCGCTTTCGTTCCTGCCCGGCGCCGTTCCCGTCCAGTCGACCGTGGGGACCGCGGACCTTGTGCCGGGGCTTCTGTCGCACGCCCGGTTCTAGCGCGCCTGCCGCAAGAGCACGACGAAGTCTTCGGCGGCGAAGACCTGGGCGAAACCCTGTCGCTCGGCCGCGTACATCGCTTGCGAACCGCGCGGCACGACGACGTGACTGAACAGGGGATTGCCGAGCAGAGAGGGCTCGAACTGGAGTTGCGGGAAGGGGCGGCCGAACCACAGGTAGCCGCCGAAGTAGAGGGGCTCGTCGTAGAGCAGCCCCGTGATCCCAGGCTGGCGTCCGGCCCAAGCTTGCGCTGCGAAGCGCCCCGGTGACAGGTCGGGGAAGTCGTTGCCGCGGCAGTGCAGCGCCCCGTCGGCGAGCACGAGCACGGCGAACGCGGCGGTCGCCGAGTGCGCGAGCCAGACGCGGTGTCGGCGCGGTGGCGCGATCGTCTCGCTGCCGGTGCCTGGCGGGCGCGAGAGCGACACGCGCCGCACCAGACAGGCGCCGGCGTAGCCCGCGGCCGGAATGAGCATGAGCGGCCAGACGAGCATGGCGAAGCGCTCTTCCTTGTGCGCCTGCGTGCTGAGGGTCAAGGCCAGGACGAGGGCGGCGGCGAAGAAGGGCCAGCCGGCGCGGATCCCCAGCACGCACAGGATCCCCAGAAGAGGGAGCCCGAGGGGCAGCCGGCTGAAGAAGGTCTGCGCATACCACCAGCGCGGCATGCTGCCGAAAAGCGCCGCGCCTTCCTCGACGAAGTTGAACTTCACGTAGGCGATGAAAGAGACGAAGGGCTTGCCCCACGTGAGCATGTCAACGATGCCGAAGACGGCAGCGGGGAGCGCGGCCCCTGCCGCAACCAACGCGAGCCCGCGAAAGCGCCGGGCCCACAGCAGCCAGAGCACCGACAGAAGGGCCACTGGAGCATGCTGGATGCGCAGGCAGACCCCGAAGCCGAGCAGCGCGCCGGTCGACAGCGCCTTGGCCCGCCGGGCTCGGACCTCGGGTTCGGCCAGCTCTCCGGTCAGAACCAGGGCCCAGACCATGCACAAGATCGACGGCAGCTCGCTCAGGGTGTGGACCGAGAACCTCACCAGCAGGGGGAAGGCGGCACACAGCAGGGCCGCGAGCAGCCCGCCCTGCCAGCCCGCCGGCGCCGTCGTGCCGTTGGCCTCTTCGCTTCGCGCCGGGGCGACCTTGGCGGTCAGCCGTCGGCGCGCCAGCAATGCGCCCCCACGCCATCCCGCCCAGATCAAGGTCAGACTGAGCAGAGCCCAGTGGGCGCGTAGGAGGGTGACGAACGTGACGCCGTCACGCACGCCGAGACGCGCGAAGAGCGCCATCCAGGCGCCGTGATAGCCGGGCAGCACCCAGGAGCGCAGCCCGTCTCGCCACTCCCAGGTTTCCACGCCCGCGCCACCGAGTCGCTGCCAGCCGGGTTCGAGGTACTGGAAGAACTCGTCGGGGTGGTGGGGCGGCTCCCCGAACAGGGCCAGGACGCGCAGGCCGAGCCCGAGAAGGAAGATGCCGCCGAGCGCGAGCATGGCGTTGCGTCGGGTCATCGCCCCCAGGTCTCCACTTCGAAGAGGCGAACGATGTCGTCGTCGTTGCGCTCGAATTCGAGTCGGATGCCGCGCGCCTGCCGGCAGGGCAGCTCGTGGGCGGCGACGGCGGCCTCGTTTGCGGCAATGGTCACGACCGCGTCCTGGCCGGTGGCGGTCAGGCAACGGATGGCGTAGCGGCGGGCCGTGAAAGCCGGCGTTTCCCGCCACCCGGCGTGGCGCAGCACCACGCGCTCGAGGTCGTGTGGCTTCTGCCACAGAATCTCGACCCAGGGATGTCGATCACCCTGCGCCGAGGCCCATTTCTCGACGACGCCGGGCCACTGGCGACCGTCGACCAGGAACAAAGGGTGATGCTGCTCGTTCCAACCGCTCAAGTACGAGCTGGCGCGCACGGTGGGGCCCAGCTCCCAGAGCGAGAAGTTGTGGATCCCCGTGGGCTGCGCGCGCTGCCGGGGCAGGGCGGCCTCGAAGTGGCCGTCGGCCGCGACGAACGAGGCCAGGCCGAAGAGCCAGGCGACCGCCACGAGGCCGGCGAGCCAGGCCCCAAGGGTTGGGAGGTGTGATCCAGGTGACGGCACGGTCGCTGCTACCCAGGCGGAGATAGTACAGACGGCGGCGGCTCGGCACTACACGAACTCCATCCGCTGGCTGCGATGCCGGTCGCTCGGGGGAAAGACGGGAAGAAACGCCGAGGCAGAGCCGGAGGGGAAGGGCAAAATGCCATGGGTTCTCCGGCTCGGTCCCTCGGTTCGTCCCCATGGATACCGGGTGCCTGGAAGCCATCCGGGCTGGCTGTCGCCTGGCACAATGGTAGGTTTTGGGGCGTGAACGCCACGGCTCTCCTTTGCTCCGTTCTCGTCAGCTCGGTCGGGCTAGGCCTGTTCGTCTACGGCAAGAAGCAGCGGCGCGGCCTCCACCTGGCCGCAGGCATTCTGCTCATCGTCTACCCCTACTTCGTGTCGAGCATCGCGCTCATGTTCATCATCGCGGCTGCCGTGCTGGGCCTGCTGTACCTGGGCAAGCACCTGGGGATCTAGCCCTACCGTCTCACGTCGCCGTTCATCACGACGCGCACGGGCTCGACCTTCCAGATGTCGTTGCAGTACTCGCGGATGGCCCGGTCCGACGAGAACTTGCCCATGCGCGCGGTGTTGAGGATCGACATGCGCGTCCACTGCTTGGTATTGCGGAAGGCGGCCGAAACACGGCTCTGGCACTCGACATACGAGGCGAAGTCGGAGAGCAGCATGAACTCGTCACGTTCGAGCAGGTTGTCGACCAGCTCGGCGAACAGCGTGTGGTCGCCGCGCGAGAAAAAGCCCGAGCGGAGGAGCTCGAGGGCCTCGGCCAGCTCCTCGTTCTGGCGCAGGATCTCGCGCGGCCGGTAAGCCTCGGCCTGCACCCTGACGACTTCCTCGGCCGTGAGCCCGAAGAGGAAGAAGTTGTCCTTGCCGACCTCCTCGCGAATCTCGACGTTGGCCCCGTCGAGCGTGCCGATGGTCAGCGCGCCGTTGAGCGCGAACTTCATGTTGCCGGTGCCCGAGGCTTCCTTGCCCGCGGTCGAAATCTGCTCGGACAGATCCGCGGCCGGGTAGATGCGCTGGGCGTTCTTCACGTTGAGGTCGGGTAGGAAGATGACGCGCAGGCGGCCTTGCATCTCGCGGTCGTTGTTGATGACCTCGCCCACGCTGTGGATGAGCTTGATGATGAGCTTGGCGAGGCGGTAGCCGGGAGCGGCCTTGCCGCCGAAAAGGATGGTGCGCGGGGCTTCCTCGCGCTTGGTATCGAGCTTGAGCCGCCGGTAGAGCGCGATGGCGTGCAGCACGCAGAGGTGCTGGCGCTTGTACTCGTGGATACGCTTGACCTGCACATCGAACATGGACTCCGGGTCGAACCGCAGTTGGCTTCTGTCCCAGGCGTACTTGGCCAAGGCGCGCTTGTTTTCGAGCTTGACCTTGCGCCACTTCTCGGCGAAGGCGGCGTCGTTGGCGAACTTCTCGAGCCCGCGTAGGGCCTGAAGGTCGGTCATCCACGTTTCGCCGATGGCTTCGGTGATGAGCGCGCACAGGCCGGGATTGGCCAGCATGAGGAAGCGGCGCGGGGTGATGCCGTTGGTCTTGTTCGAGAACTTCTCCGGCCACAGCTCGGCGAAGTCGCGCAGCACGGTCTGGCGCAGAAGATCGGAGTGCAGCTTGGCCACGCCGTTGACGGCATGGCAGCCGACCGTGGCCAGGTGGGCCATGCGCACGCGACGCTCGCCGCGCTCGTCGATGATCGACATGCGCGCGATGCGCTCCTTGTCCGACGGGTAGCGCAGGTGGATCTCGTTCAGGAAGCGGCGATTGATCTCGAAGATGATCTCGACGTGCCGGGGCAGGAGCTTCTGCATCAGACGCAGCGGCCAGGTCTCCAGCGCCTCGGGCATCAGGGTGTGGTTCGTGTAGGAGAGCGTCTTGGTCGTGATCTCCCAGGCCGTCTCCCAGGGCATCTCCTTCTCGTCGACCAGGATGCGCATCAGCTCGGCCACGGTTAGCGAGGGGTGCGTGTCGTTGAGCTGGATCGCGAACTTCTCGTGGAAGCGATCCATGGTCTTCTCGTGCTGCAGGTAGATGCGGATCATGTCCTGCAGCGAGCAGGAGATGAAGAAGTACTGCTGCTGCAGGCGCAAGAGCTTGCCGGCCTCGGACTCGTCGTTGGGATAGAGAATCTTGGTGATGTTCTCGGATAGCGCCTTCTCCTCGACGGCGCGGCGGTAGTCGCCCACGTTGAAGGCCTGCAAGTCGAGCGACGTGTAGGCCTGCGCTTGCCACAGGCGCAGCATGTTGGCGGTGTTGGTGCGGTGACCGAGGATGGGCGTGTCGTTGGGGAAGCCTTTGAGCACCTGTTCGGGCTTCCAGCGGACGCGGTAGCGGCCCTTCTCGTCGGAATAGTGCTCGGTGTGGCCGCCGAAGCCGACGCGGAACGCGATCTCCGGATGCGCGATTTCCCACGGGTAGCCGAGGTGCAGCCAGTGGTCCAACACTTCGACCTGCCAGCCGTCCTTGATGGCCTGATCGAAGATGCCGAATTCGTAGCGGATGCCGTAGCCCATGGCCGGGATCTCCAGCGTGGCCAGCGAGTCGAGAAAGCACGCGGCCAGGCGGCCCAAGCCGCCGTTGCCCAGGCCGGGCTCTTCCTCCCGTTCCAGCAGCTCTTCGAGCGAGAGGCCCAGGTCCGCCATCGCCTTCTTGGTTGGCTCCCAGATGCCCAAGCTGATGAGGTTGTTGCCGAGCTGCGGGCCGATGAGGAACTCCGCCGACAGGTAGGCGACGGTGCGGCTGGCCTGGGAGAAGTAGGTGTGCGCGGAGTGAATCCAGCGGTGCAGCAAGCGATCCCGCACGGTGTGCGACAATGCCAGGTAGTTGTCGTTGGGCGTGGCGACCTCGCGGAACTTGGCCTGGTGGGTGAAGAGCTTTTCCAGGAAGTCGCGTTTGATCGATTCGGCGTCGAGTCCGAAGTGCACATCCCAGTCGGAGGAGATCCCGGGTTTCGCGGTGGGCTGTTTCATGGCGCGCTTGCCATTGTATCGGACTTGGCTTCCGCATGGGCCGTCAAATCGGCCGCGACAGGGGCCGCCGTGGCCGCGACGCCAATCCGGGATCACCGGCCGGGCATGGCGCAAGCGTCTGGTGCGACGGCTCTGCGCATCGGACATCCGTGTCCGGAGATCCGGGGCTTGCGCCGCCGGCTGCGGCACACGGGCTGCTAGGGCGTCTCGTTGTCGGCCGACGCCTGGCAGGCGTCGATATCGGCTTGACCGTGCACCGGCTCGATGGTTTGCAGCGTCTTGCCGCGAGCGTCCTTCTCCACGGCGCGAACCTCCACGCCCCCCACGGTGCCGGTGCCGACCGAGTCGGTACCCGGCCGGAGGTGGATCTCGATGGCATAGCTGCGCCCGGCGCGCATATGGAAGGCGTAGAACCTGCGACCGATATCGACGGACCACGCTCCGCTCACGCTGCCCTCGCCGATCCGCGCGGGGAGGCCGACCACGTGGCACCCGGGCAAGAGCGCGAACGAGCTGCCCAAGCGGGAAACGTCGGCTCCGTCGACCGAGTCGATGGGCCCGTTGAGCAAGGCCACCCGCTCCTCGGGCAGCGCCGGCCCGGGATAGAGCGCGCGGGGCGCGGACCGGAGATGACCGCAGGCGACCGCGCTGGCGAGAGCGAGGAGGGAGGCGAGAATCCGGCGGCCGACCATGCGCCACGGAGCTTGCGCCGTCACACCGTGGATTGCAACCGGCGCCGTCACACCGCGGATGGCAACCGCCGGCTGCGGGCGTATTGCGCTGGCGCAAAGTTGCGTAAAGGCGATGGCGCGGGCCGGCGCCGAAGGGCAAAGTGGCGTGCCCAGGGGAAATCGGGCATAGGATCGGGTCAAGGCGGGAACGGCCATGGACACAAACGAGAGAATGCCGCGCGTGGTGATTGCCGAAGACGATGACGACATGCGAGCCGTGCTTTCCGAGCTGGTTTCCAGCTTGGGAACCGAGGTCGCGGTGGCCGCGAGCGGCAGCGAGTTGGTCAAGCTGCTGACCGACGACCAGCCGGTCGATCTCGTGGTCACCGACGTGCGCATGCCTTGGATGACGGGATACAACGTCGCCCTGTCCGCGCGCAATTCCGGCATGGGCGTGCCCATCATCATCGTGACGGCGTTCCCCGACGACGAGCTGCGGGCTCAGGTCGAACGGCTTGGCTCGGCCGTGCTCTTGGCCAAGCCGTTTCGGCCGGAAGAGCTGCTCGCCCTGGTGCGCGCGCGCCTGCCCGGTCCCCGAGCCACCGCCTGATCTCCGCGCATGCGGCTCGCGCGCAAGCTCATTGTCTCCATGATCATCGGGGTGACCCTGGTGTTGGCCGCCAACGCGTACTATCGCGTGCGCCGTGAGCTGGCGGCCTTCGACGAGGACATGCGGCGGGACCACGAGGTGCTGGCGCGCGTTCTCGGCCGCGCCGTTGCCACCGTCTGGGAGTGCTCCGGCCGCGAGGCCGCCCTGCAGATCGTCGTCGCGGCCAAGCCGGCTTCGGAGATGGTGCACATCCGCTGGCTGGACGAGCAGAGCCTGCGGCTGCGAACGCGCGCCGAGGATCTGCTGTACACCGATGTTCCGATCGCCGTGGCCGGCGATCTCAAGGGCTACATCGAGATTCGTGAGTCGCGCACCTTCGAGGAGACCTACGTGCGCACCACGCTGGTCCGCACCCTCGTGTTGACCTTGCTGGCCGTGCTCGGCGCGGGCGTGCTGTCGACGGTCGTCGGTGTCTACGTCGTGGGGCATCCCACGCGCAAGCTGGTCGACAAGGCCAGGCGCATCGGCGAGGGCAAGCTGGAGGATCCTCCTCTGGCCATCGCCCAGCGCGACGAGATCGGATTGCTCGCAGACGAGATGAACGCCATGTCCCTGCGCCTGGCCGAGACGCGCTACGCGCTCGAAGCGGAGACCACCGAGCTGCTACGCACGCAGGAGCAACTGCGCCGTGCCGATCGGCTGGCCACCGTGGGCAAGCTGGCCTCGGGCATCGCCCACGAGCTGGGTACCCCGCTGGGCGTGGCGCTGGTGCGGGCGAACATGATTGCGGCGAACGAGAGCCTGGGGCGCGAGGTGCGGGACGCGGCCCGTATCGTCAGCGAGCAGATAGATCGCATCACGCGCATCGTTCGCCAGCTGCTCGACTTCGCGCGTGGCCACGGCGAGCCGCCGCCCGGCGCGCTGGCCAAGCGCACGCCCGCCAACCTGGTGGCCATCGCCCAGCGTTCGGCCGCCATGCTGCAGCCGCTGGCGGCGAAGCGAAACGTGACCATCGCCGTGGTTACCGCCCCGACCCCGCCCGAGCCCCCGGCCAACGAAGACCAGATTCAGCAGGTGCTGGTGAATCTGGTGGTCAACGCCGTCCACGCGGCGCGAGGTCCCGGCAAGGTGACCATCACGGTCGGCATCAAGCAGGTCAAGCTTCCGGCCGACGTCACGCCCGTGGTTTGGGGGGGCGATGCCGAGCCGCAGTATGCTGTGATCAGCGTCCAGGACGAAGGCGTGGGCATCGCCCCCGAGCTGTTGCCGCGCATCTTCGAGCCCTTCTTCACCACCAAGGACGTGGGCGAGGGCACCGGGCTGGGGCTTTCCGTGGCCTACGGCATCGTGCGCGAGCACGGCGGTTGGATCGACGTGACCAGCGAACCCGAGAAGGGCAGCAGCTTCTCGGTGTACCTGCCCATGAGCGTTGCCGAGCTGGTTTGAGCGCCGCCGTCCGGCTCGGCGCGATGCTGCTGTCCCGGCGGGCGAATCCGCGGCACAATAGCCCCGTCCACGGAGGACACCATGAAGCAGTCGGTGTTCGCGCTCGCGCCAGGCCTGACGCTCCTTCTCCTCGTTGCGCCGGGATGCCGCAAGGACAAGCCGGCCGGCAGCGGAAGCGGCGGGGTTCTTGCCGGCGGCGGCACGGGCCCCACGACCGGCAGCGGCGGCGGCCCGGGGACCGGCACCGGCGGCGTCGTCGGAAGTGGCGGGGCTTCCGGTGTGGGTGGCGTCTCCGGCGGCGGGGGCTTGGTCGGCACCGGCGGCAGATCCGCCAGTGGAGCCGGGGGCGCGACGGTCGCCGGCGGCACGGTTGGCAGCGGATCCCGAACCGCGACGGGCGGCGGCGCTGCTGGCACGGGCGGTCGCGGCGGGACGGGCAGCGGCGGCTTCTCCGGTAGGGGCGGAGGCCCTGGGAGCGGCGCCGGCGGCGCGCCGGGGACCGGAGGCGGCCCGGCAAGCGGTGGAGCCACGGGCACGGGTGCTGTCGTCGCCAGTGGCGGCGCGGTTGGCACCGGCGGTGCGGCCGGCGCTCTCGATCGCTTCGGCGTCAGGATGCTCAAGCCCACGCTCGACGGCGGCAAGGTCTGGCTGTCGAAGTGGGACAACGGCGTGGCGCGCACGTTCGACGATCTCGACCCGGAGGACGATTGGTTCGATGCCGACCACGGCGACGCCACCTACAAGACCGCGGGCGACGGCATCTTCAAGATCACCGGCAACGTGCCGCGCATGTATGTCCACGATCCCGCGCTGGAGGATCAGTGGCGCGACGTCGAGATCACCATGTACTTCATGCGGGTGGCCGACGACGGCACGAACTGGGGCGGCCTCGTGGCGGTGGCCCGCACCAACCACGGCACCATCGGCAACGAGAACCAGAACCTTTGCGACACGCGCGGCATCGATGCGCGCATGCGCTACGACGGCAAGATCGACTTCGAGAAAGAAACCAGCCACCCCAACTCCGTCGCGGTGTCGAGCCAGACCTACTGGAGCGGCGGCATGCCCAAGAACGTCTGGATCGGCTACAAGTCGCTCATCTACGACTTGCCGAGCGGCAACGTGAAGCTCGAGCTCTTCATCGACGAGACCGACGGCAAGGAAGGCGGCGACTGGGTGAAGCTCAATGAGCTCGAGGACGACGGCACGAACTTCGGCAAGGGCGGCACGGCCTGCAAGTCGGGCATCGATCCGGCCGCGAAGCTGACGGGCGCGCCGACCCGCGAGGGCTCGGAAACCGGCAAGCCCAATATCACCGTCTACTTCCGCAGCGACGGCGTGGGCACGGACGGGCTGCTTTACAAGAAAGGCAGCGTGCGCGAAATCCAGCCGTAGTCCCCCGCCACAACGTCGTGCGTGAATCGTTCGGGTCAAGACTGCGACGGCATGCTAGGCTGGCGGCCGACCTGCGAGGTGAATGACCGCCAACACTTCCGCTAGGACGATCCCATGGCACTGCTCGGACGCGATACCCTGGTCACCGGCCCCCTGGACGAAGGCGTGCTGCTGCTGGAGACCTTCCGCGGCAAGGAGACGCTGGGGACGCCCTACCGCTACGACCTTACCCTGCTCTCCGAGGAGCCCAACATCCCGGTGGACAGCGTATTGGGCCAGTCGCTCACCGTGCGCATCAAGCTCGATACCGGCGATACCCGTTTCTGGAACGGCATCGTCACCTACTTCGCCAAGACGGGCATGAGCATGCGGCACACCCGCTACGCGGCCGTCCTCAACCCCAAGCTCACGCTCTTCGACTACGCGCGCGACTGCCGCGTTTTCCACGCTCCCGATGGGCAGAACGTGCGGGATCTGGTGAGCCAGGTTCTCTCCGAGCGCGGGTTCAGCGACGTGGAATGGAGCCTCGACGGAGACTTCCGCCGACGCGAGTACACCGTGCAGTACCGCGAGAGCGACTTCAACTTCGTCCAGCGTCTGCTCGAAGAGGAAGGAATCTACTACTTCTTCGAGCACGAAGACGACAAACACACCCTGGTCTTCGCCAACTACGTCGGCGCTCACGCCAAGGTTTCCGGCTACGAGGAGGTCCTCTACCTCCCCAAGCAGCATCGGCAAGCCCGCGAGGAGGAGCACCTGTGGTCCCTCAGCGTGGCCGGCTCGCTCTACGCGGGCAAGTTCAGCGTCCTGCGCGGCTACGACTACACCGAGCCGCGGGCTCGGGCGGGACAGATCGAGCAGACGAATTCCTCGGCCGGCCAGCCGGGCAGCGATTTCGAGGACTACGACTATCCCGGGGGGTTGTACGAGAAGACGGATGCGGGGGCCGAAGCCCAGATACGCCTCGACGGCGCTCACGTCGCCAACACCGTCATCGAGGTCGAGGGCAACACCATGGGGCTCGGGGTCGGCGATCTGCTCAAGCTGCGCAGGCCGGCATCCGTCGATGGCGAGTTCAATCCGTTCTGGGACGAGGCCGACTTCGACAAGGAGTACCTCATCACCTCCGCGAGCTACTTCGTCAGCATCAACCAGTACGAAACCGGCGACGTGGCCGCCTCCGACGAGCCGTTCCGGGCGACCTACACCCTGCTCGACAGTCAAGCCCCGTTCCGGCCGGCGCGAACCGCGCTCAAGCCCAGGATCGAGGGGCCGCAGACCGCCCTCGTGGTGGGCTCCACCGGAGAGGAGATCTACACCGACAAGTACGGCCGCGTGAGAGTGCAGTTCGACTGGGACCGCCTCGGCCGACGCGACGAGAAGTCGTCGTGCTGGGTGCGCGTGGCGCAGGTGTGGGCGGGAAAGCAGTGGGGCGCCATCCACATTCCCCGCGTCGGCCAAGAGGTCATCGTCGAGTTTCTCGACGGCGATCCCGACCGGCCCATCGTCACCGGCCGGGTCTACAACACCGACAGTATGCCCCCCTACGCCCTGCCCGACAACAAGACCCAAAGCGGCATCAAGAGCCGCAGCAGCAAGGGCGGTTCGGCCAGCAACTTCAACGAGTTCCGCTTCGAGGATCTGAAGGGCAGCGAACAGATCTTCCTGCAGGCCGAGAAGGATCTCGACATCTACGTCAAGAACGACGAATCGCGCGTGGTCGGCCACGACCGGACGAAGGTGGTCGAAAACGACGAGTCGTCGACCATCAAAGGCAACCGCACCGAAGAAGTGGTCAAGGACGAAACCATCTCCATCCACGGCAGCCGCACCGAGACCGTGGACAAGGACGAGAGCATCACCATCGGCGGCGGGCGCAACGAGACGGTTGGCGGGGACGAGAGCGTCGCCATTGGCGGTGGCCGCAGCAAGGCGGTCGGCGCGAACGAGAGCATCGCCATCGGCGGTTCCCGCAGTGAGGCGGTCGGCAAGAACGAGAGCGTGACGATCGGCGGCGCGCGGACGGTGGCTGTCGCCAAGGCGGACAGCCTGAGCGTCGGCGGAGACCGCAAACAGCAGGTCGGCGGCAGCGATCAGCTCCAAGCCGGCAAGAAGATCCTGGTCGACGGCGGGGACGAGGTGACGCTCAAGAGCGGCAGCGCGAGCATCACGCTGAAGAAGGACGGCACCATCCTCTTGAAGGGCAAGGACGTCTCGATCAGAGCATCGGGGAAGATCAACGCCAAGGCCTCGAGCGACGTCATCATCAAGGGGAGCAAGGTCAGCGGAAACTGAGAGGCGTCTGCGAAAGCCGCTGGTGCGCGCGTTCGATTGGGTCAGTCGATGCCTAGATGCGGATACGCCAGCGGGCGGAACGGGGCGTATGTGCCCGTGCGCAACGGGCGAGGACATGCGTCGATATCGTCCTTGATCGTCATGCCTCGCCGCTCGGCAAGGGCCAGGAGAGCGAGGCCCTCGACCGATATCCACCGATTGGGAAAGAAGGGCAGTTCGTCTGCCAGAGGCGACATCGTGCTTGGGTCCGCCATCCGGCGCGCCTTCGCCTCCGTGTTCTGCAGCAGAGCCTGCAGGCTGGCTTCGAAAGCGTCGGAATCGTCCGCAAGCAGCGCTTCCGCGACCTCCAGCCGGGGATCATTCCCGCCCTCGAGCGAGGTGTGCCAGCGGGCCATGAGGTCGTCAATGCCGGCCGTGGCGGGCCCGCCGATCAGCCTGCGAACCAGGTCGGCGTAGCAGAAGTCGTCTTCGTACTCGAAACCCTCCAGCCAAGTTGGCGATGTCATAGTGCAGATATCTGCAGCCAACTTCCATTGTCGGGCGGCCATGGCATCGAGGACGGGATCGATGAAACTTGCACGCCAGTGGCCAGAATCCGTCAGGCCCTGCGCATGAGCCAAGGTCAGAAAGTGTCTGCGCATGATCGGCGCATGCAGCAGCCAGTGGAAGAAGACGTCGACGTCTCCGTGCTGGGCGAAAAGGCAGATGGCGTAGGCGCGATAGTGCTGGCAGAGATCTTCGGCGTGCTCGCCGAGGTCCGCCGCGCTTCTTGTCGCTTGCGCCCAATCGGCGACGATGTTGAGCTGCGCGACGATCTCGGTAAGCAGGCTCTCGGGGGTGACGGGATCGGAGGCCATGGGCGTCCCTAGAGGAAGCGGTATCCCTCGATCTCATGGAAGGAGATGCCAGTCGGCCGCTCCGCCTTGAGCTTGGCCGCCAACTCCCGCCGCACGATGGGTACATTGGGGAACTGCGCCACGCGAAACAGCATCAGCTTGGGGTCGATGCGGGTCTCGTCGAGGACCATCTTGCTCATGAACTGGAAGTGCTCCTCGTCAAAGCGCGTGCCGACGCTCTTGTTCTCGTCGAGACAGCGCGGGTGGTTGACCTGATGGAGGATCCTGTAGGGCGCCTTCTCCTCACGGCCCTTGTGATTGATGATTCTCACCGGATAGATCTCGTTCTGGAACAGAGCCCCCGGGATGGCCTCGAGCAACTTGCACAGCTTGGCAGAGACGACAAGCAACTGCGTGTCGTTGTCCAGGACATCGGTCAACGTGAGGGCCTTCGGGAAGTCCTCGTCCATCTGGAATTCGGCATCCGGCGGAAAATCAGCCGCGCGCGAGTACCCGAAGTGAAGCTGGTGGACGTTGGGTACCTTCTTCAAGGCTCCAAGCCGGCAGTCCCCCTTCTTGGGATCGATCTTCGCTATCATGTAGTCCATGGTTCGGGTCCTGGTCGTTGGTTGTTGGCGTCGTGGGAATCAACCGGCCACGAACGGGTAGATCTGGAAGACCTCCCGGTTGCCGGATCGCCATGCCTCTTTGGTTCGCTTCCGAGTCGGCGCCGCGACGCATGCCCGAAGCTGATCCGAGATGGCCTGCAACCACCCCTTCACGTCGCTTGCGGAGAGCGTTGCTTTGCCGTCTTTGTGCGTTTCGATCTTGAGATTGGCTTTCGCCCACACCTTGTCCGCGAGCTTCTTCGCCACCTTGCTGTACTCGGCGTGGTTCCACAGATGGATGGGCAGGTTGCACGCCACGGCCGGATTGATGGCGAGCGGGGTCGGCGGCGCAATGCCGAACGGCGTGCCGAACTTCACCGCGTAGACCACGCGGGTCGGCAAACCGATGAGATTGGGTTTGTCATTGACATCCCAGTGGGTGGTTTGTTCGAGGAGCCTCTCCGCAGTTCCCGGATCGGGCTGGCCTTCGAGGAACTCGTTCTTCGACTTCGTCGATGCCCCGCACGGAAGTACATGGTGAACCTGGTTGTTGGCACCGACGTACCCCTGCGCTCCCACCTTGCCACGGTAGCCTCCTTGCCGGTTGGTGATGAGGTTCCTTTCGCCGTTCAGGACGACTTCGGGATGGTCCACGTCGCTCATGCCGCTACATCCTCCGGTGCGCGGACACAGATTGCGCCGCGCGCACCCGCATCGTCCATGAGACATACGATGGCGCTGGGTCGCGGCGCCCAGCCCCGCGCCCAGCCCCGCACCAGCATGGCCAGCGACACCGGGCCCGCTGCGGCGCCAATGTCACCAAAGTGGAGCGGTGGGATCCAAAACGGCAACGCTCCCAAGCGTAGTGGCGAGTTGTCGGGCATCACGCACCGACCCCAGCTAGCGGCACGATAGGGATCGCCATTCAGATTGGCGACAGCGAGCCCGGTCGAGGCGCCCTGATCGGGCAGTTGCCTGGCCGCTTCGCGGATCGCGGCGAGCAGTCCGCCGCCGTCGGGTCTTGACAGATCGAGGAGAGGATGCGCGGCTTCGCTCGCCGAGGCCTGTGCCTCGACGAAGGCGGCCGCTGGCTCGCGGCGCGATTGCACATCCTGTGGTCGTTGGCAGGCGAGGAAGCAGGCCGCTTCGCCCGGGAGCATGCCGGCCGCGCGGTTCGGCGTCTTCAGCAGGCCGAGCCCCTCGATTGCGGCCAACACTGCCGGATCGACGAGGGAATCGATTCCCCCTACGATGCACCGATCACACTCCCGTCGTGTCAGCCACGCATCCGCCTGTCGTAGTGCCGAGACAAGCCCAACCGAGCTGGCGGCGAGGGTGATGCGAAGCTTGGTATCAACAACGATGCCCAGACGTGTGACCAGGGTGGCGAGCAGCTGGTTGACGATACGATCATGCTCCGCGCGTCTGCCGCTCTCTCCAGTACCGCCGTCCGTCTGCGCTACCTCAGACACCTCTGGCGTCGTCTCTGCGGTCGTCTCTGCCGCCTTTCGCCGCTCTTTTCGCGACCAGGCGTCCTGGTAGATGCCGTCGTTGACGATCAGCACGAGGCCAGTTCGCCCAGCGAGGGTTTCCGGAGCGGAACGGAGAAGATCCTCCATGCCGGCGAGTCCGAGCCGCAGGAGCCGCGAGAACCCAAACAGTCCCCCCGAGATGCGTGGGACACGGTGGACCCGCACGGGTTCGACCTCTGCTCCGCGAAGGTCGTCGACGAAGAGATCGTCGGTTTCCACAATGCGAGAAACACCGGCCCGTGCAGCTGCGCAACTCGTGACAGCGTCCAACCCGAGCGCCGACACCATTCCAATTCCCGTCACCGCCAACATCGGAGGATAGCCGTCTCACAGTTTCTTGCTGCAGATCGCACAGACGACTTCGGGAGGGGGCCCCCCAATCGCGATCACCGGCCCCTGGATCACCGGCATGGGCGGGGTGTTCTTGTCGTTGTGGAGCATCAGATCCATGGCGCGTGCGACACCCTTGCCTTCGAACTGCACGTCGAAGGAGAAGTTCACGAACTCGGCCTTGCCCTTGATCTTGGACGACACCATGCCGAGCAGGCTGCCGGCCTCGTCGCCGGTGCTCATGCTGAAGTTCGAGTCCTTCACGCACGGCGGATTGCCGTCGCAGGTCACCTTCTTCGCGCCCTGCGCGGTGTCGCTCGACTTGGCGATGTTGGGGTAGGGGATGGGCACGAAGGGGGCGGGCGGGGCCGGCGTCTTGCACACGTCGGGGAAGGCGATCGAGACGCCGTTGCTGCCGGCGTGCACGACGCTCATGAAGTTCACTCCCACCGTCACGGGCATGGAGGGATGCTAGCCGAAAAGGCGACGATGGCAACTGCCGCGGCGTTCCGCCGCGTGCGGAGCCTGGCGGCTTTGCCGGCAGCGAAGCATCGCGGGAGGGTTTGGGAACCCTCCCAGGGTTCCCATCACAATCGAAAGCGCTCGGCCCGGCGGACCAGACGGTTCTGCTCGGCGGCGGCGCGCTCGGAGAGGAGGGCCAGCACCTGCGCCTGCTTCTCCAGCAGGCGCGGCCGATAGTGACCGCGAGAGTCATGGGCCAGGCCGCGCGCGATGGCGCCGAGGGCGGCGGTCTGATCCCCGCGCGCCGACAGCGTGTAGGCCAGGTTCAGGTTGGTCCGGGGATCGTCGGGATCGATGCGCTGGGCCTGCAAGAAAGCCGCGTGCGCGTCGTCGAGGCGCTGCCGGTAGAACAGGCAGTCGCCGAGCACGTTCCACAGCCAGGCGCTCGACCAGGGGTTGCGCTCGAGGGCGCTTGTCGCCAAATCCAGGCCCGCGGCGTGATCGCCGAGCTGCAGACCGACGTACTCGGCGGCCTCGCCCAGCATCTGCCAGTCGCCCGGGTTTCGCTCGACCATGCGGTGGTAGGCCGCGAGCGCTTCGTTCCGGCGTCCGGCCGCGAGGTGGGCACGCGCCTCTTCCTGCGGGGCATCGAGCTGGCGATCGGTTTCGAGGCCGAACCGCTGGTGCAGGATCTCCAGGCTGCGCGGACCGATCCGGCGCGCCACGAGACGGGTGTGCACGCGCCGCTGATCGTCGCCCGCGGGCGCCGCGGTCGCGAACCCGCGCCGGGCGAGCGCGCTCTCCAGCAAGGGGAAATTCACGCCCAAGGCCACGCTGCCGCCGAAGCGCTGCACGCCGAGGTGAGAGCCGACGTCTTCGGGGCGCACCGGACCGTAGTCGTTGATCAAGACGAGCCCGCATGGGGCAAGGCCGGCCAGGATCCGCTCGAGGCAAGCCAGGGCCCCGCTGTTGACGATCGCGCGGTCGCTTGCCGAGACGGCAGCGGCAAGCTCGGTCTCGGCCGCCGTGCTGGGCGTCCATGGTCGGAACGCAGTCTCCAGCTCGATGCTCGGCAGAAGCGGCAGCAGACGAACCAGATCCTCGAATCGTCCCGAGGCCGCCAGGGCGCGGGCCTCGTCGAGCGAGCCGAGCCCGGCTCCGGCCAGCGTCGATGCCCCACCCGCCAGGTGGGTGCGGACGCAAAGCTGTTCCAAGCCTGCGTCCGTACGCCGCGCGATGCTCGCGGGCAGCACGTCGAGCAGGTAGTTGCAGAACACGACCACGGGCGCGGGCAGCGGCGGCGGCGGCGCTCCGCCCGGCAGGGCCAGCTTGCCGGGCGAGCTGGCGTCGCAGACACACAAGGCCACGTGGGCTTCGTGGCCGGCGAAGATCCCGTCGCGCTGCCAGCCCCTGACGGTTTTCTCGAACCGGTCGGTCACGACGAAGGTCAAACGTTCGTAGAGGTCGCTGTTCTCCTTCCGGCACTCGGCCGCGAAGACGTCGAGGAAGTAGCGCGCGAAAAGCCCGACGCCGGCCCCGAGCTCGAGCATCACGATCCGCTCCGGCAACGTGGCGCGCGCCTCGTGGAGGGCCGCCCACACCAGCGCCGCCGCGTTCGCCGAGAGCCTGCCGTTGTTGTTCACGAGATAGGGCACGTCGTTGCGCACGAAGGGGATGGCGCCGGCGCCATCCCAGAAGGCATCCGCAAGGCGCCACTCCAGGGAGTCGCCGAGCGGTCGGAAGTCCTCGATCTCGGTCGGTTCGACGGCCACGCCTTGCAGCGCCTCGGCGGCCGACCTTGCTTCGGTGCCGACCAGGCGACGCAGCACTTCTTGTGGCAACGGTCGTGCAGGGGAGGGTTGCGGGGTCTTCATCGCGCCGTTGTCCTCCTTGCGCTCATGCCTCGGCGACGATTTCCTTGACGTCGTGCGGTCCCGTGCGCAGCGGCAGGTTGCCTCGCCACAAAAGCAAGACGCGGCGCTCGTCCGGTTCGACGATGACGGTGTCCAAGGCCATGGGCGGCGCCTGCGGCGGCCCATCGGCAAGTCGAATCTGCACGACCGGCGGCCCGATGCCGGGCAGCGAGAAGCTCAGTCGTCCCTGGGGCGTGACCCCCAGGGCCACCACCGGCTCGTCGCCGCGCAGATAGCCGGGCGCGATCAAGCCCGGAGAGGCAGCGTTGAGGTGTTTGCGGTTGAAGTTCCTCGGCAGAAGGGGCGAGCGAGTCTTCTGCCATTCCTCGTCGTAGGTGCCGGCCAGGGCCGCGCGCGGCTGCCAGTGCGGCGAGATGAACCCGAACCCGGCCGGTGGCGGTCTGTCGCCCAGGCTCTTGATACGCGCCCGCGGATCCTCCAGGTTCGGCGGGCGCAGCCCCTCGACGAAGCCGCCGGCCCCGCGATAGCCCGTGCCCACCGGATTGCGCGCCTCGTAGCTGTGCTTGCGCGGATCCTGGTGGTCGCGGTCCCAGCCGCCGAAGGCGCGCTCGTAGACGAGCGGGATCTTCTCGAAGTGCACGGCGCCGCTCATGGCCACCGAGCCGAGCGCCTTGAACCACATGCGATCCCCGCACACGAGCACCTCCTTGCTCACCGGCCCCACGCGCAGGCCGACCATCATCTCCTTGGTGTCGCGGCGGGTGGCGTAGGCGTGGCCGATCAGCACGACGTCCGTGGCCGGTTTGGTGAAAGCCACCTCGGGCTCGTACTTGTAGGACGATTTCTCGGGATCTTCGCCCCACGTCTCGCCGGCCAGGTTGAGTGGGACTTGCTCGTCGGCGAGCATGCAGCGGCCATCCTCCGTGATGGCCAGCGTGGCTTTTACGACGGGCACGGCCAGGGGCCGGATCTCTTCGTCCGCGAGAAAGAGCGTCTCGAGCGCGAAAGGCGTCCGGTTGTCTACGTGTGGATGGCCCATCGTCTCCCGCGGGACTCTACCACTACGCCTTCAGCGTCTGCGCGTGCATGGCCAAGAGCTTGCGCGGGTCGGTGACCGGCTTGGCGATCTGCGCGAGCTGCTTGAGCTGGTTTTTCGCCCAATCCCGCAGCTCGACTTGGGGGGGATTGACCAGGGCCAGGGCCAGCTCGGTCGACAGGATCTCCCGGCGCCAGGTCGGTGCGCTGGTCAGGGACGGCCGCAAGGCCTCGGTGTTGCGTGGCAGGCCGTTGACGTAGCGGACCACCGGATGGTAGCGGGAGCGCTCTTTGTCCCAGAGCTTCGCGACGGCCTCGGCTTGCGGCTCGGGCAGATAGTCCTCGGAGCGAACCACCGGCGGCGGATCGTCGTCTTCGACTTCTTCCACGTCGGGCCCCACGGTTTCGCCCGGCTTGGTCAGCTTCCCCACGAGGGGCACGCCCGTGATGGCGGTGAACGACTCGCCGGCCACCCTGGCGTGCTCGGGATTGGCCATCGCCGAGACGAGGAAGTCCACCGCCTTGATGTCGGCGCAGAAGCCGAGCGCCCACAGCGCATGCCGGGCGACCGTGGCATCCGCCGCGCGTCCGCGCACGAGATCGCGGTCTTTGATGTCCGGGCTGATGCCGAGCAGGGCGAGCGCGAGGCGGCAGTCGTCGCCCGGCGCGGCGGCCGCGGCTCGGCAGGCGGCCCAGGTTTCCTTCATCCCCAGGGTCAGCCCGGTGGTGAGCGACTCGCGCAGGATCTCGGGTTGTTGGTACTGCAGGGCGAAGCGCACGTGCTCGCCGAACTCGCGGTCGCGCGTTCGGCGCACGGCGCGCAGGGCGGCGGCGATCAGCGCGGGGTGCCCGCTGCGGAAGGCAGGATCGAGGCGCTCGCGTACCCACAGGGGCTCGCGCGGCGAGAACAAATCCAGAATCATGGCGCGCACGGTGGGCGAGCCGTCGCTCCACAGCGGCAAGAGCCGGCTGATGTCCGCTTTGGGGGCAAGCCACAGGGCGCGGCCGATGACGGCCTGCACCGGGGGCGCGGCCGCGGCCAGCGCCTCGACGACGGCGTCCTGGTGATCGGCGTCTTCGGCCTGCACGAGGGCCCAGGCCGCGGCAGCCACCCCGCCGAGATCCTCGCCGGCGAGCGCCGGGAACAGCAGTTTCCGCGCCACCTCCTTGCCTCCCAAGACCAGACCGTCGAGATGGGCGAGCAGGCGCTCCTCGGGGCCGACCGCGACATCGCCGACGGCGTAGAGGGCGGAGTCCAGGGACTCTTCCCATTCCCCCCAGAGCCACGCCGCCTCGCTCAGGTGCTCCTCGTAGATGTCCCACAGAATTGGTCGAGTCACGGGAGATGCCTGGTCAGTTGATCTTCACGCTGCCGCCGCGGATGCGGTTGAGCCCCTTGGCGGTGGTTTCGATGTAGGCCCCGCGCAGGATGAGCTTGCCGTCGCGGCGAAGCGTGATGGTGGCGTCTCCGCAGCGGAGCGTGACTTCCTGCTCGCCCTCGATGACCACGCGTTTGCCGTCGACGCGCGCCTCGGTCCGCTTGGCCGGCGCCGGAGTGGCGGCCGGGGTCTGCAGGAGCGAGCCGAGCAGGGCGGCGCCCGGCTCGCGCGCCAGCAACCCGACGACAATGGGCAGGCGGGGATCCTGGTTCTCGAACAGCAGCACCACCTCCTGCCGGCTTGCGACCGCGTCGCGCAGGGCCGCCTCGTCGAGCGCCGCCACGGAGCGCGCGGGTACCGGGCCGGCGGCGTTCCCCGGGAAATCCACGAGCAGCGCCCCCGGTTTGCTGTTCCGCACCAGATGGCCGACCTTGACCGGCAACCCGCCGGCGACGGCAATGGCGGCGGCGTGGCCCGCGGGCTCCGACTTGGTGCTCATGGCGCAATCCCTGTCTGGGCTAGCCTAGAGCAGCCGCGATCAAAGTCCATAGCTGCCTTGCCGGGAATTTCCCGCACGTCCTCAACCCGCTGCCCGGCCGAGCCCTTTCCTAGTAGTCTCGCCAGCGGAGGCGCCCCTTGAAGATCCACAAGGCAGTCATTCCCATGGCCGGTCCCGTACACCGGGATCTGCCGCTTCAGCACATCACGACCGGCGAGGGGGTCACACGACACGTCGCCGCCCTGCAGATCGACGAGCTGCTCGGGGCCGGCATTCGCAGCGTCGCGCTGGTCATGGCTCCCGGAACCGAGCCCTTCTTCGAGGTGCTGCGGGCTCAGTTCGGAGACGCGCTGGCGCGCATCGAGCAGCCGCGGCCCGAGGGGTTCGGAGATGCCATCCTGTGCGCCGAGTCTTGGGTGGCGGCCGAGCCGTTCATCTTGCAGGTCTGCGATCACGTCTTCGTGAGCCAGACCGCCGACTCCTGCACGAGGCAGCTTGTCACGATCGCGGCCCAGGAAGAGTGCTCGGTTTCCGCGGTGCGCGCCACGCCCGAAAGCCAGCTCCCCTACTTCGGCGTCGTGGGCGGCCTGCGTGTCGGCAACACCACGGATCTCTACACGGTCTCGACCGTCATCGAGAAGCCGACCCCGACGGTCGCCGAAGAGCTGTGCATGGTCCCGGGCCTGCGGCAGGGCACCTACCTCGCGCTCTTCGGAACGCACGTGCTCACGCCGCGCATCTTCGCCCTCCTGCGGGAGCGGAAGCAGATGCTTGCGGGCCGAGACCGCCTGGGCCTGACCGAGGGCCTGGCCATCCTCGCGCAGCGGGAGAAGTACCTGGCGCGCGAAGTAAGCGGCCTGCGCTTGGACCTCGAAGGCCCCTTCGGGCTCTTGCGTGCTCAGGTCGCGTTGGCCTTGCACGGACCCAGGCGAGAGGAAGTCCTCGAAATCCTGCTTGAGGAAGTCGCGCACGCGAGCGGCTGCCGGGGTTGACGCCACGATGGACGCAAGCGAGCTTCTCGGTGTCGGGGCCGAGCCCGAGGCAAACATCGGTCGCCTCGACCGTTTTGCGGCGCGCGCTTCGTTTTCCGAGCTATGCCGGGGCGCCATCGCCCTGCACGAGTTCGCGAGCCGGAGCGACTGCAACATGTACCAGCGCGTGCGCGCTCTTTTTCGGGCGCACGCCATCTACCGCTACCTGCTGCCGTTGCGCCGCGAGCTGCCGCGCATCGGCACGATTCCGCGCAATGGGCAGGAGCTGCTCCTGCGGCGCCACTATGCCGCGGCCGTGGATGTCTTCCTGGAAGCGGCTCGCCAGGGCGGCCTGACCGATCCTCTGGCGAGCGCGCTGTCCGCCGCCTACTACGGTCAGGCGTTCCAGCTCTTGGCCACGCAGGTGCAGCACTCGGTGCGCTCCTTGCGCGGCAACCGCTGGATGTTTCGCATGGGGCACGCGCTCGACCATCCGCTGCGCATCCGACCCGAGCTCCTGCGGGTTTCGGGCGAGGGCCTTTTCCCCGTCCTGGTCGAGAAGACGCCCGTGCGCATGGATCTGTCGCACTCCGGCTGGAGCGACATCTTCTTCCTGGGCATGGACTACCCGGAGGGCGCGCGGGTGCTGAACGTGTCGGTCGATCTGGCGGTCGTCGAGCGGGACGACGCCACCGCGCCGCCGATCACCTGCTATTTGCGCATCATCGACGAGCCCGTCCTGCGCCTGGTCAGCGTCGACCTGGACAGCAGCGCGACGCTGACCGAGGTGGCGGAGGTCTTCGACTACGGCCGCGACTACCTGGGCTTGCTCAAGGCCGCGATCATCGCGGCCGGCATCGTGCCCGCGGCGCTCGAGGGCTCGCACCAGCCCATTGCGCTCCTCATGCGACAGATGGCCGGTCCCGAGCGCGGCATCGAGTTGGTGAGCGAGGTCAACGGCATTCCCAAGGGCAGCCGTCTGGCGGTTTCCACGAATCTCTTGGCGAGCCTGATCACGATTTGCATGCGCGCCACGGGCCAGACTCGGTCCCTGACCGGCCCGCTCGCGGAAGGCGAGAGGCGCGTGGTCGCGGGCCGGGCCATCCTGGGCGAATGGCTGGCCGGCTCGGGCGGTGGCTGGCAGGACAGCGGCGGCATCTGGCCGGGCATCAAGCTGATCCAAGGCGAGGCCGCTCGTGAAGGGGACGTCGAGTGGGGCCAAAGTCGCGGACGTTTGCTGCCGAGCCACACGCTGCTGGATCGAGAAGCCATCGGGGCAGTCGCGGAACGGAGCATGGAGGAGTCGCTGGTCGTCGTCCACGGGGGCATGTCCGCCAACGTCGGACCCATCCTCGAGATGGTGACCGAGAAGTACCTTCTGGGCGGCGAGACCGAGTGGCGGGCGCGGCAAGGCCTGGTGGCCGCCTTCGACCAAGTCGTCGCCGCGCTGCGCGCCGGGGACATGCGCCGTTTGGGCAGGCTGACCACGGAGATGTTTGAAGGTCCCCTGGCCACCATCATCCCCTGGGTGTCGAACTACTACACGGAGCAACTGCTCGTCGACGCCCGGCAAACCTTCGGCGCGGGTTTCTGGGGATTCTGGATGCTGGGCGGCATGTCGGGCGGCGGCATGGGGTTCATCTTCGATCCGGCCGTCAGAGCGCAGGCCGAGAAGCGACTGCTGGCCATCATGCGGCGTCGCAAGGACGAGCTGGCGGCCAGCATTCCCTTCGCCATGGATCCCGTGGTCTATCGCTTCTCCGTCAACCGGGTCGGCACGCAGGCGGAGCTGCGCATGGGCGAGGAGGCCATCTTGTCGCCCGGCTACTACCTCCTGCTCTTGCCGCACTGGCTACGCGAGGGATCGCGCACCTTCTCCGCGACCCGCCGGCGCGAGATCGACGGCTTCGCCCGGCGGCACCTGTCTGGGCGCGCCTCGCTCGACCTCGGCCGCCGGTTGATAGGCCGCCTTCTGCCCGCCACCCAAGACGGCAAGGACACGGATTCGCTGGATGCGCTGCTCGAACGCTGCGGCTTCGACCCGGAAGCGCACGAACGGATACGCGCCGATCTCAAGGCGGGCCGCATCGGCCTCGCCAAGAACCGACTTCCCGCGGACACCTCGATCGAAGACGTTGGGGAAGGGGATGTGATCTTCGCGGAAACCATCGACGCCTCCGCCCGCGCGCGCGGGCTGGCCGCCATGAAAGAGGGACAGGCGCTGGTGGTCACGCTGGCCGCAGGCAGCGGCAGCCGTTGGACGTCGGGCGCGGGCACCACCAAGGCGCTCTACCCGTTCGCCAAGATGCAGGGCCGTTTCCGCTCGTTTCTCGAGGTCCACCTGGCGAAATCGCGGCACGCGGGCAAGACGGCGGGCCGGTTCCCGCCCCACGTGATCACCACCAGCTACCTGACCCACACGCCCATCGAGCAGGCGCTGGCGCGAGCCAAGAACCATGGCTACGAGGGGCCTATCCGGCTGTCGCCCGGTCGCTCCATCGGGCTGCGCCTGGTGCCCATGGCGCGCGATTTGCGCTTCCTCTGGGAAGAGATGACGGAGCAGCGGCTGGAGGAGCGCAAGCAGAAGGTGCGCGATAGCGTGCGGGCGGCCCTGCTCGGCTGGGTCAGCGCCACCGGCGAGGCCAGCGACTACCGCGACAATGTGCCGCTGCAATGCCTGCATCCCGTGGGGCATTGGTACGAAGTCGCGAATCTGCTCCTCAACGGAACCCTGCGCGCGCTGCTCGAGGAGCACCCGGAGCTTCGCTACATTCTCCTGCACAACATCGACACGCTCGGCGCCAATGTCGATCCCGCGATGCTCGGCCAGCACGTCGCCTCCGGGGCCACCCTCACAGTCGAGGTCACGCAACGCAGAATCGACGATCGCGGCGGTGGCCTGGCGCGGGTCAACGGGGCGACGCGGCTCGTGGAGGGCCTGGCCTTGCCGCGCGAGGAAGACGAGGCCAAGCTCGGCTACTACAACACCCTGACCACCTGGATCACCATCGATCCTCTGCTCGCTCTCTTCGGCGTCACGCGCGCTTCTCTCGGCAACGAGGCGCGCGTGCGCAGCGGCGTGCGTGCGCTGGCCGCGCGCCTGCCGACGTATCTGACGCTCAAGGAGGTGAAACGCCGTTGGGGCAATGCCCAGGAGGACGTCTTCCCGGTGGCGCAGTTCGAGAAGCTGTGGGGCGACATGACGGCGCTGTCCGACGTGAAGTCGAGGTTCTTGGCAGTGCCGCGGGAACGTGGCCAGCAATTGAAAGACGTCGCCCAGCTGGATGGCTGGGTCCGCGATGGCTCCATGGCCTACGTCGAGAAGCTGGCCGATTTCGGCTGCGGGTGAGCCGGAGCACTTCTCTACCCGGCGCTTCGGAGGGGCCTGTGTCTGGGCTGCCTGTGGTAATCTTTCAACCCTGTGCCGCGAGTCCGGTCGCCGTGGGAGGGCGGCCTCGCGGGCAAGGATGGCCTTTCGGAGAATGGAGACGAAATCGCGTCCGAGCGGAACCGTGACCGGTGGGTCGATACGGCCCCCGGCGCTTTGCCTTTGTCTAGCCGTCTTGCTGGGAGCGGCCTGTTCCGTGGACGTTGGCAAGCTGCGCATCTCCACGGCGCCCGGTCCGGATGCGCCGCGCGCGGACGGCGTCCAATCCGACGTGATCGCGGACGGCAAGGAGGATACGGACGAAGGCGGGGGCCAGGGGGGCGCGGATGGGGCGGTGGATCTGCCCGACGTGCCCGTTGCGGATACCGTCGGCGCCCCCGACCTTGCCATGGACCGTCCCGAGCCGGACACGGTGTACGACGTGGCCACGCCGGACCGGCTCGCGGATCTGCGTGACCTTCCCACCCAGGACGATGCCGCCAGCGACACGGACACGCCCGGCTTCGGTGGCGCGGGGGGCGCGGCCGGCGACGGCGGAGGGGGGGCCGGGGGCGCAGAGGACGATGGCGGGGCAGGAACGGGCGGCGTGGGCGAGGACGGCGGAGGCGGAGCCGGCGGCACTGGCATCGACGGCGGCGGGACCGGCGGCGTAGGCGGGGTCGGCACCGGCGGTAGGGGGGGCGGCGGTGGTGGCGGAGCCGGGGGGGGCGGCAGAACCGGTGGGGCGGGTGGCGCCGGTGGCACCGGGATAGATCCCGACCTGGTCCTCTGGTACAAGTTCGACGAGAGCAGTGGCACGAAGGCGGCGGATTCGTCGGCGTCCGGCGGCGCCAGCCGCGACGGCACGGTGGCGACGTACGGGATGAGTGGCAGCGCGACCTTCTCGACCGACAGTCGGGTGGGCACGCATGCGTTGAGCCTCGCCCCCTCGATGTACAGTCCCGGCTACGCTGGCGGCTACGTGACGGTCCCCGCTTTGAAAACCCTCGCTCCCGATGCCATCACGGTCGCGCTCTGGGTCAAGCTCGCGGCTGTCAGCTCCGCTCAAGACTGGGAGCGCATCTTCGATTTTGGCTCCGGCACCTACGCGACGGCGCCGTTCTTCTACATGACAGCGCGCGCCAACAATGCCCCCAACACGCCGGTGCGCTTCGGCATCAGCAAATCGGGGAACACGGCGGCTGCCGAACAGCGCCTGGAGGGCACCTCCATGTTGACCGCAAACGTGTGGCATCACATCGCCGTGGTCCTTCCGGCCGGGTCGCCCTACACCGGAACCATGTACATCGACGGCGCGGTCGCGGCGACGAACAAAGCCATGACTTTGCACCTCTCGGACCTGGCGACGACTACCAACAACTGGCTCGGCCGCTCGCAGTTCAGCGGCTCGTCCGGCAGCGACCCGTTCTTCTACGGATCCCTGGACGACTTCCGCGTCTACCGGCGCGCGCTGTCCGCCGACGAGGTCCAGGCCCTTCATCAGTCCGCTGGACCGTAGTTGCGTTCGGCGAATGCCCACTACGGTTTCGCGGCGGGCGCATCCCGAGCGGGATCGTCGGCCGGGATGCACCCGATGGCGAGCTGGCGGACCGTCTCGCCATGTAGCTTGCGGAACTCGTCGCGGCCGAAGGACATGGTGACATCGTCCTGCTCGTCGACGTACGAGCGGGCGGCGGGGCTGTCGTCGGCCCGGTAGCCGAGCTTCTCGAAGAGTCGCAGGGAGCCGCGATTGGCGGGGATGATGGTCACGTAGATGCGTTCGAGGCCGAGGGCCTCGAACGCGAGGGCGTGCAGCATGAGCGCGAAGCGCGTGCCGTAACCGCGGCCCTGGACCTTGCGCTCGCCGATCATGATGGCGAACTCCGCCGTGCGCGTGGCTGCGTCGATGTGGCGCAGATCCGCGTCGCCCAGCAGATGCCCGTCCGCGTAGAGCAGGAAGCTGCGCCTGTCTTCCTGCGCGCCGTCGAACTGCTCGCGGACGTCACCCAGGTTCATCCTCTCCTGGCTAGCCATCATCGCCCGGTTGTGCTCCTCGTTGTACCAGGCCAGCAAGTCGGAAGCGGCGGCCTCGACCTCGGGTCCGGCGGGCTCGCGTGCGACAAGCCGGCCGTCTCCGCCTTGCCAGGATACCGACCAGCGCTCGGGTTGCGACATGGCAGGACGCTACCGCGCGCTGGCGTGGCCACGCAACCGGCCGCGTGGCCCCCGGCGGGTAGCATGGCCCTGGTCACCGGCATCCCGGACAGTAGCTGCGGGAAGAGAGCCGGTCGTCTCGCCGCGAGCCCCAGCGCGGACAGGAGCAGCGTCTTCCGGCAGCTCGACGGTACCGACGAGATCTACTACCGCGCCTACGGGAAGTACCAGGCAGGCGTGACCTGGCACCACACCAACACCGTTGGGGCAACAAAGCGCTGGACCGGGCCGGTCGCGCGGGTCAGATTTGCCCACGGGTGCGCGTCCCATACGAGGAAGGAGGCAGCCATGCAAGCGATCGCCGAGACGTTGCGGGGACTTGGCCTGGGGCCGGCGAGTGGATTCGTCAACCTCCGGGTGTATCCGCTGCTCGCGCCGGGACTACGGGCACGCGACTACCTCACGCTGGCCGAGGCGCTGGAGCGCGGCACCGTGGTCGTGACCGAGATCTCCGAGGGCGGCAGTGTGCCCGAGCTGCTCTTGGACAACCGTGGCGATGCGAAGGTGCTTCTGCTAGACGGCGAGGACTTGATCGGGGCCAAGCAGAACCGTGTGCTCAACATCAGCATCCTGGTGGGCGCCAAACGCAAGGTGAAGATCCCGGTGAGCTGCGTCGAGCACGGCCGCTGGCGGCGCAGCTCGGCCGGGATGCGCTCGGGCGAAAGCGTGCTCTCGCCGCTGTCGCGCTCGTACAGCGCCAGCGAAGTCAGCGTCAGCATGTCCTTGACCGGCATGCGCCGCTCGAACCAGGGCCGCGTGTGGTCCGACGTGGACACCACGCTGCGCACCTTCGTATGCGACTCGGATACCGGCGCGCTCTCGGACATCTACGAGCAGCAACGCTCGCGCCTGGACGAGTACGTGCGCAGCGTGCGCGTGGTGCGCGACCAGGTGGGGGTGGTGTTCGAGCTCAACGGCGAGGTCTTGGGCATGGATCTCTTCGATGCGACCGACAGCCTTGCGCGCCTTTTGCCCCGCTTGGTGAAGAGCTACGCCCTCGATGCCATCGAGCATCCCGGCGCAGGCGATGCCCGTGCCAACCCGCTGCAGGTCAGTGCTTTCTTGGAGCAGGTCGCGGTCGCGCCCACGCAGGTCTTCCCGTCCACCGATCTCGGTCAGGACGTTCGTTTCACGGGGGAATCGATCATGGGCGGAGCCCTTGTGGAGGATGGTCGCGTGATCCACCTGGTCGCCTTCAGCCGGCAAGCCGTCGAACGCGGCCGCCGCGGCGCGGACGCAAGCGTCTGGGCGCGGGGCCGGATGCAGGAGGCCGGCTGAGAAGGCGTCTTGGAAGTAGCTCGTGCCCCCGATGACCAGGGAAGGGAACCCGTGTGGTCCGGGCAGCGTTCAGGGCCGTCTTGAATGGAAACGATCACGCAGTTCTGCGGGCCAGGGATCTCGCGAAGTGCGGCGGTCTTCCGCCGGAAGGCTCTGACTACGTTGCCTCTTCGTCGGGACATCGATCGCGCATAGCGCGGCCGAGAGACCGCGGGACTGCGTGCTCGCTTCCACCGTTGTAGCATCGGCGTCAATGCCTGGACCGTCCGTGCGCGAAGTGAAGGTGTTCTTCCTGGTCGGACTGGTTTCGGCCGCGTTCGGCGGCTTCCTGCTCACCCTCGATCATGCGTGGCAAGCGGGCGAGGGGCGCATCACCGCGGTCGAGGCGAGGCGTTCGGCGGGGTTGTCCTACACGGTCTACGTTCAGTACGACTACCTGGTGGGCGAAACCAGGTACGCCGCCGACGATGCCTGGTGTGCGCCACCTCAGTTCGTCAAGCGCACGTCCCGAGAGCACGCCCGGAAGATCGCGAGCGGCATTCGCGTCGGCGACGCCATCCCCATCTTCTACGACCCCCGCTCGCCCGAGGATTCCATCTGCTTCCAGGCGGGGGGTTTGCTGTAGGCGTATTTCGCCCTAGGTGCTTTCGCGGTCGCGCTCGTGCTACTCATTGTCGCGGCAAAAGGCTGGGTGCGGCTGCGGTCCCCGCGCGAGCAACCCGACGCGCGCTCCGCCGCAAGGGTGCCCGACGCGCCGTGCCCGGACCAGGCCAAGGCCAGGCGAATCGCAAGGGCGCTTGTCTCCGACGTGAGAATGCGCCAGGGCGACGCCATCGCGCGCCTGGCTCGACTCGGCAAGGAGATCCTGCCTCGCTCGGGACTCGATCCGGATCCATCGGTGGCGGCCGACCAGAAGGCCGTGCGCGAAGCCGTCGAAGAGGCGCGCCGGGAGCTGCAATCTCGCGGGTCCACCGAGTGGCAAGCGGTGTTCGAGGAAGAACTGGCCACGCTGTACTGCCACAAGCTGTCTTCCCCGGGGTGACGCTTCTGCGCGATCTCTCGTCGCCCGTCGCGAGGTACTCCCTCGTTGTCCATTCCTATGACAGACTTCGAGACCAACCCCCGGTCTTCCATGAAGGGCCGCTTCCTCTGCGCGATGGGCGCGCAAGTCACCGTGGCAGGCGTCGTGCTCGCGCTGGCGAGCGCGCCGGCCCATGCCGAAATCGGCGGCGAGCGCCGACCGGTGAGCCTGTTTTCGCCCGGGGCCACGTTCGAGGTGGGCATCGACGGGTCCTTGCGCTTCGGCGGCGAGGTGGCGGCGGCGCAGTACTCGGGTCGCTGGGGTTTCGGCGCGGCCGCGGGTTTCGTTCCGGGGCGGCTTTACCTCGAGGGGCAGCCCGCGCTGGTGCTGGGCGGTCGTTCCCACAACGTCGTGCTCGGTCTCAATCCTGGGTTCGTCATCGACGTCACGGGCAAGGAGCCTCGCTATGGCGGCCAGGCGACCCTTTGGGGCAACTACGCCCGCGCGGCCGCGCGCCCATGGGCCTTGCCGTTGTTTCCCTTCGCGCGCGTGCAAGCCGTGCTGGGGATGGGGTTTGCCGTCACCGGCGGGCTCATGCTGAAGCTGCCCGTCCCGGTTTCCTGATCCCGGAAGCGCGGGTGTGCCGAGCTCGGCATGACCCGCGCTCGTCGATGCTCGCCGCCGTGCTACGGCAACGGCGCCACTTGCCAGGCGCCGTTCTCCAGGTTCGCTCCTGGGATTTGGTTCCAGGGCAACAGACGCTCCCACACGGCGCCTTTTTCGTACGGCGCCTTGGACCATGCGACCTGGAGATCGGGCCGGACGCCGTCTGCGAAGGCGAGCGTCGACGGCCGCCGAGGTATCCGCATCTTCATGGGATCCCACGTGCCGACCACGCACCAGTACTTGTCGGAACCGAGGATCTGCAACAGGAGATCCCTGTGCAGACGCCTGAGCGCCCTGGCCCAGAGCCAGTTCTCCACCCCGGCTGGCGAGAAGCTCACCAGCAGCTTGGGGCCAGTCAGCCTATTCCCGTCTCGACCGATCGGCTGGGGAGCGAATAGCAGGAAGGCCACGTTCTTCCCGTCTTGAGCCGTTGCCGCCCTGTGACTTATCTGGAAATTGCCTTCGAGCAACCCCAGGCTGTGGCGCAGTTCTTGGATGGGCCATGCCAAGACGATCTGTCCTCGGGTGCACCACTTGAGGAAGCACTGGCGAACGGTCGAAAAGACAATGCCTTCTCGGTGCGTGTAGGTGCGGTGGATCCGTTTGCGTGCCTCCCTTTCATCGTCCAAGGGGACACGCGTCGTGATCACGATGAGATCCGACTCGGACAACTTGAGGTCTTCCGTCGTGGCGTCGTCGTCAACTGCAGCGGCCTCGACCGTGACGGCCTGAGCAGCGGCGTCGGTGGGGCGAGGTATGTCCTTGGGTAGATTCAGGATGGTTTCGCCCAGGGTCCATCTCGATTCGATGAACGTTTCATAGAGCTCCACGAAAGCGCTGGCGTCGCGAATGAGGTGCAGTTGCCGATCCCAGAGAATCTCCTCCTCGCTTGGCGAGGGCCCGGCCACGTATCGTATGTAGTGGGGGGTCACTGGGTAGGTGAACTGGAAGACCCTCGGTCGTGCTTGCTCCCCAGTCGCTCCTGCTTGCTCCGGTATGGCTAGTGGTCGCTGTTGCTTCGGCATCGCTCCCTCCGAACGCCAGGCCTTCAGTATAGCGAGCACCGCATGCCGGGCCAGAGCATTTGTCCTCCCTGCGTGCGGACGGCGAAGGCTTTTGGTCCAAAAGCGCGTTTTCCTCCAAAGACGATTCTTGGTGCAATTCTCAGATCTAGGAGACGAGATCGCTCCGGAGGCTGTCCCGCAGATCTTTGGACGAAAAGCCCGATTGCTCCCAACGCTCCGGATTTGGCGAGAAGTTACTTGTGGGCGAATCGCCAGAGCGTCTCGCGCATGTGCTGTCGTTAGGGGTATGAAACCCTCTGGCTCCGCCCCATCGACAGTTGCCGCCAAGATCGACGACAAGGCCATCGCGAATTTGATCTTCGCGGCGGGGATCCCTCGGAAACACGTCGGCAGCGTCTATCTCAAGCTCGCTGGCCACGCTCTGTCGCTCGACGAGCGCGAGGCGAAGTCGTACGTCAGTCGAACCCACCGGCACGCGCTCATCGACGAAAAGAGGCGGCACAGGCGCCATCCCGTGTTGCCTCTGGACCCGCTGTCGGCCGTGTGGGACGCGCTCGCACACGACCAGATCCGTCCCGACGATGTCGAGCGCAAGAAGACGCTGCAGGCGCTCATGCAAACTGGAATCGCCCTGCTTTCGCCGCACCAGCGCAGCTTGGTGCGGGCATGGATGGACCGCTCCCACGAAGAGAATGTGACCGAGATCCACGAGGCGCTGCCGCAGCCCTGTGGGCTTGGCGCCTACCACTGCAAGAACATGGCCTTCGCCAACCTGACCCGCATCGTCTCCGGCCTGGCGGTGGCTACCGGCAACTCGGATTTGCGCCCCGCTGGCGCGGCGGCGTGTGCGGGGCGTCGGCCGGGACTTCGCTCGCGGCAAAAAAACGCGAGGGCGATCTTCAAAAACCCCACCGGCGCGCGTCTTGAAAGAGGAGAAGGCGAAGCATGACGGATCCCTTCGACCTCGGCGATCGCATCGGCGAATTCCTGCCCAGGGCCATCGGCTTGGCCCCGAGGTCGGGCGGAGGCGACCTCGCGGCAAGCGGGTCGTCGCTTGGCGACGCCTACGCCGTCGTCTTGTCCCCGTCGTTTCACGAGTCTTTCTACGCGCGCTTCGAGCATTTCATCGAAGCACTGGATTTGGAAGGAATGCCCTTGTTCTCGCCGGCGGTGGCGGCGAACGATCTGTCGCTGGAGCACTACCGCCAGCACGTCGTCCTGCGGGCGTGCGCCATCGCGGCCGGCGACGCGATGGCCGGCTACGGCCTGGTGCGTTGGATGCAGGTCGTCCGTGAAATCGCTGGCCGCCTTCGTGGGGATCCGACGCCTTTGTGCGCCCAAGCGTTGCCCGCGCGTCAGCACCTGGGCGATTTGCGCCGCCGCGTGCTGTGCTGCGCCGACTTCACGCCCGCCTTCGTGGCGCGGCTTCGGCGCTATCGCCCGCTCATCCTTATCGGGCACCAGCTTCTGGTCGAGATGCGCCCGCCGTGGGACTTCGGCCGGGTGGCCAGCAACAACGACATCGCCGATGTCGCTCTGTTGCCGGAGCCGTGGTTCGACCGGATCGTCGCGACGATCCGCTCCGAGTTCGCGGACGAGCGCGACGACGTCGCCAGAGCGGAGGACGAGAAGTTCTGGGCCGAACTCGCCGCTGGTCGAGCACCGATCCGAGGGGCGGGAAGTCTTCAGGGGTTCGCCGTTTCGGCGTCACCGCCCGACAGGCTTAAGGTGTCGCTGGAAACCGGTGGCCCGTTCTTCATGGAGGTCGCACCAGGTCGGGCCGTGCTGTGGCCCGCCGCGGTCGTCTCGGTCGAGGCCGAGTCCTCGATGCTGCTCGGGCCGAGCACCAACCTGACCGTCAGGTTGAGCCCCTGTCCTGGGACGCACGGGCGTGCGTCGGGGTCGCGGTCGAACGAAGCACCCAGCCTGGCGCGACTCGCGAGCGATCTCTCGCTACACCCCTTCGCAAGTCGCGAGATGACTTTCTGCGTTGGCAGCACGATCCAGCGCAACCGGCAGCTCGCGCAACACACGTCGATGGCGGACGTGGTTCTCGAGTGCCATCTACGGGGTGCCGTGCGGGTGTTCCGGTACGGCTGGCGCAGGTCCAATCAGAACCGCGTCTACCACGACCTTCGGGGCGACCCGTCTGTGGTCGGCCTTCACGTAGTCCCGCTGGCCGAGGCTTTGCGGCACGTCGCCGCTCACCCGGAAATCGAGATGGTGCGTTGGTAGCGGCGAGAAGACACGCCTTCGAACAACCAAGAAAACGGGAGTTGCGCCAATGAACGAAACGAAGGACATCGAAGTCAGGCTGTCGCGGGGTGGAAACCCGCTCGTCGGACAGACTCGTCATTTCTCGATCGACGAGGCTGGTGTTCCCCTGCGGGACCTCCTCGGTCCGAACCTGCGCGGTTCTGGAGCGGTCGACGTCTTCTTCAGGCACGACAGCCGCGAAGTCCTGATTCCCCCGGAAGACCTCGACGTGCTTTCGCTGCACGAGGCGATGCGGCGCGTGTCGGGCGGCGGCAGCACGCAAGCGGGAGTCTTCACGATCGACGCGACGGCCGCACACGAGGGCGCGCTTCATGCCTGACTTGGGCGAAGCCAACGGAACAGGCAACGGGCCCGCGCTGTTCGTCTCGGACAGCTTCATGCTGGCGGCGCAGGCGGGCTGCGATGCCGCGGATCGCTTGCGCGGCGGCGTGGAGGTCGCGTGGTCGGCCTACGGCCAGTGGACGATCGCCAAGGGTGCTCGGTTCGGCGCGATCTACCTTTCGCACCCCTTCCTCCTGAAAGCCGAGTGCGGGCTCGCGCGTTTTCGCGTGAAGCCCATGGATCTCTCCGCACTGGGGCGGCGCGTTTCCGCGTCGTACCCGCACCTGACGGTGCTCGGTCAGATGCACAGGCACCCGGGACGATGCAAACCGACACCTTCGCCTACCGACGACGAGGACCGCGAAAGAATGGCGAACCTTCTCCGGGATTGCGCCGAGCGCGAGGTCGTCGAGTGCTGGGAAGTGCCGCCGCATCTGCCGCGCGTCGGAAACAACGGGGACGCCAGGCAAAGGGTCGAGTACGCGATCGATCCGCGCCTGGTGATCAGCATGGGCCCGCGCTCCGGAAGCCCGCCATCGAGCGCCTTGCCGGCGCCGGCGCGAGGCATCGCGCAGGCTCCGACCGTGACGTGCACGAGACGCGTGGGCTTGGCCTATCAGGTGTTCCTCATCTGCAACGCGCAGGCCGAGCGCGAAGCGATCCAAGCGCAGGTGATGGAGTTCCGGCGTCTGCCATTCGGTGAGGACGTGGCGACGCTCTTCGACGACTGGAAGGTGGAGATTCTGCCCGATACGGAGGTCGCGGCTCGTCTGGCGATGGACGTGGATCTGGTGCGATGCGATGTCGACCGGGACCGGATTGCCGCCTCGGTCGAGGAGTGCGTGCATCCCTTCGGCGGCGGCACCACGTGCACCTGCCCGAATTCATACTGGTCGTCGGACGGCGGAGCCGGGGGCGTGATCAAGTGCCGCGATCCGAACGCCACCGGCGCCGCCGACGGCATTTGTGACGGGGTGCGACCGAATGGATGAGATCTACGGTCGCATGCTGTGCCAGGCCGGTTGGCGACTCGCGCCGATCCGGCAGACGATGCTCGTGATCGCGGCGGCGGGTCCGGTGGCGGAGCAGCTCTCGCTCGCCGCGAGCGCGATCGGCTTCGAGCACCAGCTCGTCCTGGCGCAGGACATGGCCGCAGGCCTCGCTCTGGCGGATGCGTCGATGCGCCACAACCCACAGGCATACGTCGACGTGGAGCTCGGGAGTCTTCACCGGGGCATCGCCGCCATGCCGTCGATCTTCGTCGTGGATCTCGGAGATCCGGCCATGCGGGGCATCTCGATCGAAAGCGAGCATCCCATCCTCGGCTTCGCCCAAAAGGACGACCGGATCGATTTTGGCACCGATCTCGACCGCGTGCGCCCCGGCTGCGTGGGCCGCCCGGTGCGGCCGTGCGCCGAGATCTCCGTGCTCGTGGGCGAGTTGCTCGCCGCGCTCTGCAGCATCTTGAACGCGTATCGCGCCGGTGAGAACGAGCCGGGCCTCGCGCCGCCTCCGAGGAGCGCGCGCCTGCCCACGCCCCCGCCGCCCGGTCCCGGCGGCGAGATCAAACCGCGCCGCATTTACGTTGGCGGCTTCGGAGGAGCGATCGCGCATCAGGTTCTGAACGCGATGGCAATGGATCCGATCCTGCAGGAGATCCTCTCGCACCCGGATTCGCTCATGGTCGGTGCCGACGACGACGTCGTCGAGGAAAGCAATCGCAGCCGGCAGGTTGGATACCTGCCCGACGACGTCGGCCGCCCCAAGGCCGAAGCGACGCGCGACTGGCTCGGTCGCGGGACGCTCGCCCAGATTCACATCGTCGCTCTGGACGAGCCGATCGCGCTTCGGCATTTCACCGACTACGGGCCCTTCGACCTCGTCCTTTCCTCCGTCGATTCCTGGGACGCGCGGCGCACACTGGTCGAGCTCGCGCGCAAAAGCCGGGTGCCGACCCTGCTTTCCTCGGGCAGCAGCTTCTTCGGTGGCTTCGAACGCCTCGTGACCGAAGACAGCGCCTGCATGTCGCTTCACGGCGTCGAGCAGCTTGCCCACCGGCCGCGCGGTACGCGGCGCTCGTGCGCGGACGCACCTTTGCCATCGTCGCTCGTCCCGCAGGCGATCGTCGGCGGTCTCGCCGCCGCGGACCTGCGCAACGCGTGGCTGGGCCGGCCCGTGGATGCACGCGGCGCCGAGGTTCACCTGCTGCACGCGAGCGCCGAGCCGGGGTTCGAGGGCCTGCGGCATTCGCCGGGAAGGCTGGCCAATGCGACGTGCCCGTGCGTGGCCTCTGGCGCGGGAGGAGCGCGATGAGAGTCCCCGATGGCGCGGCGGTCGGCCGGCTGGCGAGAGGCGACGGCGCGTGCGCGCACGCTCTCGTGCAGGGCAAGGCCGTCGCGATCGCCGACGGGGTCTCGGTCATCCCCGGCTGGAGCGAGCACGGCGAGGTCGAGATCGTGTGCAAGGTCGCGCCGGGCGCGCGCGTTTCCGTCGACGGCCGCCGGAGGACCGGCATGTTCGTGATTGGTCCGGGACAGGCCTTCTCGTTGCGCAACGGCGGCGCGGCCGAGCAGACGTGGACGTTGGTTTGCGCCGAACGAGTGCCGGTCGCCGCCGAACCGACCGGCTCCTGTGCCTTCTGCCACTGCAGGCTCGGGAGCGCGGCCGTGATCGTCGACGCGACCGGGCTGCCGCCGAGCTGGCGAGCGCTGGTTTGCGGCCCCCTGTGCCGGGAGTGCGCCGCCGGCATCGCCGAGGCGCGCCGGCCAGGCAACGGGAGGGCACGATGAGCGACAACGTCACTCGCATCGCCGTCGTGGGGCTCGGCAACGTCGGGTACTGGACGACGACCGCGCTGGGCCTGGCCATGCTCGGCGGTCTCGGCGGCGATTGCGACATCGCGCTCGTGGATTTCGATACCGTCGACGAGCGCGCGGTTCGCAAGGGCTACCCGCCGTGGCTTCTCGGGTGCCAGAAGGCGAAGGCGATGGTCGCGGCGATCGACGCGATGTACGGCGCGAGCGTCTCCGCCGCGATGCACCCGGTGCTCGCGGCCGCCCAGAGCGCGCCGGGCCTGCTCGCCGACCGCGACGTCTTCATCTGCGTCGATTCGCTCGGCGACGCACAGTTCGTATCGAGCCGCGCCCGATCCCGGTGGCAGTGCCGGGTAAGCACCGGCGCGGGAGGATTGGCCACCCACTGCGTCGAGGTCTTCCCTCCCGACACCGCCGCGCTCGGCGATGTCTACGACGACGCCGCCTGGTCGCAGGCGGGGCGTCGGCAGAGTTGTACGACGGGCCAGCCGGCCCGCCCGCTCGACGGGGCGGCGTATCCCATCGGGATCGTGGCCGGTGCGCTCGCCGTGCAGGCCTATTTGAACCGCGCCATGGACAGCGCGCCGTATCGACTGCAATGGACCGGAACGCAGCCGCTGCGGAGCGATCTTTGGGGCGCGGCAGGCAAGGCTGCGCCCTGCCGCGATCTCGGCCTCGACAACCGCGCGACCATCGACCGCGTCTGGCAGGACGTCGCGCGCGCCCTCGAGGTCGATCCGGACGACCTGATGCTCACCTGGGAGGCCCCGATCGTCCGGCGTCACTGCGCCTGTCGGAGCCCCTACCTCGGCTTCGAACGGTACCCGGTGACCGGCCGTTGCCCGACGTGCAACGGCAGGTCGATTCTGGTCTCGGCCAGCCGCGAGCTGCTGCCCGCGGAGGCTCGGGCGATCAGGTGCCGCACGCTGCGCTCTCTGCACGCGCCGGCGGGCATCGGCCTCGGCGCCGTCACGCGCGACGGCCGCAGCCGCCGCTATCGCCTGACGTACCGGCCCGAAGACGTGCCGCCTCTGACGGGCAACGCCGCCTGCTACCAGAGCGCGCAATCGACGGAGGGACTGCACGCATGAGCGACGACACGGGCTTTTCGCGCAATCTGTCCGAACCCGACCTGACCGGCGCCGTCGAGGAGCGCTGCCTGGCCCGTCTGGATCACGATCTGCGTGACCTTTCGGATTTCGCCACGGCCGTCGGGCACGAGCGCTTCCAGATGGGCGTGGCCGCGTTCGGCGGTCGGATGCTGGGGATTGGCATGCGCTTCGGCAGCGTGCGCACCGGTCTGTGCCGGCTCGACGACCATGCCGTCGTGGCGCAGGCCATCGAGGTGGTCGCGGACATCTCGCCGGGCGTTGGCGATGCTCCTTACCCCTTGGGCGAGCCGACGGTGCGGCTGCGCTTCCCGAACCTGCCAACGGGGCTCGTGCCCTTCCTGTCGAACCTGCACTTTATCCCGCCGGCCACGGACGGATCCGGCTTTGCCGGCGCACGCCGCGCCGACCCGTTCGGCGGGCGCGCGGCGGGCTCCCATCGGAGCCCGCTCTCGGCGATCCTCGACGCGGCCTCGCCAGGCCACGTCGGCCTCGGCATCCCGTGCCTCTACAGAAAGTGGCACCCACAGCGAGACCTCGTCTGGGTGGCGCGCCAGCTCCACTCGCTGCTCGTCGTCGAGCCTGCCACGATGGCGAGCCCGAACGACTGTCTCAATCCGGACGCCGCTAGGTACTGGCTGGCTCAGACGGAGCACGAAGTGCCGCTCGAGCCGCCCCTGGGCCCGGCCGCGGCGCCGCGCAATGCGTCCGTCGACGCGGGCTTCGTCCTCACCAGAAACCCCGATCCGTGAAAAGGCGTGCCTAGCCGTGGAAATCCGGCCCGCGCCGGCGTCTGAGAGAAAGGAACAAGAAGGAACGACGATGCAAACCACCCTGGAACAGGCCTTGGCGGAGACGGGGTTGGCCCCCGCGCTCCTGTCCGTCGAGCAGCGCCCAGCGGGCTCGGCCGTGGTCTGGCTGTCGTCGGAGCTCGGCGATCCAGTGGAGGCCATGGCGCGCAACCTCGCGTGCGGATCGACGCCGTTCGTCGTCCACCCCGACACGGGCAACCTGGTTCGCCGCCTAACGGTCGATGCGGTGGAGAGGTGGAACACCGGTCTTCTCGCGTCCCGCCTGCGGCGAGAGCGCGGCGGCGCGGCGACGCCGGCGCTCGTCGGTTCGCTCGGTCGCTCCGGCCGCCTGGTGGTGGACACGAGCAACGTCCCGGCGCTGCTGACTGCGGCGCCTTTTCCGCGCGATTTTCGCCCCATGGCAGAGGCGGTCGCTGCGGAACGCGTGCGCCGGATCGCGTGGGTCCTGCTCTCGGTGTCGGGCGGCAGCGACGACAGGTTTCACTTCATGCGCGAGCCGGGCGACGTCTTTTCTATCGAAAGGGCCGTTGCCGTTGGGCACAGCGCATCGTCCGAGAAGCAGATGCGCGCGAAAGCCAGAGCGCTCATCGCCGAGGCCGACGAAGACCGCCACCTCATCGAGCTTCTTCAGCACGACCGCTATCCGGCGGCCGTTTGGGATGCATGACACCTCACGAGGAGAAAACCATGTTTGCCAATGCGTGCGAGTGCGAAATCCAGATCGAACACAACGGACAACTGCGCAAGGAGAAGGTCAGGGCCTCCAGCAACACCGTCGACGCCGCGAAGCTTCGCCAGCAGATGCTGCACTTCTTCAAGGTCGGAAGCCCCATCGACGACCTCGAGGTCGAGAGCGACGAGGACGAGAGCTGGACGCTTCTCGGGTTCGACGGCAACGGCGGCAGCGTCGAGCTCGACGGCGCCAAGGTCATCGAATTGAAGGACTACAGCACGTTCCGCCTGACACCGCGCACGGCCGGCGGTTCGCCGGAGGTCCGGTAGATGGCGCAGCTCCGCGATCTCGACGGAAAGCCCTGCGCGCTCGAGGTTATCTTCTACGAGAGGACGGTCTCGGGTCAGGCGGGCCGCGATGCCGAGCGAGCGACCGCCGACCTGAGCCGGCCGGTGGCCCGGATCGTCGTCAAGCCCGAGGTGCTCTGCCGCGACCACCTCCTCGACCTGGGCTACGCGGTGGCGCGCGATGGCCCGGCTCTCGAAGGAGCCGAACTGCCCGTCGGCGTCGAGTACTTCGACGATCACCCTCTTGTCCTGATGCTCCTTGCCAAGAAGTCGTGCGCGCCGACTTGGGACAAGGCCGATGTTGCGGCGGGCGCGCCGATGCATATCGAAACCTTGGACCGCGGGCCGCTCGCGAAGTTCATGCGCAGAAAGGGGCTCGACCCCAAGAGCCTGGTCTTCAGGGTGCAGCCGGTGGCAGTGCCGGGCGCACTCGCGCCGCGGCGGGGCGACGGGTTCGAGATCAGGGGCGCGAACGAGGAGCCAGGCGAATGGGTCACGGTGCGCGTGCCGAGCTACGCCTCGTGGGCCGACGTCGCCGACCGGCCGCACGGCGAGCTTCTGCCGTCGGAGGCTGGCGAACACGGGCCGCGCGTGTGTGTGCCGCGCGAGCTTCTCGAGAAGCTCGTCCGCGACGAGGCGGCGTATGCGGACCGCGCCGGTGACGCCTGGGCGGAACGGGCGTGGTTCCTGGCCGGCAACCTCGGCCGGCAGGGCGGGCGGATCAGCGCGCGCGTGTGCGCGATCTGCCCGGCCGTGGACGTACACGCGACCGTTGCAGAGGTTGTCTTCGGCCCGCAAACCTGGGTGCGCGCCAGGCAGGAGATGGACGCCCGCAGCCTGGATCTTCTCGGTTGGGTTCACACGCACTCTCTGGCAAGGCTCCGCAAGCTGGCTCGGCACCAAACCGCCGCGGCGGCCGCGACTGCCGCGATCGCGACGCCGGCGGCGGCTGCCAGCGACGGGACGGCGCCTTCCGATCTTCATGCGGCCTTCGCCGACCTCGACAGCGGCCTCTTCCTCTCGCAGACCGACATCGACTCGGCCCGGCGTCTCGGCTTTCGTTCGCCCACGTCGCTCACCGCGGTCCTCGACGCCGACGCGTGCGCGACGGCCGCCGAGTCCGGAGTCGACGATCTCGGCGGCATCGTCGGTTTCTGGGGGTGGGCGTACGGCTTCCTTGCCCGCAGGTCCGTTCGATTGACCACAGGAGCATAGCCATGAGCGACTTTTTCGAGATGTCCGCGGTGATGACGGCGATCGCCGAGACTCACGGCAAGAACAGCCGCCAGATCCTCGGCTCCAAGCAGCTCGACGAGGCGGGACGCCGGCTGCTCAGCCAGAATCAGGAACTCTTCGCCAAGATCTACAACTTCACACGCGAAGTCGTTGGGAGGAAAGCCGGGCTCGCGCGTCGAGCACAGCTCGTCGGCGTCCACCCGCGACGACGCCTCGGCGACAAGGCCATCACTTCGGCCGTCCTGCACAACGGGGAAATGGTCGAGCTGGTCGTGCCGGAGGCCGACCTCGCCCGAAGGATACGGCCCGGCATGATCGGCATCGTCACGGTCGACCACACCGAGCTTCTCGACGTGTGCGACGAGCCACCGTGGGAGTGCGCCGTCGGGATCGTCAGGCACATCAACCGCGCCAACGGCCACACCACGGTCGACGTGGGAACCGAGCACGGTGCGAACGACGTGACGATGCACGTCGCCTGGAGCTTGCCGCCGGACTCTCTGGAGGTCGGCCAGTCGGTCTACTACCTCAACCGGTTCGTGTACGGCGTGCGCGACGGCGGGCGGCTTTCGTTTCTCGATTCCCACAAGCGATCCTGCGCCTACAACGTCGGGGCCGACGAGGTCTTCGGGCGCCATCAGCGGGGACTCATCCGGAAGATCTGCGCGACCGTGGATCGCGCGCGCCATCCCGAGCGTTATCCCAAGCGGAACCGCGACGGCGAGAGCCGCCTGCTGGTCTACGGGCCTCCCGGGTTCGGCAAGAGCGAGTCGATCCGGGCCGCGGCGGGCGAGGCGTTTCGGGCCGCGCCGAATCTCGAGATGTTCGCGCTCGACGCCAACGCCTTCCGTTCCAAGTTCGTGGGAGAGACCAGCGAGCGCATCACGGGGACCTTCGACGCGGTGAACGCGCTGGCGAGAGACGGCAAGATCGTGCTGCTCGTGATCGAAGAAGCCACATCGCTGGTGATGGATCGCTCCGCCACCGCCGGGTACCTGGACTCGGGCGTGTCGCTCCAGGCCACCGAAACGCTCATGGCCTCGCTCGACTCGGCGGCCGGCGGCCTGCACGAGAACGTGATCCTGATCCTCACGTCCAACCGGGCCGATTTGATGGACATCGGAGGCCTGGCCCGTTTCGCGAAGATCCCGGTGAAGACCTTCGGCGCGGACGAGTTCGAAGCCGTGCTGGCGAACTGCGCCCGCAGGAACCGCGACTCCTACGACGGATCGTGGCAAGATGGCTTCCACGACGCGACCCGGGCGGCCATGGACACGCAGATCGGGACGATCCTCGTCGGCAAGGAGCAGAAGAAGGTGAAGGTGCGCCACGTGCTGAGCGGGCGCATGGCGCAATGGGTGGATCGCGAGGCCGGCAACTGCGTCGACATGGAGATCTTCGCCGGCAATGGCAACGGCAAGTGCCGTCTGCGGAAGATCACGCCGGCGCTCCTGCACACGATGATCGTCGCGCAGGCCATTGCCGAGTACACGCCGTGGAGCCTCGCCGACTGCCGGGACAGATTCCGCGGAACCGATCTGTGCCGCAACGAAAAAGAGGGAGCCATCGGCGATCCTCGCGCCTTCGAGATCGAGGAGGTGCAGCTTCCTCCGGACTACGACGCGCTGTGGGCGCTGGAGGAAATGGTCGATCCGCCCGGGCTCGGCGGCCGCGCACGGGCCTAGAGCGCCGAACGGTTTGACTCCCGTCGTGAAATCGCGGATTTGCGTCGCGTCCCTGCGTTGCTCCTCGGTC
>JAFGPX010000255.1 GCA_016935975.1 Deltaproteobacteria bacterium
CCACTGGTTCTGGATGACGCCCAGGTTGTCGTAGAGCGGCTGCATGTACGGGTCGAGCTTGGACTGGATGTCGCCCGGCAGGTAGCCGATGTCCTTGTTCGAAAGCGGCACCACCGGCCGCGCCATGAAGATCTGGCGGTACTCCTTCTTGTGCTCGAGCGCCGCGGCCAGAGCGAGCAGCGTCTTGCCCGTACCCGCCTTGCCCGAAATGCTGACCAGCTTGACGTCGGGGTTGCTGAGCGCGTTTAGGGCGAAGGCCTGCTCGGCGTTGCGCGGGGTGATGCCGTACGCGGACAGCTTGTCCACGCGGCGGACGACGGCGCGGTCGCTGTCGTAGGTGGCCAGCGCCGATTTCTTGCCGTTGCGGATGATGAGGTACTCGTTCGGCACCAGCGGCTGCTCGAAGTTGATCGCCGTCGGACTGATGGTGAAGGGCTGCGCGTACAGGCGATCGACCAGCAGCTCGTCGACGTGCTCCTTGAGACGGACGCCGGTGTACATCGAGGCGATGTCCTTGACGTGATCGTTCTTGTAGTCCTGCGCCATCAGGCCCAGGGCCTTGGCCTTCATGCGCAGATTCACGTCCTTGCTCACGAGGATGATCTCGCGCCGCGGGAACTCCCGCGCCAGCTGGTAGGCCACGTTCAGGATCTCGTGGTCCGGCGTGCGCGAGTCGAACGCCTCGCGCAGCTCGGCGTGATACTCGCCGCCGACCTTGACGATGATGTTGCCGAGATCCTCGCCTATCTTCACGCCCCGGCCGAAGAGCGGCTGCTGGGCCAGCCCGTCCACGGCGCGCAGGAACTCACGCGCGTGGAAATTCAGCGACTCGTTGCCCTTCTTGAAATTGTCCAGCTCCTCGAGCACCGTGATGGGTATGACGACGTCGTGCTCCGCGAATTGATACATGCACTTGCTGTCGTGAAGGATGACGTTGGTGTCGAGCACGAACATCTTCAGCTTCCGGGCCACTGCCATCGCGGGAGAGCTCCTTTCGCCTTCCTCTACGATGATGAAGAAAGCCCGCCGGCCACGCAAGTTCCTACACGCGACTATTCAGTGCCAATCCCCGACGGCCTCGTGTACGATCTTGACGAGCGCATCGGCCCACGCGGGACTCGCGTTCAGCGACGGCACCAGCGTCAAGCGCTCGCCGCCGGCGGCTAGGAATTGCTCCTTGGCGCGCATGCCGATCTCCTCCAGCGTTTCCAGGCAGTCCGCCACGAAGGCGGGACAGAAGACCACCAGGCGCCGCTTGCCCTGCGCGGCCAGCTCGACGATGACCCGGTCGGTGTATGGCGAGATCCACCGCGTGCGGCCGAGACGTGACTGGAAGCTCACGCTGAAGGCGCCTTCGCTCAGACCCAGACGGCGAGCGAGAGAGCGCGCCGTGGCGAAGCACTGCGCGCGATAGCAGTTGCGATTCGCCTCGCCGATGTGGTCGCAGCAGTCCGCCGTGGCCAGGCAGTGGCGTCCGCTCGCGTCGGCCTTGCGCAGGTGGCGTTCGGGCAAGCCGTGGAAGCTCAGGAGCACGTGATCCGGCCGCTCGGCACCCAGGGCGGGCCGCCCGGCGGCGGCGAACGCTTCGATGAACGCGGGATGATCGTAGAAGGCGTCGACGAAAACCAGCGCCTCCGGTCCCCACGCCCCGGCGGCCAGGCGGCGGATCTCGAACACGGTCGAGCCGGTCGTCGAATCCGCGTATTGCGGATAGAGCGAGAACACCACCAGGCGTGCAGCACCGGCCTGTCGAAGCTTCGCCAGCGCCGAGGCGAGCGAGGGGTTGCCGTAGCGCATGCCCAGCTCGACGGCCCACGAGGGCCCGAGCCGCTCGCGCGCCGCTGCCGCGAGAGCCTTCCCGTGGTCGAGAAGCGGCGACCCCCGCTCGGTCCAGATCTTCCGGTAGGCCGCGGCGCTCTGGCGCGGCCGCCACGGCAGAATGACGAAGTTGAGCAACAACCAGCGCCCGACCGGGTTGATGTCCAGCACGCGCGGGTCGGAGAGAAACTCGCGCAGGTAGCGGCGCACGGCGCCCGCCGTCGGCGCGTCCGGAGTTCCGAGGTTGCACAGGAGCAAGCCGGTCATGCCGCTTGACTATGGCACAGCTCCGCCCGGCGGCCGCAAGCCCTCGCCGCGCAGGTGGCCACGAGCCCCGATGCCGGTCCGCCGAGGAAGACAGGGAGGAACCGAGAAACCGAGACCGACTGGGGGAATGGGTATTCTCCGGCTGTGTTCCTTCGTTTCTCCCCGTGGGTGCTTCCTAGGCAACGGGCTTTGGAGCTACTCACGCAAGTAGTGGCACGTGTAGCCGCCGGGATGCTTCTGCAGGTAGTCCTGATGGTAGCCCTCGGCGGGATAGAACCTCGACGCCGGCGCGATCTCCGTCACCAACTTGGCCGGCCACTTGCCCGACTTGTCGACCTCGGCCTTGACCCGCTCGGCAATCCGGCGCTGCTCTTCGTCCTGGTAGAAGATCGCGGAGCGGTACTGCGTGCCCACGTCGTTGCCCTGGCGATTCGAGGTGGTCGGATCGTGCAGGCGGAAGAAGTAGCGCAGGATGCTCTCGTAGGTCAGCACCCTGGGGTCGTACGTGATCTGCACGGCCTCGGCGTGACCGGTGCGGCCCGTGCGCACCTCTTCGTAGACCGGCCCGTCGGTCGTGCCGCCCGTGTACCCCACCTGGGTGTCGAGCACGCCGGGCAGCTTGCGCAACAGATCCTCCATGCCCCAGAAGCAGCCCCCGGCCAGCGTCGCGACCGCCTTGCTCGCCTTCCCCTCGACGGACGTGCCAGGGGCACCGGCCAGCAAGGGCAGATAGCGCCCGTAGCCCTCGGCCTCCATCGCCTCGCGCGGCACGAAGCGCAGGGCCGCGGAGTTGATGCAGTAGCGCTTTCCGGTCGACCCGGGACCGTCGTCGAACACGTGGCCGAGGTGCGAGTCGCCCTGTCGCGAGCGCACCTCGACGCGCCACATTCCGTGCGACTCGTCGGCCTTGGTCAGCACGCTCGCTGGCTCGATCGGCCGCGTGAAGCTCGGCCAGCCGGTGCCCGAGTCGAACTTGTCCCTGGAGAGAAAGAGAGGCTCGCCCGAAACCACGTCCACGTAAATCCCGTCGCGATGATTGTCCCAGTACTCGTTGTGGAAGGGTGGCTCGGTCCCGCCCTGCTGCGTCACGTGGCGCTGCATGGGCGTCAGCTTCCGCAGGCGTTCGGCTTTGTCCGGCATGGTCGATTGGTCCTTGGCTGGCTTTCCTGGCTTCGCCTTGCCCGAAATCGGCGAGGAGGCGAGCAGGAATGCAGCACCGGCCGCCGCGACGGCAACGGCCGACAGTTGGATGATGCGTTTGGCTTTCGGCATCGTTTCTTGCTCTTGGATGCCGGTGACGCGCACGGGTTGGCAGGCGTCTGCTTGTCAGGGAAGCATCGCCGCACGGGCAGCGGTCAGCGAAGCGCCAGCCCGAGCGAGACGCCCGGCCGTACGCGCCAAGGGCGAAACGCCGTCTCGGTCGCCGTCCCGACCCTGACTTCGTAGTGGACCGCAACCGGCAGCAAGTCGACGAAGCCGCGAACATCGAGCGCCAGACGCGGTCCCAAGGCCCAGGAAGCGCCCAGTGCGCCACGCAGCACGAGCGGCGGACGACCAATGGGCAGGGGCCAGGTTCACCGCCACTGCCCGCGTTCCCAAGAGAGGCAAGACGCGCGAGAAATCCACGCCCGCCCCGAGCCGGCCGAACAGCGACCGCCACCCCAAGCGCACGCCCTCTTCGACTCGCCCGCGCGAGTACCCAGCCTCCAGACCGGCGAAGGCGGTCAGAACCTGCAGCTTCACGCCGATGTCGGAGCCCCTGGCTTCGACGGGGAGCTGGTACTCGCCGGCCGCGAAGCCCGCCAGCCACCCCGCCTCGTGTCCGAATCCGAGCAGTGCCTCGACGGCGATGCGCCGGGCGAGCGGGAACTCCGGCGAAAGCACCTGCTCGGCGAAGAGAGCGCCCAGACCCCAGAGGATCTGCCCCGTTCCGGCGGCCGCCGCCTGCACGGTGCCCCGCGCGCTCGCCAACGCCGGGGCTGGGCCGGGCTTGGGTGGAAGCTCCGAGGCAGCCTGGCGCTCGGCGAGCAGGGTTTCGGCCTCGCCGCGGGTCAGACCGAGGCGCTCGTTTTCGAGCAGGGCGGCGACCGAGAGATCGAGCACCTCGGCCAGGGCGGCGCGGTCCACCTCGCTGCCACGGCCGGCCAGCGCGACATCGCGAAGCAGGAAGCGCCGGCCCGAGGGCGCGGCGAAGTAGAGTCGTGCCCGCTTGGCGTCGGAGAGATCGAGCCAGCAAGCCAGCGTGTCGCCGCGCGACGTAGCCGCGAAGATCTCGCCGGCAACGAAGCGTTCGACGAGCGACCAACGCGCGGCCGCCAAAGCAGGGCTGCCAGCGCCGCTCAACGCCCGCGCCCAGCGAAAATCCTCGGCCGTGCCGACCACCGCGATCTCGACCCGCGCCCCCGAGGCCGTCTTGTCGGCCAACTCGTCCGCGGCGGCGCCAGCGCAGACCACGGTCAAGACCAGGCAGGCCAAAGGCCAAAGCCGAACCGGGCGGAAGCGCCGATGCCGCGTCACTTCGCTTCGCCGATTCGCCGTCGGGCTAGCGGGGCGTAGGCGCATTCGGGGAATTCGCGCAGCAGGCGCTGCCACGCGCGCCGCTCCGCGGGGCGGTCGCCCAGTTTCGCCAGGGCGCGCGCCCGGCCATAAAGCGCCTCGGGAACCAGCGTTCCGGCCGGATTGCCTTCGAGGTAGCGCTCGAACATCGCGAGCGCCTCACGGGCCCGCCCGTGATCGAGCAGAATGTCGCCGAGCGGCACTCGCGCGAGCGCAGCCTCGGGACTGGCGGCGAACTCGCGTTGCAGTCTGCGGTAGAGCCCCATCGCACGCTCGGCATCACCCGCACTGCGAGCCGCGCCGGCCTGCCGCAGCAGCGCGGCCGCCGTACGCTTCGCCGCGCCCCCGCCCCGCCAAGGCACGGGGGCCCCACGGTCCGCTGCGCGTGGCGACTCGGCCGGTTCGGCCACCGCCGGCGGCCGCGTGAGCCGCGCGTCAGACGGGGCGGTCGCTCCCTGGCCGGGCTCCGCGACCCGGACATCGGTCGGCCGCGCCTGACGCTCCGAGGTCGGCCGCGCCTCTCTTGCCGCCCACCAAGTGGCCGCGCCCGCCGTGCCGGCCAGAAGCAAGAGCCCGGCCGCCGCGGCCCAGATGCGCCGCTGTCCACGTTCGCCCGCCCGTCCGGCTCGCTTGCCCCTGGCCCAGGCCCGGGCCGCCGCGGTCAGACGCTCGATGCGCACGCCATCGCGGATGTCGATGGCGCTGTCCGCGTCGATATCGGCAAAGAGCTGCTGATCCAGCCGGCAACTCGCGCAGTCGGCGAGGTGAGCGTCGAGGGCGAGCTTGCCGGCATCCGTCAGCGTCCCGCGCCGGCCACGCAGCGCCAGTTCGGCCCGGCAGGGCTCGTTCGTCATGGCCAAACCTCCAGTCGTTCGGCCAAGCGCGGGTCGCCGGCGAGCTTGCGGCGCAGTGCCTGTTTTCCCAGGCGCAAACGGCTCCACACGGTATTGGGCGAGATGCCGGCCGCGACGGCGATTTCGTCCACGGTGTACCCGAGCGCATAGTGCATGCCCAGGGATTCGGCGATCGCATCGGGCAACTCGCCCAGGAGATCGCGCACCAGAGCCCGGCGCAGGCGCGCCGCCGCGGATGCCATCGGCGACTCGGCGCTGGCGCAGGCCACGGCGTCCGTCGGCGCGTCGGCATCGGTCGTCCAGCGCTCGCGCAGGCGGATCCGTCGCTGCGCCGTCAGGGCCGTCAGCAGGGCGATCCGTTGCGCGAAGTGAAAGACCGTGCACTCGCCGCGGAAGCTCGCCAGACCGTCGAGCACAGCGATGACCGCGTCCTGGGTGACGTCATCGACGTCCGGGCACTGCCGGCCGAGCACCCTGCGCACCACGGCCAGCAACGAGCGGCCCAAATGCCCCACCAGTGTGCCTGCGGCGTCTTCGTCACCCGCGACCGCGGCCTTGGCCAGGGGCAGAAGCTCGTCGGTGCGCGCTCTGCCAACCGGACCGGACCCGCCGCTCGCCGAATCGACGGCCGTGGCTTTCGCGATGGGCGACATGCGTGACCCTTCCAGGATGACCACGGCACGCAGTCCGGTCAAGCCCAACCACCGTCGGCCAGGAATCCCCGCCGTCTTCGTGATTGGTTCCACCCGCATCGTGCGACAGCGGTCAGGAAACGGAATGAACCACAGAGAACGCAGAGGACACGGAGACGGAAGAAAGGACCGAGGGGTTCGGATCCGGGAACCCTTCCCTTCCGGCCTCTGTGTCCTCCGTGGTGAGTCTTCCTGCCCGTCGAGGCTACGGCCGGCCGAGGGCAAGGAGAAGCTTGGCACGGGCGGTGGCCAGGTTGAAGCGCGCCTGGACTTCCTGCGCGGCGGCGCTGGCGAAGGCCACCTGCGCGTCGCCAAGCTCGATGACGTTGCCCACGCCGGCCTGGTAGCGCCCCTCGGCCAGGGTCAGGCGCACGCGGGCATTGACCGCGGCCTCGCGGGCGGCGTCGACCGAGGCCTTGGCCGCGCGCACGCCTAGCCGGGCCTGTTCCAGCTCCAGTCGCATCTGCTGGCGCTGCAGATCGTACTGCGCGCGCAGAACGGCGAGACTGGCGCGCGCCTCGCGCACCTGCGCGTCGGTGACGCCGCCCCCGAAGAGCTGCCAATTGAGCGACAGCATGGCGCGGAAGCCCCAGTTGAGATCGTCGAGGGCGGGCCCGGACTCCGTGAGCCCGGCGTTCGCGCTGAGCGTCGGGGCGTAGCCACCGCGCAAACCCGAGGTGACGAACTCCTGGGCTTCGATCTGACGCTGCAGCGACTGCAGATCGGGCCGCGCCCGAAGCGCGGCGCCCATGAGCGTGTCGATCTCTTCGCCTTCACCCTCGACCGCCACCGCTCCGGGGTCGGCCACGTCGAATTCGGTCGTGCCCTCGACGCCGATGGCTTGGTTGAGCGCCGCCTTGGCCGAGTCGAAGCCCACTTGGGCATTGATGAGCTGCACCTGGGCGTTGGCGCGATCGGTACGCGCCTGCGCGAGATCGATTTCCGGCCGCGTCCCGGCCTCGACGAAGCCCTGAATCTGGCGCAGGTGCAGCTCCTGGTTGGCGAGATTGTCGACCGCCACCTTGACCAGCGCAGCCGCGGCTGCGGCCGCATGGAAGGCGGCGCGCACGTTGAAAGCCACCTCGACGGCCAGATTGCGTTCGGCCTGCTCTTGCGACTGCAAGGTCGCCTTGGCGGCGTTCCACTTGCCCGTGGTCTGGCCGAAATCGTAGAGAAGCTGGCTTACGCCCAGACCCACGCTGTAGAGGTTCGAGCTGGCCGTCCCGGCCGTCGTGATCGGCATGCTGCCGGAGGTGGGTACCGCGGTCACCATGGCGTGCCGGGTGGCGCGCTGGTAGGAAGCGCTGCCCGTGACCTGTGGCAGAAGCGGCGCGCGGGCCACGTTCACCTTTGCGGTCTTCGCCTCCGTCTCGGCGCGGGCCGCCGCCAGTTGCGGGTGATGGGCGCGTGCCGCACGCAGCGCCTCGTCCAGGGTCAGCACGCGCTGCTCCGCCGCGGCCGCGCCCGGCGAGGACGCAGCGGCGGACAAGACCAATGCCATCAGCGGAAATCGTGTCATTCGAACCTCAGGGCATCGATGGGGTCGAGCCGCGCCGCCTTCTGGGCCGGGTACATCCCGAAGGCCACGCCGACGACCCCGGAGAAGGCCACGGCGATGACGATGATGTCCATGCGCAACAGCACCGGCCAGCCGAAGCGCGTGGAGAGCAGATTGGCGGCCAAAACGCCGAGCGGCACCCCCACGACGCCGCCGAAGGCGGTCAAGGTTAGCGACTCGACCAGAAACTGCGCCAGCACGTCGCGCGGCCGGGCCCCGACCGCCATGCGAATGCCGATCTCCCGTGTCCGCTCGGTCACGCTGACCAGCATGATGTTCATGATGCCGATCCCTCCCACGAGCAGCGACACGGCGGCAATGGCCAGCAGCAAGGTGGTGATGGTCTCCACGCCCTCTTGCCGGGCCGAGGCCATCTCGGCCAGATTGCGGATCGAGAAGTCGTCGTCGGCGCCGACCGGAACGCGATGTCGATCGCGCAGCAGATTGCGGATCTGTCTCTCCGCGCGCGGGACGTCGTCGCTGCTCGCGGCGCTGACGATGATCGAGCCCGGGATGAACTTCTGCAGCCCGCCCTGTATCTTGGCCTGGAAGGTGCTGTGGGGCATGTACACGGCGTCGTCGTAGTCGTGCCCCATGGGCGACTGCCCCTTGCTCGCCAGAACCCCGACCACCTGAAAGGGGAAGTTCTTGATGCGCACCGTCTGCCCCACCGCATCGGCGCTGGCTCCGAAGAGCTTGGCGACCACGGTCTGGCCGAGCAGAACGACCTTGGTGCCGCTGTCGACGTCCGACTGGCTGAGCATGCTGCCGCTGGCCAAGGCCCAACCGCGAATCTGGAAATACTCGGGCGAGGTCCCGTTGATGCTCGTGGTCCAGTTCTGGTCTTCGCTCACCACCGGGCTGTTGCTGCGCAACTGGGGAGCGGCGTAGCGAACCGCGCTGGCCTCGGCCCGGATGGCCTTCAGGTCTTCCCAGGTCAAGGTGGGCATGCTGCCGAAGCCGCCGCGCGCGCCGCCCGCCGTGGTGCTGCCCGACAGCACGATGAGGATGTTCGAGCCCATCGAGGCGAACGCCTCGGCCACGCGCGCCTTGGCGCCCTCGCCGATGGCCACCATGGCGATCACGGCGGACACGCCGATGATCACGCCGAGCGTGGTCAGGAACGAGCGCAGCTTGTTGCGCAGGAGCGCCCGGATGGCAACGCGCAACACCTGGAAGGGGCTCATGGCGCCTCCCCTGCCTCGGCCTCCGGCGCCGGCACGGCCTCCACGGGCTGTTGCCGCTGGTCGCTTTGCACCCGACCGTCGCGCATGACGACCACGCGCGCGGCATAGCGGGCGATGTCGGCCTCGTGAGTCACGAGCAGGAGCGTGATACCGTTGCGACCCAGCTCCTGGAACAGGGCCATGATTTCCACGCTGGTGCGCGAATCGAGATTGCCCGTGGGCTCGTCGGCCACGATGAGCTGCGGCCGGGTCACGAGAGCGCGCGCGATGGCGACCCGCTGTTGCTGGCCGCCCGACATCTGGTTGGGATGGTGGTGCGCCCGTTCGCCCAGACCCACGCGCGCCAGGGCCTCGCGGGCCCGCGCCCGGCGCTCGCGCCCCGACAACCCGGCATAAAGGAGCGGCAACTCCACGTTTTCGAGCGCGCTCGTGCGCGCCAGCAGATTGAAGTTCTGGAACACGAAGCCGAGGGTGCGGTTGCGCAGGCGGGCCAAGGCGTTGCGATCGAGCTGGGAGACCTCCCTGCCCGCCAAGCGGTAGTTGCCGCGGCTCGGGCGATCGAGGCAGCCCAGGATGTTCATCAACGTGGACTTGCCGGAGCCCGAGGGCCCCATCACGGCGATCGACTCGCCCTCCACAATGGCCAGCGAGACGTCGCGCAAGGCGTGCACCTCGACCTCCCCCATCCGGTAGATCTTGGCAATGTGCTCGACCTCGATGAGCGGGCCTGCCATTGCCACTCCTAGAAGCGCGGCCCGCGCCCGCCCCGGCTCGGCGGCGGAGCGCCGGGCAGAAAGCCCGTCGGTCGCTTGCCGCCGCCCGTCACCGTCGCGTCGGAGATGACCTGGTCGCCTTCCACAAGCGGGCCTTCCACCACCTCGGTCTTGCTGCCATCCGTCGCGCCGACCTTGATGCGCACGGGCTGCGGCGCGCCCGCGCGAAGCAGCCACACGGTCCGCCGATCCGGTGTGTCGTCGCGGTCGTCCTTGCCACCCTTGGCGGGCGGGCCGCCCTTGCCCGGGCTCTGGCCGGCACCCGCGTGCGCCGACTTGCGACCTCGGGCGTGCTTGGGCTCCATCTTGAGCGCCTCCCACAACTCGGGCCCAGGGCGGAAGCGCAGAGCCGCATTCGGGATACGCAGGACGTCCTCGCGATCGGCAAACACGAAGTTGACGTTCGCGGTCATGCCCGGCCGCAGCTTGAGCTCGGGGTTCTCCACGTCGATGACCGCGTCGTAGGTGACGACGTTCTGCACGGTCTGGGCGGCGTTGCGGATCTGCCTGACCTTGCCCCGAAACCGCTCGCCCGGGAAGGCGTCGACCACGAAGGTGGCGTCCATGCCCGCGCTCAACTTGCCCACGTCGGCCTCGGCCACCGAGGTGTTGACCTGCATCTTGCGCAGGTCCTCGGCGATGACGAAGATGGTGGGCGCCGAGAGCGACGCCGCCACGGTCTGGCCGACGTCCACGTTGCGCGAGATCACCACGCCGTCTGTCGGCGAGTAGATGCTCGTGTAGGCGAGGTTGACCTTGGCCTGGCCCAGCGCTGCCTTGGCCTGCTGCAGGTTGCCGGTGGCCACCGCCACCTGGGCCTTGGCCGCTGCCAGGTTGGTCTTGGCCAGGTCGAAGTCGGCCGGCGCCACCAGCTTGCGCTCGGCCAGGCTCGCCTGGCGCCCGAAATCGATCTCGGCCTGGGCGGCCTGCACCTTCGCCTTGGCGAGATTGCCTTCGGCCGCGGCGTAGTTGGCCCGCGCCTGTTCGAGCGAAGCCTGGAAGAGCTGGGGATCGATCTTGGCGATGAGCTGGCCCTTCTTCACCGGCGAGTTGTAGTCGACGAGGAGGCGTTGGACGCGCCCGGAAACCTGGCTCCCGACCTGCACCGTGACCAGCGCCGACAGGGTACCGGTGGCCGTGACCCGCGCGACCACGCGCCCGCGATCCACGGCCGCAGTCTCCCATTGCACCGCCGGCTTGCTGTCCCGGCAACCGCCGACTGCGAGCGTCGCCAGCACGGCGAGCCCCAGGGCCAGCGCGCGGCGCGACTTCTTCGACGGGTGCCAGTGCATCTGCGCGAAACCTTACTACCAGCAAGCCCGATCCGCTACCAACGCTCCCGACGCACGAGCTGCGCGAGCGGCTTGCGTCCGACGGGTCGGGGACTGACGTCCGGGTACCCGAGCGGAGTCATGGCCACGACGCGCACCTGGGGCGGAATGCCGAGGATTTCCTTCGTCTTCGCCTCATTGAAGGCGCACACCCAGCAGGTGCCGAGGCCCGCTTCGGTTGCGGCCAGGATCACGTGGTCCATGACGATGGCCAGATCGACCTCGGCGCTGTTCCAGCCGTCGCGACGCTTCCACGCCTTGGCGGGCTCGGCGCAGCCGACCAGGAGGACCGGCGCTTGCCAGAACCAGTCGTCCGCGTACACGGCTTGCATGCGACGGCGCATACCCGGTTCGGTCACGACAATCAGGGAAAAAGCCTGCAGATTGCAGGCGGTGGGCGCGATCCGACCAGCCTCGAGAACGCGCGACAGGAGGTCTTGAGGCACCGGATCGGGCCTGTAGCGGCGCACGCTGTGGCGCGCGCGAATCAGCTCCTGGAAAGTCATGGCCGAACTTTCGTCGCTGGCCCGGTCATTCGCAAGCGTAGACACGGTGCCGCCATTTCGGTCTGGGCAGGCGTTCGGGTTGGTCCTAAACTCGGGGGGTGGCTTCCGACCCGACGACCAGAATGGGGGTATGCATGGCTTGGAATAGCAGCATCCGTGACAACCGAAGGCGATGGCTGGGACCGCTGGCCGTCGTGGTGTTTTGGGGCCTAGGCAACGCCGGTTCGAGCTTCGCCGCCGAGCCGAGCAAGACCGCCAAGCAAGAGGCCAAGGCGCGTTTCACGACGGGGCAGAGGCACTACAACCTCAACGAATTCGCGGAAGCCCTGATCGAGTTCAAGGAAGCCTACAGGTTGCTCCCGGATCCCGCGTTCCTCTACAACCTGGGCCAGTGCGAGCGCCAACTCGGCCACCACGAAGAGGCGTTGCGTTTCTACCGCAGCTTCCTGCGCGAAGAGCCCAAGGCGCCGAACCGCCTGGAGGTGCTGAACAAGATCGAGGAGTTGGAGGCGGCGATCAAAAGCAAGGAAGCAGAGGCTGAGAAGGCCGTACCGCCACCGCCAGCCCTCGAACCGGCCAAGCCCGTCTCGCCGCCCGCGGAAGCCCAACCGGCGGTCGCGCCCGCCCCGCTCCCACCGCCCGTGCCGACCGGGGCGAGCGCCGGCGCAACCCCTCCCCCGGCCCCGGCGCAAGAAGCGCAACCCCTGCCGGCCACACCGCCGGTGAACCCCGAAATCGCGACCGGCCCGTCCGACCCGATCGACTTGACCGCATCGCAGACGCCCCAGCCCGAGGCCGGGACGACGCCGGTCTACAAGCGCTGGTGGTTCTGGACGGCGGCCGCCGTGGTGGTGGCCGGAGCGGGCATCGGCATCTACGCCGCGACCTCGGGCGGTGGGACCGAGATCCCCGGCTCGGCTCTTGGCACAAAGAAGGTGTTCTGATGGAACGGAAGCATTCCTGGCGGCGATTCCTCCTGGTTGCCCTGCTCGCGGCCTGGCCAACCGGCTGCGGCGAAAGCTCCGACGGTACCTTCGTCAAGCTGAAATTCGACGGCGTGGTGAGCAAGGACAAGCCGATCCAACGCATTGCCGTGGACCTCGTGTTCAACGGGCAGACTGCCACGACCTGGTTCCCGGCGCCGACCGAGGCAGGCATCGCGCTGCCCACCGACGGTGTTCTCGAGATCCAGAGCGGCGAAGGCACGCTCGACGTGTATGCCAGCGCACTCGCCTCGGACAACACGTTGCTGGGCCAGGGACAAGGCACCGGCACCGTGAGCCGGGGCACGACCGCCGAGATTGCGGTCACGTTCGGGGCCACCTACGCGGACGCCGGAGTGCCCGCGGACGGTCCGGTCGGCCCCGACGGCCCGGCCCCCGGCCTCGACGCCGCCACCCAAGACCTCGGCACCGACCGACCGCCTGACGTGCCCATCACGCCGGACGGTCCCCTGGAAGCGGCCGGGCCGCCCGATATCGCGCCCGATAGCATCGGGCCTGACGCCGCGCCGGATGTCTTGGGCACGGGCGGCGCGATTGGCCCCGATGCCAAGGTGGATCGGCCAGGCGGTGGCGGCGCGGGCGGATCCGGTGGTAGCGGAGGAGCCGGCGGATCCGGCGGCAGCACCGGCGCCTATCTCCTGACCGTGGAACCGCCCTCCATCGACTTCGGGCTCGTCGCGCCCGGCAGCTCCTCGCCGCCGCAGACCTTCACGATCATCAACAAGGGCGACGCGCCGACCCCACCCCTCTCCCTCTTCATCAGCGACACGAAAACTTTCGCGATCGACAAGGACACCTGCACGAGCGCCAGGCTGCTGCCGGCCCAAGTCTGCAACGTGATTGTCACGTTCCGTCCGAGCGCACCCGGATCGGTGCGAGCCGATGGCGTGGTTGCGCCGGCCGACAACGCCGGGATCAAGTTCCAGCTCAGCGGAACCGGCGCGGGCGGGCCTGCAACCCTCAGCCTGGCGCCCGCGACGATGCACCTGCCGGTGGTGGACGTGAACACGAAGACGCCGACCGACTTCACCCTGACGAACGGCGGCGACACCGACGCCGGCACCATCACCATCCAAGTCGTCGGCTCTCCGTCGTTCCAGCTCACGAACAACGGCTGCACGGGGATCCTCAGCCAGCGGAGCCAGTGCATCTTCACCGTTATGTTCTCGCCCGGCACCTACGGTCCCGCGACGGCCACCGTCACCGCCACGTCCTCGCTGGGGCTTTCTGCCTCCGCCAGCATCTCGGGCACGGGCCGCGACTACGTGCCGCTCACCATCGCGTTCGCCGGCACCGGCGCCGGCACGGTAAACGGCGGACCGCAGAGCTGTCCGAGCGGCGCGACCTGCAATTTCAGCATCCCACGCACGGATCCCAACAGCCTTCCCAAGTTCAATCTCACCGCCGAGCCAGCCAACCTCTACACGCTGTTCGAGGGCTGGTCGGGCGCCTGTGCCGGCCCGGGTGACTGCTTGGTGATCATGGACACCGCCCGCTCGGTCACGGCCACTTTCAATCCTCGCACGGTCCAGATCAGCATCACGGTGGTGGGCTTCGCCGGTCACCAAGGGAAGGTGGTGTCCACAGACGGACTTGTCGAGTGCAAGGACAACTGCCCGAATCTGTCCCACCCGGCCACGGAGAGCTTCACCCTGCTCGCCGAGCCAGCCTCGGGCACCATGACGTTCGTCGCGTGGGCGGGGCGCCCGTGCCGGGGCGCCTCGCCCCAGTGCACCTTCCCGCTGACGGAGCCGGTCTCCATCATCGCGACCTTCGGCCCGCAGTCGTACGTTTTCGTTTCCTCGGACACGGTGGTGCCCGGTTTGGTTGGCGGAATCGAAGGAGCGGACAGGCACTGCTCGATGCTGGCGCAGCAGGCTGGCCTGCCCGACGGGAAGTACGTGGCATGGCTCTCCACGGCCTCCGACCCCGCCAACGAGCGGGTTGGGCAGGGCGGATGGTTCCGCACGGATGGGCGTCCCTTCGCGCGCGACATAGAGTCGCTCACGAACCCGGGCGCTCTCGTCGTCTACTACCCGCCCCGCGTGGACGAGCATGGCAACGATCTGGGCAACGTGCGCACCTGGGTCGCCACGGGCACCAACGCCGACGGGTCGCCGGGGGGCTCGCTGTGCAAGGACTACACGAGTACTACGGGCGCCCTCATCGTGGGGGATGCCGCTTCGGGATCGAACGCCTGGACCAACAAGAACAACGATCCCGCGGGCTGCGGCAAGAACCTGCACCTCTACTGTTTCAGCGCCAACTCGAACGTGATGATCCCTATCATCCCGCCGCTGGCCGAGGGCCGCCTCGCCTTCGTCAGCAGGGATCCTTTCCTGATTCGTGACAGCACCACCACCCCGGATCTTCTGTGCGCGAACGAGGCTGGCGCGAAGGGACTGCCGGCAGACAGATACCTTGCGTTCATCGCCACCACCCAGACACCCGCCATCGCCCGATTCAACCTGGACGGCCCGCCGTGGAGGCGCGCGGACGGGGTCTTGCTCACCCAGATTCCCAGCGATCTCGCCGACGGCAAGCTGCTGGCCCCTATAGACCTGACACTGGACGGCAAGATCTACACGACCGCCACCGTATGGACCGGCGCCTCCAGTCCGAGCACCCCCGGCACCGCGGCGTCGACGTGCAACAACTGGATGGATCCCGGTTCTTCCTCAGCGGCGGGCACCGTCGGCGACAGCCAGACCTCGGCTGCGATGGACTGGTTCAAGTACACCACCAATCCTTGCGCCAGCTCCACCACGCACGTTCTGTGCCTTGAGAAGTAGCGGCCAGCCTTGGCCGGAGGCGCGCCCGGCACGGCCACCTCCGGCCACAATGCGCCCAGCTCTCACGTCGATGTTGATGGTAGGTTTCCGCGTCGAGCACGCACAGCCATGAACCAGCTCATCTCGGCAATCTTCGTCGCCAGCGCGGCCAGCTATCTGGCCTCCTGCGCTCTCTTCGTGGCGCGGATCCGGCGCAGTCCAACGACGCATCTGCGCCCGCAGTGGCCGCCTCGACTCTTGGAAATCGGGGCAGGTCTCCACCTCACCTATCTCGTCCTCTACTCGGTCGTGGACCGCCTCTGCCCGCTCTTCTCGCTGCACTCGGCCTTGGGGATCGTCTCGCTGGTCGGCGTCGTCGCCTACGCCATCCTGAGCCGCGGCCGCCGCCTGGACGCCCTCGGAGGCTTCGTCGCGGCCTTGGCCGCGCTCTTCCTCGTCACCGCCCACGGCATCGGCGCGCGTCCGACCTCGACCGGAGACCGCTGGCTCGTGGCCGTCCACATCACCGCCAATCTCCTGGGCGGCGGCGTCCTGCTCGTCGCCGGCTGCGCCAGCGCGTTCTACCTGTGGAGCGAACGAAGGCTGCGCCGGCGCCGCTCCCTGGCGCGAGGTCCGAGGCTACCGCCGCTCGAATCCCTGGACGCCGTCGTGCACCGGCTGCTGTGGTTCGGGGTTCCCTTGCTCACCATCGGCATCGTCACGGGCCGCATGGTCATCGAGCACGTCGAGACGGTCAGCGCCGGCGAGAGAGTCCGGGCCGTGCTCTCCATCGCGAGCTGGCTCCTGCTCCTCGCGGTCCTGCTGCTGCGCCAACTGCGGGGCTGGCGCGGCCGGCGCCCGGCCTACGCGGCGCTGGGCGGCGCCGTGGGTATTCTCCTGGTCATCGCCCTTTACGTGGCGCGGGCGCTGCTCGGGGATGGCGGATGATCGTCGTCGGGCTTTCCCACCGTAGCGCGCCCGTCGCGGTGCGCGAGCGGCTGGCCGTGGCGCCGACGGATCTCCCGTTGCGCCTGGCCGAGCTTAAGCAGCGCGTCGACGCGGGTGAGATGCTCATCCTGTCCACGTGCAACCGCGTGGAGGTCGTGGCCGCGCCGTCTGCCCCGGGCCCGTGCAGCGACAGCGAGCTGGGCAACCGCATCGCCGACGCCCTGGAGAGCGCGGCGCCCGGCGTTCGCCCCCATCTCTACCTGCGCGAGGAGCGCAGCGCCATCGAGCACCTTTTCCGCGTGGCCTGTTCGCTCGACGCGATGGTGGTGGGCGAACCGCAGATCCTGGGGCAGCTCAAGGAGGCCTTTGCCGCGGCCCGCTCGGCAGGCACCATCGGCCCCTGGCTCAACCGCGCCTTCGAGCACGCCTTTCGCGTGGCCAAGCGCGTGCGCAGCGAAACCGCGCTCGGCGCTGGACAGGTCAGCATCCCCACGGTGGCCGTCGATCTGGCGCGCGAGATCTTCAGCGAGCTCGACGGGCATCGGGTCGTGCTGGTCGGCACCGGCGAGATCGCCAGCCTGGTCGCCACCCGCCTCGGCAGGGCCGGAGCACGGCTCTGCGTCGTGGGCCGCACCTTCGAACGGGCGCGGGCCGTGGCCGGTGCAATCGGGGCCGAGCCACGCGCCTGGGACGACTTCCCTGGACTCCTCGCCTCCGCCGACATCGTGGTAAGCAGCACCAGCGAGCGCGGGCACGTCATCACGCCAGAGCACGTGACGCAGATCTGGCGCCAGCGCCACGGCCGCAGCCTTTTTCTGGTCGATCTGGCCGTGCCGCGCGACGTTGACCCCCGCCTCGCCGAGATGGACGGCGTCTTCCTGTACAACGTCGATGACCTATCCCAAGTCGCCGACGCGGCCCTCGCCGATCGCCGGCACGAAGCCGAAAAGGCCGATGCCATCGTGGCCGAGGAGACCGAGAGCTACATGCGCCGAGCCCACGCCGAGCGCATCACGCCGACCTTGGTAGCGCTGCGCGAGCATTGGCGCAAAGTCCTCGAGGCCGAACTCGAACGCAGCCTGCGCGCCGAGCATGTGCCGCTCGAAACCGGCCGCAAGGAGGCCGTCCAGCGCGCGACCCTGGCCGCGGTCGAGAAGCTGCTGCACGCGCCGACCGAGCGCCTGCGCGCCTGGGCCAAGGAGGATCGATGCGGCGACTGGCACACCGATCTCCTGGTCCGCGCCGTCGAGGAACTTTTCCAGCTAGGCGAGCCGGAAGCCGCTCCCGAAAAGAACGTCAAACGGTGAGCCGCGACCACGGCCGACGCCAGCACGGAAACGGGTGGACCGAGGCCGATGCCCCCGAGCACGATGCTCTCGCCGCCGGCGCGACCTTCGGTGAGCCGTCGTGGCGGCGCCAGGTCACCGCGTTGTCGACACCGTAGAGCCCAGTGTCGTTGCGCGCATCGCGCGATTCGCCGGAGATCCACTTGCCAAGAGCACTGCTACCCACTGCGTCGCTGACCACTGCGCTGGCGTGTTTCCTGCTCGGCTGCGGCGAGGCCCCAGGCGGTTCCTCGGGCGATGGCGACGCGGCACTCGCGCCTGCCGATGTCTCCGCCCTGGACGAGGCCCGGTCCACGGGAGGCACGGGCGGCTCTGGCGAAGTCTCCGGCAATGGTGGGTCCGGGGGAGCCACGGGCAGCGGGAACGCGACCGGTTCCGGCCAAACCAGCGGCAAGGGCGGCGCAACCGCTGCGGGCGGAGCCGTCGGCACGGGCGGCGTCGCTGGCCCGGGCGGCGCGACCGCCGGGCCGGGTTGCGACACCACCCTACCCACGCCGAACGGCCGAATCACGGTCAGTTCGACCATCCTGATCTCGGGCACCAGGGACTACAACATGCAGCAGGTCTGCGCGGATCCGAATGCCCTCGGTGCCGGAGATCAGAGCGAGAACCAGAAAGCGGTGTTCATGCTCGCTGCCAATGCCGTGCTCAGAAACGTCATCGTCGGCGGCCCGGGCTGCTCGGCGGCGGACGGCGTTCACTGCGAAAGCGGTAGCTGCACCCTGGAGAACGTGTGGTTCGGCGACGTAGGGGAGGACGCCGTCAGCTTCAAAGGCAACGACCCCGCTCAGGTCATGACCATCACGGGCGGCGGCGCCTTTTCCGCCTCGGACAAGGTTCTACAGCACAACGGTCCGGGCACGATCAGGGTTTCGTATTTCTACGTCAACAGCGCCGGCAAACTCTACCGCTCGTGCGGCAACTGCAGCACGCAGTACGCACGGCACGTAGTCCTCGATCACGTCACGGCCAAATCCGTCAAGACGCTGGTCGGCATCAACTCGAACTACGGCGATACCGCGACGCTCACCAACATCGTCCTGTGCGGCAGCGGAACCACGGTTTGCCAGAGGTACACGGGCAACGACACCGGCGCCGAGCCGACCAGCGCGGGCAGCGGCCCGGACGGCGCCAACTGCATCTACGCCAACGCGGACGTCAAGAACCCCTAGCCCGCCGTCCCCGTCGGCGACTCTCGACGCCGAGGCGGCTTTCGGCCACGCCGTCCGTGCGCTTCCGCGGCTGCGAGCCGCAGGAATCCGCGTCAGGGGTTCTTTCGGGGCGACTTGTCCCGCCGCAAGCGCATGGCGGCCGGCCGGATGTGCGACACGCGGAACACGAGGTACCGACTGGCGACGAAGTTGAACGCCGTGGCCGTGGCGATGCCCACCAGCGCCGCGAACTGCGGCCGCAAGGCGAACGCCTTGCCCATGAGCAGCACCGTGACCGCGTAGTTGATGAGCGCCCCGATCGAGCACGCGGACATGAAACCGAGGAACTGGCGGATCCAGCTCTCCTTGCGCGACTCGCCGAAGCTGAAGCGTCGGTTGAGCACGAAGTTGAAGAACATGGAGAGCACGATGGCCAAGGCCACCGCAGGACGAGGTGGCACCTGCACATGCAGGAAGAGGGTCAGAAGCGCGAGATTCACGACGGTGCCGAGCCCGCCCACCGTAAGGAACTGCGCGAGCTGCGACCAACCGCCGAACTTGAAGTTGTAGAGCCGACGCAGGTGCTTGATGTAGAGCAACTGCTGGCGGAAGGTCAGCTTGCTTTTTCCCAGCTGCCGGTCCTCGAAGTGAATCGGCACCTCGACCACGCGTTCGCACTCGCACTTGACGATGAATTCCAGGCCTATCTTGTAGCCCACGGGGTTGAAGTCCCGCCCAGCCAGGAAGGTCGAGCGCCGAAACGCGAAGAAACCGGCCATGGGATCCCGCGCATTGGTCAGAGGACGCGCCAGCAGCGTCGCGATCCGGCTGTTGAGCCAACGCAGGAAGCCCCAGTCGTCCGATGTGGAACCTCCCTTCACGTAACGCGAGCCGATGACGAAGTCCGCCCCTTCTTGCAGCTTGTGCAGCATCGCCGGAATCGCCTCGGGCGGATGGCTGAGATCGGCGTCCATACACACGAGGACGTCGCCCTGTGCGCGTCCCATGCCGTCGAGCACGGAGGGGCTCAGGCCGCGATCTGCCGTGCGAGTCACGAGCTGCACCCACGGCTCGGGGCGCGCGGCGACCAGCTCGACCGAACCGTCGCGACTGTCGTCATCCACGACGATCATGTCGAGATCCAGCTCGTGCTCCCGCCGTACCTTGGCCACGCGGTCGATGAGAAAGGGCAGATTCTCGACTTCCTTGTAGGTTGGGACTACGACGGTGACCCGAGCGAAGCGGGTGGCCTCCGGCGCGCTATCGGTCTGCGGGTCCTGCAAGCGGGTTCTCCTGATCGGGGGATTTCACCACAGAGGACACGAAGGACACAGGGAAAGAAGCAGTCCGGATCTCGATCCAGGAAACCCCTTCTCATCCGGACTCTGTGTCCTTTCCGTCCTCCGTGGTGAATTTCCGTCTCGCGGAAACTACCAGAGTTTGCGGATCGAGGTACCGGGATAGTAGTGGCGCAGGATCTCGCGGTAGCTCTTGCCAGCCTCGGCCATGCCGATGGCGCCGGTCTGGCACATGCCCACGCCGTGGCCGAAACCGGCGCCGCGGAAAACCGCGGCCCCCGACTGCACGTCCACCACGAAGAGCGAGCTACGCAGGTTGCCAAAGGCCTGGCGAATGCGCAGCTCGCCGCGAATGACCGCAGTGCGCGCCGTGCCCGTCACGCGCACGGCGCGCGCCCGGCCGGACACACCGCGCTCCAAGACGTCGATCGACTTGACCGTGCCCAGGCGATACCCGCCAAGCAGCCTGTCCAGCTCCCCCTTGCTACGCGTCACGGTCCAGCGAAAACGGTCGCCGGCTCCCAGCTTGGCGCGGCCGCAGAAGGAGGGCGGCGGCTTGTCGATGAACGCGGCCACTTTGCCAGCCGGCACGCCAGCCGCGTAGGGATCTCCTGCCCGCTTGTCCGCGTCGCGGTGTCCACGCAACGACGGCAAGGCCGGCATGTGGGGCCAGACATTCTCGTTGTTTTCGGTGTGACCGCCGCAATTGGCGGAATAGACGGGGTCGGCCAGGCCGCCCGAGGCCTCGAACAGCACCTCTCCACGCGTGGCCGCGACCGCGGCCGTGGTACGCGGGGTTTCGTGGCCGGCCCCGGAATAGACCTGGCAGTGAGTCTGGGAGCACAGACGGTATGGATCGCCGACATGGCGAGTGCCGATCTTGGAGAGCAGCTCACCGCGCGCCGCCACCGCCTGGGCCTTGAGCGCTTCGTCGGGAGCGCTCGGAAAGATCTCGGCCGGGATGAGCCCGGCCAAGAGCTTGTCCTCGGGAACCGCATTGACCACCGCCATGCTGCCGTGCCGGTCGATGGTCACGTAGAGGCGCCCGGCATACGACCCGCAAACCGCGATCTTGTCCTTGCCACGCTCTCCGCGCGCTTCCACGCGCAGCGGCGCATCGCCGCCCGGCACGAACCACAGAACGCCCTCGTTCTTCACCTTGATGCCGGACTTGCCGCCCGTGGCCTCGAGCTGGCCGTGCGGCCGGTCGACCAGCTCGGTGAAGACGCCGGGCTGGCGCAGCGGCGACTTCGCGGCCAGGCGCTCGAGGGCGCGCTCGGCCCCCTCCGGCGAGGCCCAGGGCCCGACGGCGACGAGGGCTTCGCGCCGATCCAGCACCTCGCCGGCGACGCCAAACAGGGTGCCCTGCTCGAAACGTCGCGCGTGCTCACCCTTGGCCTTCCAGGATGCCATCTGTGCATCGGCATCCTCGCTCTTGGCCACCGGCCCACGCCAGACCACGGCGTGATAGCGCAAGCGCGCCGGGCTGGTCGCCGAAGCGCGGATCTGCCAGGTGTCGTCGGCCCGGATCTCGGGCCCTCCATCTCCCTCGGGCAGGAGGCGCACGCCGCCGGCGCCAGCCGAAATGGTCACGCTGTGCAAGTTCTCGGCGATGGCCACGGGCACCACCGGTAGCCCGTCCTTGGTGAAGCGAAACTCGGCCGAATAGATGGCGCGCAACTTGTCCGCACCGGAGAACTCGTCCGCGGCGTGCCCCGCCGACGCCGCCGCAGTAGCAGCCACAAAAAAACCACAGAATCCCCAGCGTTTCATCCCAGATCCGTGCTCGAAAGATATCGCAGGTTGAGCGCGTTGACGGTGAAATGAGCCACGACCGGCCCGCCCAGGTCACCGGACCACAAGAAGAGCTGTCCAAAAACCATGCCAGCGAGGAACGACGATAGCGTCCACGGCAAGAACCTCAGCTTGGGACCGACGTGCAGAAGAGCGAAGATCGCGCTCGACAGCCAGAGCCCGACCGCCGGCAACAAGGCCCCGCGAAAGAAGATCTCCTCGCCAAACGCCGAGGCCACGGCCAAGACGACAATCTCGGCTCCTGGCAAGGGCCCGAGCAAGGCGCGCAGATCGCGGTGCAGGGCCCGCCCCCACTCGAAGCGGTGCGTGGCGAAGCGCGAGGCGAACACGAAGCCAAGGCCAAGGAAGATGCCCGCAACGATGCCGGCCAGCATTTGGGGATCTTCCTTGCCGCCCAGACGCCAAACGCTGGCATCCCCGCGCAGCGTGGACCAGGCGACTCCTGCAGAGGCCAGAGCCAGATAGAGAACCAAGACAATGGCTGGCCGAGACCAACTGCGATTGGCGTCTGGCATCACGGTCACCATACCAGCAAACCAGGCCGCAGGTTCGCAGACATGTCGCGCCAGCCGCACAGCGTCGGGAACCGACGAACGCAATCCCATCTTTCTTGGAGACTCTGGATATTGCGCTGCAAATTCAATGGGATAAAGATCCAACCACAGAGAGCCCAGAGAACGCGGAGGACCGTGCCTCTGTGGGGAGCGTCCATTCTCCCCGCGTCAGCGACGGTTAGTTCCGAATAGCGCGCCGCGCTCATGGTAGACGTGAGATCGTCATGCCGCTGGCAGTGGTCAGGGCGAGACGGCCCCCGGTCAGACTTCCCACCGACGATTCGGTGGCGCGCGAGGTTGGCCTGCAGAAGCTATTGCAGAGCCGCATCTGCGACCTGACCCTCCGAGTGGAGGACACGCTCTTCGACTGTCTGGCCCAAGTGACCGGCGAGCTGCGCGCCAAGGGCGTCAGCTTCATCCCCGGATACTACCTGGGCGACGACGATTTCTGGACCGCCGATCGCACGACCAGCGTCAACGTGCCTTGGTACCTGGCCAATGCCCTGCTGTGGCAGCTCGTGAACGACCACCTCTTCGAGTACTCGCGCGACGAGGTACTGATGTACCTGCGCCACGAGACGGGCCACGCTGTCAACTACGCCTTCGAGCTGTGGAAGCGCAAGGACTGGACCCAGACCTTCGGCGAGTTCCGGCGGCCCTACCGCGAGGTCTTCAGCGCGAATCCGTGGAGCCGGGACTACGTCCGCTACCTGCACCGGGCCGGCATGTACCACTACGCGCAGAAGCACCCCGACGAAGACTTCGCCGAGACCTTCGCGGTGTGGCTCGACCCGGGCACGCGCTGGCGGCGGCGCTACCGGGACTGGCAGGTCGCGCTGGCCAAGCTGGAGTACATCGACCGCATCATCGACGTCGAGGGCGTATGTCGCGGCACGCCCCCCAACCAGCGGATCGGCAGCCGGGTGGGCTACGAAACCATCAAGGAAACCGTCGCCGACTACCTCAACATCGCGCACGCGGTGGATCCGGATCTGGCGGAGTACCGCCGCGATCTGCTCGAGATCTTCCCGCGCCGGTCCGAGCGAGCCCGCAGCCGCCAGAGCGCGCTGTCCGCGGCCCGCTTCATCCAGCAGCACCACCGCGTCATCGTCGACAAGATCGGCGCCTGGATCGGAAAGTCCAATCGGCGGGTGATTGGCCGCTTCCTTCGCCAATTGCAGGCGCTATGCACCTACGAGCACCTGGTCGTGCCCGAGTCGGAGCGGAACGACAAGCTCGTCGACCTGACGATCGTGGCCACGTGGCACGTGCTCGACGGCATCCACCGCCTGAGCGGCGAGTAGGGCCGCGATCCATCGCGCCCTTCGCAGGGCATGGCGGCCGCCGCTCTCGGGGCGTGGCGGATCGCGCCCCCACTCCGGGACAGCGCCTCTGCGCGTGTCGCCCCTAGATCCCGGTCTGGATGATCTTGCGCAGGATGTCGGCGCCGACACGCGGGGACTTCTTCTCCTCTTCGAAGATGATCTGGGCCAGGGTCTGCGCGGTGAGATCCGCGTTGGTGACATAGTCCGTGACCTGGATGTCGTCGCCCTTGCGGACGAAGCCGGCGACATCGGCCAGCGTGACGTAGTGCCGTTCGGTGGTGTCGTAGAGCTTGCGATTGGAGTAGCGCTTGATGGTACGCATGGCACCAAGAGCATGACACGGAAGGATGCCATGACAAGGCAATCCGCTCCGTCCTGCAATCGACCGGCCGGACATGGGGTCATTCCTGTCGGGGCACCTATCCCCATGGAGAAAGACCAAATGAAGACAAAGGTTCTTTTCGCATGCTGCGCTGCCGCCACGGTTCTGGCGGCGCAAGGCTTGGTGGGCTGCGATTCGAGCAGCTCTGGATTGTCGACCGGCACCGGTGGAGCCAAGGGCACGGGTGGCGTATCGGCCTCGGGCGGAACGACCACCGGGGTCGGTGCGGGCGGCAGCGTCCTGGGCACGGGCGGCAGAATCTCGGGCACGGGCGGCGCGACCCGGCCGCCGCGCCAGGATGGAGGCCCAACCGATCTGCGGCCGACCCAGGATACCAACCGGAATCGCGACGCCATCGCGAGCTGTGGCGGCGAAGGCGAGGATTGCTGCCCGACCGATCCCGAATGCGAAGAGGGGCTCGTCTGCCGTCGCGGCACCTGCGTGGCGCAGGCAGGCGATGGCGGTGGCGGCAACGGCGATGCCCTCGTGTGCGGCGGCGAGGGCGAGGATTGCTGCCCGACCGATCCCGAGTGCGAAGAGGGGCTCGTCTGCCGTCGCGGCACCTGCGTGGCGC
>JAFGPX010000256.1 GCA_016935975.1 Deltaproteobacteria bacterium
AAGCTGGGCCGGCGAGCGCGGAGCCCTGATGACGCTACCCGGGGGAGAGGTTCTCGGACGAAGAAACCCCCTTCGATTGACTTAGGCGCTTGATGACGACCACGCCGAGGATGACGCCCGCGTCGAGCCAGTGTTGCAGGAGCGCGGTCACCAGCGCCGCGCCGAGTAGGACGTAGATGAGGACGTTGTGGAACTGCCGGAGGAAACGGACGAAGGAGCTTTGGCGCTTGCGTTCCGGGAGGTGGTTCGGGCCCTGCTCGGCCAGACGCTGGGCGGCGCGCGCGGCGGAGAGGCCATCGTTGCTGGTGTCCAGGCGTTGCAGCGCGACGCAAGGCTCAAGGGAGTGCCAGTCGCCGTGGAGGACGCGTTCGGACGGCATCATGGCTCCTCGGGGGCTAGCCCGATTTCCACACGCGCGGCGCAGAAAGTCGGCGGTCACGGGGAGATTCCCCTGTGGTTTCGCGGGAGCGACCCTTGGAATCCAGAAATAGTCACGAAATAGATGGCGATGTTGCTTGCTTGTATGAGATAGCACGCGCCTGATAGGCACGTATGTTCATCAAGAGAACCACCAAGCTCTCCGGCGGCAGAACCTACGTCAACCACCTCCTCGTCGAGTCCGTCCTCACTGCCAAGGGTCCTCGCCACAAGGTCGTCTGCTCCCTCGGCCCTCTCGCCCCCGCCGAGCCGGCCGAGTGGCTTGCCCTCGCCCACCGCCTCGAGGCCGCTCTCGCTGGACAGAAGTCCATCCAGCCCGACCCTACCGTCGAGTCCATTGTCGCCAAGACCAAGCCGCGCAAGCACGAGTCCCCCAAAACTCCTGCTCCTGCCCTCGTTCCGCCGACGCAACCGGCCGCCGACGTCGCCGCCGTCCACATCGACCGCATCTCCCTGCAAGACGCTCGCGAGGCGGGCCCCGTCCACGTGGCCCACCAAATGTGGCAGCGACTCGGCCTCGACGACGTCTTGCACAGCGCCGGCCTGTCCCCGCGGGCTCGCTTGCTCAGCGAGGTGATGACTGTCAACCGCCTCGTGGCGTCGCTCTCCGAGCACGCCATGCCCGACTGGATCCGCCGCACCGCTTTGGCCGACATCCTGCACACCAGCTTCGACTCGCTGGCCGACGAGGCGCTCTACCGCAACCTAGACCGTCTGCATCCCAAGCGGGAGCTCATCGAGACTCGGCTCGCCGAGCGCGAGCGCACGCTCTTCAACCTCGACGACAGCATCTACCTTTACGACCTCACGTCCACGTACTTCGAGGGCCAGTGCCCGCGTAACCGTCAGGCCAAGCTCGGCTATTCCCGCGACAGCAGACCCGACTGCAAGCAGGTCGTCGTCGGTCTGGTCATAGACCGGGAGGGCTTTCCCAAGGCACACCAGGTCCTAGACGGCAATATGGTGGATCGCAAGACCGTCGTGGGTATGCTCGCCGCGCTCGAGAAGCGCGTCGGCCGTCGCGCGGGGGGCACGGTGGTGGTCGACCGTGGCATGGCCTTCGACGACAACCTGCAACAGATCCGCACGGCCGGCTATCACTACATCGTGGCTTCCCGCCAGGGTGAACGCCTCGACCACGTCGAGGATTTCGAGGACGCGAGCGGCTTCGTCGAGGTCATCCGAGAGGTGTCGCCCAACAACCCGGCGCAGAAGAAGTCGCGCGTGCGCATCAAACGTAGGGTCGTGGGCGACGAGATGCACATCCTGTGCTGTAGCGAAGGACGCGAGAAGAAGGACCGCGCCATCCGTGAGAAGCATGAGCAGCGTCTGCTCGCAGATCTTGCCAAGCTCAAGGCGCGCATCGACGAGGGCCGGCTGGTCGATGAGGCCAAGATCCGGGAGGCCATCGGCCGTCTCAAGGAACGGTACTCGCGCGTCGGCCGCTATTACCTCATCAGCTACCAGCCCGACACGCACGCGCTCACCTGGCAAGAGAACGCCGATAGGAAGGACACCGCCAAGCTGCTCGACGGCGGCTACCTGCTCAAGACCGACCGCCAGGATCTCAGCGACGAGGAAGTCTGGAAGACCTACAGCCTGCTCACCCGCGTCGAAGCCGCCTTTCGTTCGATGAAGAGCCCTCTGGCTGAGCGCCCTATCTTCCACCACCTCGAGACGCGCGTGCAGACGCACATCTTCCTGTGCGTGCTGGCCTACCACCTCTTGGTCGCCGTCGAGAAGACCCTGCGCGACTCTGGCCTTTACACATCATGGGGCACCGTGCGCGAGCAGCTGGCCACCCACCAGGTGGTCACCGTCAACCTGCCGACCACCGAGGGCAACACCATTTCCATTCGTCGCTCGACCACCCCCGAGGGGGAGCACAACGACATCTATCGCCGCCTCGGCATCCCAGCCGAGATCATCAAGCCCGTCCGCACCGTCCGGCCCTCCATAGTCACCCAGGCTCAGGCTAACGTCGCGTTATCACGGGATTGATTCGCCGCGCGTGTGGAAGTCGGGCTAGGGGCGGGCTGGCGGCCGTTGACGTTCGCTGAAGGATTGCGGAGACCCCGGGCAAGGTCAAGCTCGGTTGCCCGCCGGCGCATCGTGCTGGGGGGCAAGCGAAGCTAGCCTCCGCCCGCGCGCCAGGCGGCCTGTTCACCGTCATTCGGGGCCGAGCAGAAGCGCCGTATCGATCAGGGCGAGGTGGCTGTAGGCCTGGGGGAAGTTGCCTAGCTGACGTCTGGTGGTGAAGTCCAGGTCCTCGCTCAGCAGGCCGAGGTGATTGCCGCAGCCGAGAATGTCCTCGAACATCTGCCGGGCGGTCGCCACGTCGCCGATGTTGAAGAGCGCCTGGATCAACCAGAAGCTGCACAGCAGAAAGGCGCTGTCGGGGCTGCCGAAGTCATCGTCGTTGCGATAGCGGTACATCAGGCCGTCGCGCACCAGCGCCCGCTGGGTCGCGCGCACGGTGGCCGTCCACCGCGGGTCGTCGGACTGGAGGAAACCGAGGCGGTGGAACAGCAGGTTGGCGGCATCCAGGTGGGGCGAGCCGTAGCTCTGCGTGAAGACGCCCAGCTTCGCGTCGAAGCCATGGGCGAAGACATCGGCACGAATTTGTTCGGCGACGTGGGTCCACGTCTCGCGGTACTCGTGCATGCCGAGCGATGTGGCGATGCGTACCGCACGTTCCAGGCCCACCCAACACATCACCTTCGAGGAGGTAAAGTGGCGCCGTTCGCCGCGGATCTCCCAGATGCCGTTGTCCGGCTCCCGCCAGTGAGCCTCGATGTGGCGCACAATCCCGCGAGTCACGGTCCACAGCGCCTCCAGGTCCGGCGTGTCGTCGTGGAACAGCTGGAAGCCGGCGTGGATGGCATCGAGCAGCACGCCGTAGATGTCGTTCTGTTGTTGCGACCAGGCCGCATTGCCGATGCGCACCGGTCGGGAGCCCGCGTACCCGTCGAGCCAGTCGAGCGTTCGCTCCGTCAGCTCCTTCTGGCCGCGAAGCCCGTACATGATTTGGATCCGATCGTTCTTGTAGGGGACGACATCGAGCAGGAACTCGAAGAAGCGGCGGGCGACACGCCAGTGTCCGAGACGCGCCATCGCGCGAATGGTCATGCTGGCATCGCGAATCCAGCAGAATCGGTAGTCCCAGTTGCGCTCTTCGCCGATCTTTTCCGGAAGACTCGTGGTGGCCGCAGCGAGAATCGCCCCGGTGGGCTGATAGGAGAGGAGCTTGAGCACCAGCGCCGATCGCTCGATGGGATCGCCGTACGCCCGGTTCCGGGGAGCGCGGGCGCACCAATTCATCCAATAGAGCTTGGTGCGCTCGAGTGCCAGCACGACGCGCTCCAGGTCCATCTGGCCGATCTTCTGATCGTAGGCGAGCACCAGGTACGCCTCCCGATCGAGCTGGCAGGGCTCGCCCGACTGGACCGATCCGAGGTCCAGATTGGAGTACAGGTAGACCGATTCGTGCGCCCCCTCGACCGTCTCGGCCTTCAGGTACTTCGCGTGGCGGAGCACGCGGGTTGCGTGCTCCGCGTAGCCGAGCCGAGGGTCGAACTGCACCCGTATCCGCGGTTGCCCCTCGACCGGACGGATCAGTCGCATGACGTCGGGTGGGCACTTGTAGTCGCCGCTCGCTGCCCGGTGACAGGGCATGAAGTCCGTAACCTCGAAGGCTCCGCTGGCGGTCAGGAAGCGGGTCACCAGGACGTTCGTGTGCGGCAGATAGCGCTGCTCGGTCGAGAAGTCGTCCTCGGCAGGTCGAAGCGCGAAGCGGCCTCCCTTCGCGTCATCGAGCAGTGCCGCGAACACCGAGGGCGAATCGAAGTCGGCCAAGCAGCACCAGTCAATCGATCCTTGCCGAGAGACGAGCGCGCATGACCGACCGTTGCCGATGATTCCGTACTCGAAGTCGTGCATGGATCGTCCGGAGGGATCAGCCACCCGCGCATTCAACCCGGTTGGCCGTGCCGCGCGCAACGGATATTCAGCACCGCGCGGACCGGGAGGTGGTCCGAAGCGCGGGCAACGAGGGGAGTCCGCACGGCCGCGATCGCTCCGAGGGCCGCGGCCGGTCGCACGAGGATGCGATCCAGCGACAGCAGCGGGAAGCGCGAGGGGTAGGTTCGCGGGCAGGGCACCGCCGCAAAGCCCGGCCAAGAGCTGCGCCTGCAATAGCCCGGCGGCCACCATTGATTGAGGTCGCCGAGCACGACCAAGGGGCCGCCGTCCTCCTCGATGATCTTCCCGACGAGCGAGCGTTGCTTGCGGCGCTCGCGCCATCCGAGCCCGAAGTGCGTGGCGATGACCCGTAGCCGCTTTCCCCTCACGTCGAGGTCGACGTCGATGGCGCCCCGGGGCTCGCCGCGCCCGACGGTGAGGTCGATGCGCCGGCAGTCGATGACGGGGAAGCGCGTGAGCAAGGCGTTTCCGTAGGCGCCCGTGTCGCGCAGCAACGTGGGACCGGCTACCGGCGTGAGTTGCAGGTAGCCCGCCAGGTACTCGAGCTGATCGAGCAGTCTGCCGCCGGCGGCGTGGCCGCCGACTTCCTGCAGCCCAATCACCTCGGCGTCGATGGATCGGATTGTCTCGGCCGTCCTTTCCGGGTCGAGGCGGCCGTCGACGCCGACGCAGCCGTGGATGTTGTAGCTGGCCACGACCAGGCGGTCGGGACAGCTCGGAGCGCCGAGGGTAGCCCGACCTCCCTCAGTCATTCCTGCTCCGGCTGGCGGTTGTGGTCCTCTGGGTGTCGGCACGGGCGAGGCGTCGGCCTCGCTTCCTGAGCCAGCGACTCGCGGCGAAACCGAGCGCGACGATGACCACGGCGGTGAGCACGAGGGGCCATACGGTGGCCATACTCGGGGCTCGCAAGGCTCCTTCGATGCGGCCGCCGAGAACCGTCAGGGCGATGAAGCCCGGCAAGAGTCCGATGAACGTACCGAGCAGAAACTCCCAGGCCCGAACGCGCGAGGCGCCGGCGACCAGGTTCACCGCCGTGAAAGCAGCGACTGGCAGCAGGCGCACGGCGATCACTCCCAGCAATCCCCTCTGGGCCAGGCTGCGGCTGATGCGATTGACCCGCGATCCCACCAACCACCGGACCCTGCCGCGTCCCACCCCACGGCCGATCCAGAAGGTCGAGGCCGCGCTGAGCATGGCGCCGCAGAGACCGCCAACGAAGCCTAGCCAGGGACCGAAGACGACAGAGCCGTCGACGATCAGCAGGGTTAGGGGGACCATCACGAGGCTGCCGACGAACGTCCCTGCCACTGCCATCGGAGCTTCTATCCACGTGCCGCGGATGGGCTCGGCCCAGGCAGACAACACGCGGGGATCGACCCAGTCCAGGACCGGGGTCCAGTGCCACGCTGCGGCCAGCAGCAAGAGCCCGCCGAGGAGCAAGCTGCCTCTGAGCAGAGGACCGCGCGCGCCCCGGTGGATCTCCTCGGGCACGAGCTGTTCGAAGATGCGCTCTGGATCGAGAGGCGCCGGTGGATCGAACGGCGGCTCGTCCGGGATCGTTCGGTCCAGCCACTCCGGGATCTCGACGTCGAGCGGCGCAAGCTCCCGTTCCCCCACGTCCCGCAGCTTCTCCACCGTTTCGATGAGCGAACCGCTCTGCTCCAGCGTTTGCGCGACACGTTCCGGCGGCACGCCGAGGTGCTCGGCGAGCAGCTTCGCCCGGAAACCTCGGATCACCTGCACGATCTCGGGCCGCCCCTCGGATTCGAGGGCCAGGTCGCACTCGGTGTCGAGCCCCATGGACCGGTTGGCCAGGTTGGCCGAGCCGATACGCAGAAGGTCGTCGTCCACGACCATCACCTTGGCGTGCACGTAGACGGCTTGCTCCTTGGTCGTCAGGCGCGGGTAGTAGCAGCGAAGTCGTCCGTGGCGGTCGGCCGCGCGCAGGCGCGCGAGCACGCGGGCGCGCAGCACGTCCATGGTGCTGTTTTCCAGCCAACCGCTCGCCTGCCGTGGTCCCACGATCACGATCTCGGGTCCCTCGGGCTCCTCGAGTCGGCGGGCCAAGGCGTCCCGGATGCTGGTGGCGGTCAGATACTGGTTCTCGATGTAGAGCCAGCGCCGGGCGGCGGCGATGCTGTCGAGGTAAAGACGCTCCACCTCGCGCGCCTCCCTCACCTCCCGGTGCCGCGGGATGGTGCGTGCGACGGCGACCTCGACGCACTTCAGATCGGCGGGCAGCTCGGGAGGCCAGGGATCGCCCGGGGCATCGACGGGAGGCAGACGCTTGCGGGTGGCGCGATACCACCGCTGCCGGGCGAGATCCCCCAGCGCCCGCGCCGCCGGGCCCGAAACGGCCATCTGCATGTCGTGGAACGGGGCGAAGGGCTCGCCGTCGGCGTCGACCCGGCGCGGGTCGTCGGGGAGGTGGCTGGGCGTGTCCCAGCGGTGACAGGTCAGGTCGATCCCGCCGGCGAAGGCCAACGCGTCGTCGATGACCACCAGCTTCTGGTGATGGCTGGCGCCGGGCGGGTGGCGATCGTCGAACTGGAAGTGGATGCGACGGTGGGTGCGCAGCCCGAGGGTGTAGAGAGGCACGCGCTCGCGCTCCAGGGCGTAGATCAGCGCGTAGTCCCAGGTCAGCAGGTAGACGTGCAGCTGCGGCTTGCGGGACACGATGGCGTTGAGCAGGGGCCAGAGGATGCTGCTCTCGGGCGCGGCGCCGGGCTGGCGGCGCAGCCTCACCCGGCTGTCGATGTCCCAGCCCAGCACGTAGACCGCTCGCTCCGCCCGTTCCAGGGCCGACGCGAAGGCTTCGTAGTAGGGCCCGGCGTCGAACAGGAAGGCGACCCGATGCGAGGGAATCCGTCGCCAGCAATTGACGCCTTCTTCTGCGATGCGGGGCTTACCCATGATTGGCGATCCAACGGTCCGCTAGCGGCCGACGCGTGCCGGCTCGATGAGCGGGGTGCTCTTCGCGTCTTGTTCGAGGGGCTCGCCGAGGTGAATGCCTATAGGCATTTCGAATGGGGTTTTCGAGCGTCGGAGAACCTTGGGCAAGGCCCATAAGCATTTCGAATAGGGTTTTCGAGCGTCGGAGAACCTTGGCGAAGCGCGACATCGAGGCCACGACCGCGTGCAGGGAGCGCGCGGGTCGGGTTTTCTCGGGTCTGACGAGGCTCCGACGAGGGTGTCTGGGACACTCTCGGCAGTCTACCCCATCCCGCCCTGCTCGACGCCCTGTCCGTTCGGCAAGTCCCCATCCTCACCGCCAGTTGGCGCCGGTGCAGAGCGCGCGGGACGAAGCTTGGGCGCCTCCGTGGGCAGCCCCATGGCCGACAGAATCTTCTTGATGGTGTCGTCCGTCTTGATGAGAGCGATAAGCCGCAGCGGGCTCTTGCAGCGAGGGCATGTCGTGTCGATCGCGAACGTTCTTCTGGGAAGCTCGCTCCAGGAAACATAGTGCGACAGCGGCAGAGTGCGCGCGGACTTGTCTTCTGGCTTTTGCGTCGTCTCGGGCACGGGGGCCGGCACGCACTGGCGGCGGTGACTGCTGTGCGAGGAGAGCACGCCAAAATACCCCGTGAGGTGCCGGCGGGGAGGCGGCGATGGGCGCGGCGAAGCCGCGTGGGGCAGGTGCAGGGCGGGCAGGCCCAAGGTCCCGAAGGGACAACGAGGGCAGCAAGACGTGCAATCAGGGCGAGCGGCAACATTTCTACCAACGAGGTGCCATCGGACCACGGCTTCTTGAAGGCGAGCCTCGCCTGATCGTCGTCGATGATCGTGAGCCGGTCGTTGGCCAAGGGCGGGCGCAGGATGTACTTGCACAAGGCGAGCCGGCCTGGCTCGTCGTTGGCGGCGACCCGGGTCGCTGGCACCGACGGCGTCGACGAACGTCGAGCAGCCGACGAGCTGGACGACCGCGACCACCTCGAAGGCGATGACGACGCGGACGAGGTGGACAACGAGCCGTCGCGTGCGGCTCGTCCTCGGCGCTGACGAGTAGGCCGTCCACAGACCTGCCACCGGTCCCGCGGTCGACGTGCACGGCCGTGGGGCTGATGGCAGAACCCTCACCACGGGTGGCATCTCTGCGGCCGACAGCGAGATGTCGGGGCCATCCAACACCGAGCATGAGTGAAAGGCCGATTCATGCGATAGTTGGCCCATGAGGAGCCGTTCGTCGTGGACTCTCCCCAAGGACTGTCGGTTGGCCTTGGGCTGCGCCTTGGCTGCCGGCTCGCTGCTCTCTGGCTGCGACGGTTCGGAAATGACGGCTCGCAGGGATGCGGCCGCTCCCGCCGTGGATGCCTCAGGGGGATTGCCTGACGGCACCGTGCCGTCACTGGATGTGCCTCCGCGTACGGACGAAGCCGCGCCACCGCTCGACTCAAGTCAGCTGCAGCCTGACCTGCCGGCGACGGATGACTTGGCCCCGCCCCAGGACTTGCTCCCGCCACCGCTCGACCTGTTCCCGCCGCTTGACCAGGCCCCACCCCCCCAGGAGCGCCCCGCACTGGACAGCACTACGGACGCCAAGGAATCGAACCTGGCACTCGGCAAGGAGGCAAGCCAGAGCAGCACCTACGCTGCCGGAGCGGTCGCGGCCTCGGCCGTCGACGGGAACACCGACGGCAATTTCTACGACGGCTCGGTGACCAACACCAACCTGGATGCCTACGCCTGGTGGCAGGTCGACCTGCAAGAAGCCGTGGCGATCGACACCATCGTGGTCTGGAATCGCACGGACTCCGCCAGCAGCCGTCTCTCGGACTACTGGGTGTTCGTGTCCACCACGCCGTTCGAACCCCTTGAGACCCCGACGACGCTCAAGAACCGGGTGGCAACCTGGAACAACCATCAAACCGTGACGCCGAATCCGTCGACCGCCATCCCGGTTGGAGGAGCGGTCGGGCGCTATGTACGGGTGCAGCTCAACAAGACTGAATACCTCACTCTGGCCGAGGTCGAGGTCAAGTTGGGCAATGGCACCAACGTCGCCTTGGGCAAGCCGGCAAGCCAAAGCTCGACCATCGCCAAGGGCGCCGTTGCCGCGTCGGCAGTCGATGGCAGCACGGACGGCAACTTCGCCAATGGCTCGGTGACCAACACCAACTCGGACCCGTACGCATGGTGGCAAGTCGACCTGGGATTCGTCGCGACCATCAGCTCCATCGTCATCTGGAATCGCACGGATTGCTGCACTGCTCGTCTCTCCGACTACTGGGTGTTCGTGTCCGAGTCGCCCTTTGCTGCCACCGACACGCCGGCCACCACGCAGGGCCGCGCCGGCGTGTGGAGCAGCCATCAGACAACGGTCCCAAGCCCGTCGGTGAGTATCGCCACCGGCTCGGTGCGCGGCCGCTACGTGCGCGTGCAGCTCAGTGGGACCGAGTACCTCCATGTCGCCGAGGTCCAGGTGATGGGGAGTGAGCTGCCGCCGCCCTAGTCGTTCGGTACTCTGGAATAGCCCCGTCCCTCGGCAGGTGAGCATCCGGCCGCCTGAGGATCTTCGTCCGGTGCCGTGCAGATAGCTGCCGGGATCGGCAGGGGAGAGGGAGAACTCTCGCGGAAGGCCAAGCGTCGAGCTGCTTCGCGCGTCGGACAGATCGCAAACCTTGGTGCCAGCGAGGCCGACGTGCACCGACAATGGTCAGGCCGCTCGGCGTTCGTATCGGCGGTGAAGACCGCCGACCTCTGGCAACTCCACGCCCCCACCCATGCCTGGCGGCTGGACTTGTTCTTCGCCAAAACGACCGTCTCAACGACGCCAACGACCTCAAAGGCGAGGACGAGCGCGAAGAGGACGAGCGTGAACCGCGGCGTGCGGCCCGGCCTCGGCGCTGACGAGTAGCGCGACCACCAACCTGCCACCGGCCCCGCGGTTAACGTTCACGATTGTGGGGACGATGGTGACGTCTTTATCGGTCACCGCGTTCCCGGAGAGCTTGCTGCCGGCCATGCGCGTGCCAGAGCAGCTCGCTTGGAGTCCAACAGAGAGCTGCCTTGCGCAGCTTGTCGGCCGCCGGTCCACGACCCTCCCGGTCTGCCCGATCGCTCTGCAAATTGGCGCGTGTTGCAGATGCGCCAGGGAATGTCGGGAATGTCGTGATTCGCAGCTGCGCTCGACGCAAAGACGCGACGAGGTCGGTCGACGCAGCGCCAGACAGGACGACGTGCGGGCTACATCGCTTGCGCGGCGGCGAAGTCCGACAGGCTCGCGTTACCCACGGCAACCGTGACCGTGCTGGGGATCTTGACGACGCGCCACTGCGTGCCCCAGGTCAGCTTGCTGCCAGCGGCGATGGAGCCATACGGCCCCTGCACCTCGAACTCGAGGAAGCCCGAGCCGGAGTAGACGCTGACCTCGCCATCGTTGGGCGCTTGCTGGTTGGCGGGCGTGTCGGTGAACTTCTTGAGGAACAGATTCCCGCCCACGGCGTAGGCGAACCAGCCACCGGTACCGTCGCCGTAGGCCTTGCTGCCGTCCGGGCTGGTAGTGGTCTTCGCGGTGTCGTCGACCCAGGTGATGCCGTTCGCCTGCATCACCGTCTTCCACGGGCCTTTGGTCATGGCCTGCGCACCTGACGGGAAGAACGCGATGCCGCCGCGGGGAACCCGGGTCACCTCCCAGGGTGCGGCCTGGATCGCATTGGTCGTGTTGATGGTGTACGTGATCGAGATCCAGCCCGTGCCCGCGTCGGCCGAGAAATCCTTGTCCATGCTGACACCCATGGTCGGATCCTTCGCGCCCTTGAACAGCGCGTGCGTACCCGAGATCGAGCCGTCGTAGGGACCGTTGTCGATGGCGACCGGAGGCGGCCAGTCGTTCGTGCCCGGCGTCCAATCGGCGCGCGGGCTGGTCCAGAAGGTCGAGCTGCACGCGGTCAGGTCGGTGACCAGCGGCATGATGAGGTTGGTGCCCCCGAGGGTGAGCGTGGTGACCCGGGCACCCACGGTCGCGTCGATCTCCATGACCACGTCGCCGAACGAGAACTTGTACTTGTTGGAGGCGCTGGTAGGCGTGACCGGATCGGAGTTGCTGCCGCCCGAGCCGCCACTCGTGCCGCCCGTCCGGACACTGCCGCCGCTGCCTGCCGCAGAGCCGCCGCCCCCGGTGCTCCCGCCAGCGTTCGCGCCGCCGGAGCCGACCGAGCCGCCTTGCCCCGCCACCGTGCCGCCGCTGCCCGCGCCGCCGGCGGATGAGCCCCCCGAGCCGCCCCCATCACTTGCGCCGGAGCCGCCCACGCCCGTCATGCCGCCTGCGCCCATGCCACCCGACTGAACGCCGCCGCCGCTGGCGCTGACACCGCCCGACCCCGCACTGCCACCCCTGCCCATCCCGCCCGAGCCGCTGCGCCCGCCGGTCATGGCTCCACCGCTGCCTCCGGACTGACCGCCGCTCCCCGCGCCGCCACTACCGGACGGGCTGGTGGAGCCGCCAGTTTGCGGCGCGCCGCCGGTCCCGGTCTGCGCGTTGCCGCCATTGTTCGAGGAGCACCCGAATACGAGCAGGCATGCTCCGGCAAGACTCAAGATTCCCCACAGTTGTCGACTCATCGTTGTCTCCCATGGTGTCCAGTGGTCGTCGCGCGTGCCACGACCCATTGGTCAGTGGCAGGTCCATACCACGAATGGTCACCCGAGATTCACCGTACTCCGCGAAAACCCGACGCGACGCCTGAAACGGGCAGACGAGCATTGGTGACCTCGCTGGCCAGAGCGGTGCCGATGGTCGCGGTTGCGCTCTGGCCGGAACGGATCCAGTCGCTTCGGCACATCGCATGCGTCCGCCATCCTACCCCGGCCCAGAATGCTCACGATTCCCCGTGCGCATGAGGTTTTCGCGGATCACGCCGCTTTGTCGAGGACACTACGGGATTCCGGCTCGGACAGGATTCCGGAAGTTCGAGAGGACGCCGCGCAGTCCGAAGACCAGCCACTCATGCATGGTTCGGTCCGCGTCGGGAATGTCGATGTCCAGAACGGCGCATCCACGGTCTCCGCACTTTCCGTAGAAATGCCGAAAGGTGCCCACGCGCAGCTCCACGTAGGGACCGATTGCCAAAAGGTCCGTGATCGAGACATCGCTGCCCACCCGAAGGTCGAAATCGAATCCCGTCGCACGCTCCTCAGTGGGATTGGGGGAGCCTGGGTTTTTCAGAATGCCAAACCATTCGTATCCGAACCCCGCCGAGGCCCAAGGATAGAATGGCCGCCACGGGCTGATGTGCAGGCGCAGCTCGCCTCCAAGATGTGTGTCACGGCCGGAGCAGGAGGTATCGCAGTTCTTCACGAAGAGGGGCGCATAGTCCAGGGCAACACCGAAAGACAGCAGTGGAATCGGGCGATAGCCAAAGCTGAGCGACAACGGGAGTTGTCCTGAGACTTCGTCGCCGACGCCTGCGGTTCCCCATTGCGAATAGATGGGGCCGCCGAAGGGGATGCCGTAGCCGAGCCCGATCGCTAGGGTCAGACCGTTCCACCCAAGACCCGATTCCTTCGGCGTTTGCGGAGGGAGCACAGAGCCCGATTGCGGAAGCAAGTTCGCGCTCCCTGGTTGCACGGGTAGGCTCGGCTGAACCTGAGCGTTTCCTGAATCCTGCGCATAGGCGAGGACCGGCAGCAGCAGACACAACAGAGGATGGACCAACCTTCTCATCGCCATTTCTCCTGCCGGTAGTCCGTACAAGCGCCCTTTTCGCATTGCCGCACTACAGCCCAGATGTCCGATAAAACCCCTTGGACGAAGCCGCTCGCGCGGCAGCTTGGCGGCCGTGCGACTTGGCAGGCATCGGAGTGGGGCGGGCTTCATCCTGACCTGACATCGTCGCGCGGAATCTCGGTCGCGTCCATCGGTCGGTGATAGGCGACCCTTTGGCTTTCACCCAAGCCAAGGAGGTCACCCATGTCCGAGTCGAGCGATGTCCAGAAGTCCGTCGAGAGAATGCAGATCCACATGGAGCTGCGCGGGCTGCGGCCGAATACAACGTACACCTTCGCCAACTGCGCCCGTCGCTTCCTCGCGTACGTCGGCAAGCCCCCGACCGCGGTCACGACCCAGGACGTGGAGGGCTTCCTGCTCGACCTGGCTCGCCGGGGGCGCTCGCCGCGCACGCGCAACGTGAATCTGGCCGCCGTGCGCTGCCTGCTGGCTGCCGCCCGCGGCGATGCCAGTCGTATCGTCACCGCGGGCATCCCCAGTGCCAAGCGTCCCCATCGCTGCCCCGAGATCCTGAGCGGCTCGGAAATCGTCCGTCTGCTGGCCGCCACGGATTCGCCCAAGTACCGCGCCATCTTCATGCTGGCCTACGGCGCCGGCCTGCGCGTCTCGGAGATCACGTCGCCTTTCACCTCTGACATCGACAGCGAGCGCATGCTCATCCGCGCGCGTGCGGGCAAGACCGGGCCTCGCCACGTGGTGCTGAGCCCGCGCGTTCTCGCAGCGCTGCGCGCCTACTGGAAAGCCGCGCGCCCGCAGGGCCCCGAACTGTTTCCTGGTGGCCGCCGCCAACCTGCCTGCTGTCAGAAGTGCCAGTCCCCGTTGCGCCTCATCGCCTTGATCAAGAACGAAGACATCGCCAAGAAGATCCTCGTGGCGATGCGCCTTGTCCCTTCGGGACCTAGGGCCTGCCCGCCCTGCCCCTCGCCCCACGCGGCTTCGCCGCGCCCGTCGCCGGCGGAGGTGCCGGCGCTTCACCCGGCCCGCCCGCCGCCCCAGGAAGCGGAAGGTGGCGGCGATGACTGGGTGAACTGGACGCGACCGTGGCGGGGCCGCGCTGGGGTAGACTTTGCCCCGTGGTCGAGACACGCCTGCAAGGACGTCCCAGCGCCCCCTGGTCATGCGGAACGCGCCCCGCAAAGCTGGGCCGGCGAGCGCGGAGCCCTGATGACGCTACCCGGGGAAGAGGTTCTCGGACGAGAAAACCCCCTTCGATTGACTTAGGCGCCGAAGGCCGATCTCCTCACAGACCGCGCTCGTGAGAGGCCGTCTCCAGTCAGCGGCAGCACCAGTTCGAGATGTTCAGATCTCGGTGCGGCCCCACGGCGAAACAGCGCGCGACCGACGCATTTGTTGATTCCGGACCGGTGGGCACAACGTAGTCACCACGCGAGATTCCGTCGAGCCATATGATCTTGAAAAGCTGCCGCGCTTCGGATTCCGTGGTGCCGACGAACTGGTAGCCGTGCGGAAACGCGGGTGGGCAACGGCTATCAGAGACGGGTTTCAGGAGAGGCGAGAAGGAGCTGTCGTGTGGCGATGGGGCGGGAATCGAGGCCGGCGCCGCGCTCACCGTGGCTTCATGAGTGACAGGTCGCGGCGGTGGGGTTCTTCCGCGAGCGCAACCCGTCCCGAGCGGGCCGACAACGCAAGCCCAACCGATCGTCGCTAGGCCAAGGGCTGATCGAAGCGGGGATTTCGCCACTTTCTGCATGGTCATCGAATTGCCCACATTCTCATCCTTGCGCAAGCCAGCGCGAAACGAGACCCTCAGGATCGCGTCGTGTGCCGAAAACCGATCGTCACCGCCTCGGGTCTCAGCGAAGCCCATTTCACGCGGCCTCGCGGTGGTAGAAGCCCAGAAGGCCGCCAAGGCGATCGCGACGGACCACCTTTCCGGTGCCGTTC
>JAFGPX010000257.1 GCA_016935975.1 Deltaproteobacteria bacterium
GGTTGCGTGGGCAATCCAGTGCCCACGGCCAATCCCGCCGCAGCGGGCCCGTTCAAGGTCAAGGCCGATAAAGGCGTGGGGCCCAAGGCGGGCTACATTCCTGATCCGATCTACGGAGACGAACAACAGCGATTCAACATCTATCGTCCGGACAACCTTGCGACCAGCGGGTACTGCCACCCCATCGTGGTTTGGGCGAACGGTCACACGGACAATCCCGAGCCGAATCCCCCGCTTTGTGTCGTCGATTCGGGCGCCAACAAGTGGTGTGGACAGTATCTGCCTCTGATGCAGCATCTCGCCTCGCACGGCTTCCTGGTGATTGCCTCGCTCAGCACCACCACCTCCAGGGGCGATCCGCTGCCCACGATCGCCGGCCTGAACTGGCTGCTCGAGCAGGCCGAGGACTCGACAAGCCCCTACTATCACCGCCTCGACACCGCCAACATCGGGCAGCTCGGCCATTCGGAGGGCGGGATGTCGACCTGCAAGTCGGCGTCCGAACCTCGTTACAAGGCCCTCGCCACGATCTGCGGCACCAGCACGCTCACCGGCCTTCACACCCCGATACTGTTCTACTGCGGCGGGAAGGACAACACGGTGAAGTGCGACGGCGTCAGGAATGTTTTCCTCACGGTCAAGGATCAGCCCGCCTTCTTCATGAACGAGCTGGCCTCGGATCACGGGTGGTGGGTGTATCAGGGAGCCAGCGGCGTCTCGCTTTCCATGGCCGCCGCGTGGTTCAGGGTTCATCTAATGAACGACACCGCGAACCGCAAGTACTTCTACGGCTCAGGCTGCACTTTCTGCAAAGACAGCCGCGTGCAGGCCGAGCAGAACAGCCTGATGACCCAGTAGGCGGCCCAAGGACACCGACAGACCGGCAAACGGTGCCCGCGCCCTCGTAGAAGTCACCACCCGTACCATCCAGGGCAGGCTGCCGCTCAGGTTCCTAGCCGAAACGAAGCGGGTCTTCCCGCGTTGGAGGCTTTTGCCCCCACCACGTTCGCCCCCACCCAAGCGGCCACGGCGGGGGCCATGGGGCGACCCCGGGCGCGCTCGGGAGCCCGTGGATCCGGGCCGCGCCTTAAGAACCGCGCATTGCTTCGAAGTCGGCCGCGCCGGCCCCGTCCGGAGCTCGGATGGTCGGCAACCATCGGCAGCCGCTTGCCGAGAACACTCCATCATGGATGGCGGCGGCAGCGGCGGCAGCGACCAGCGCGAAACCCGCGAGCGGCCACACCTGTGTTGGAATGGATAGTGCTTGCCAAGCAGGATTGCGCGGTTGAAAATTGCTACGTCGCCACACTGCCGGCATGACGCTTCCCCGATGATTCCTTGGAGACAGCTTGTTCCCGTCTTTGCCCTTCTCCTGACAACGAGGGCAGGCCAGGCGCAGAGCATCGACGCCAAGGAGCGAACTGCGAAGAAGGCTTGTTTGGCCGGCGACTTCGCGAAGGGAGTGGCGATCCTCTCCGAGCTCTACGTGAGCACCGACGACCCGACCTACATCTTCAACCAGGGGCGCTGCTTCGAACAGAATCGTCGCTACGAGGACGCCATAGCCCGGTTTCAGGAGTACTTGCGTGTCGGCAAACGACTCAGCAAGCTCGACAAGACCACGGCTCAGACGCACATCGCCGATTGCGAGAGTCTTCTCGCCAAGCAGGGCAGCTTGCAGACGGCCTCCGGCGCTCCGTCCGGCAGAGGTGAAAGCAAGGAAGCCAGAGAGAAGGCCGCGATGCGGGCCTGTCTGACGGGCGATGTCGCCTCCGGGGTTGGGATACTGACTGATCTCTTCATCGAGACCAAGGACACGACGTACCTCTTCAACCAAGGGCGTTGCTTCGAACAGAATCGCCAATACGAAGAAGCCGTCGGTCGCTTTCGCGAGTACCTGATCAAGACGAGGGATCTTTCGCCTGATTACAGAGCTGATACCGAAAGACACATCGCTGCGTGCGAGTCATACCTGCGCGATAAGTCCACGGCGACAGGAAAGGCCGAACCGGCAGTGTCGACCGAAGACCAGCCGGTGGTGGAAAGGAGGACAGCGGAGGTGGCTGCCGCGTCACCCACCCCGGGCCGAGCGGGCTCCGCGCTTCGAAGCACGGGTGTGGCAATAGGAGTGGCTGGAGCGGCAGGGCTGGCCACCGGCCTGGTCTTGAATCTAAAGGCCAACAGCATGTCGGATGATCTCGAGAAGCTGTACGACGCCGGGGTCGACTCAAGTCGCAAGCGATTCGAAATCGCCGGTTGGATTGCCTATGGCGCGGGCGCCGCATGCGTCGCCACGGGTGCCGTGTTCTACTATTTTGGCTGGCGGCGCGCCGAGCGGGCGGGTTCCGTGGCATTGGTCCCGATCGTCGGCCCCGACATGGCTGGGACCGTCCTCAAGGGAAGCTTCTAATGGATTCGCGAACGGGCGGACGGATTCCAGCGATCGTGCCAGTGCTTGTCACGGTTTCGGCCTTGCCATTCGGGGCCTGTTTCCGGCACCCAGACGTGAACAAGATGAATTGCAGTGTCGAGAAGGGCTGCCCAGCCGGCTATACCTGCGTCGTCGCCGGTTTGACTGGACACTGTCAGCGGCCAACCGACGGCGCTGATACCGCTCAGTCTGCCATTACCGATGCTGGCGCCATCAACACAGTCGGTGACACAGAGCGCGTTGGAGCAGTGGTGGACGGCGGTGGCAGAGTCGACGCAGACGGTGACACCATCGTCGACTCCATCAACGTCGCCGACCGCAGTGGCACCGAGGCGAGCGTGTTGGACACTCCAATGGCGGATGAAGACGCTCCGCTCATCTATGACGGTGGGCCCGGAACAGGCGGAGCGGGAGGCAGTGGCATGGGTGTCGGAGGAGCAACCGGGACCGGTGGCCTCGCCACAGGCGGAGCCCTGGGGTCTGCGGGAGCGTCGGGGTCGGGCGGAGGGTCCAGCCTTGGCGGCGCAAAGGGGTCTGCGGGCATGTCCAGCGCCGGGGGAACGTTGGGGTCAGGTGGCGTGCTCGGGTCCGGCGGCACGCCAGGGACCGGGGGCATGTCCGCCGCCGGGGGAACGCCAGGCACTGGGGGAACGATCGGCGCCGGAACTGGAGGAACGACCGGCGTCGGCGGAGCCCCGGGAACTGGAGGAACGACCGGCGTCGGCGGAGCCCCAGGGACTGGGGGCTCGTCCGATGCCGGTTCGCCGACCGGTTGTGTCGGCAACGCGTGGCCCACGGCCAATCCCGCCGCTACGGGCCCATTCGAGGTTGCAGCCGACAAAGGGGTCGGGCCCAAGGCGGGCTACACTCCTGATCCGATCTACGGCGACGAACAACAACGCTTCAATATCTATCGCCCGAAGGACCTCGCGACCAGCGGGTACTGCCACCCCATCCTGGTCTGGGCGAACGCCCACACGGACAATCCCGAACCGAATCCCCCGCTGTGTGTCGTCGACCCAGACGCCTACAAGTGGTGCGGACAGTACTTGCCTCTGATGCAGCATCTCGCCTCGCACGGTTTCCTGGTGATTGCCTCGCTCAGCACCACCACCTCCAGGGGCGACCCGCTACCCACGATCGCCGGCTTGAACTGGCTGCTAGAGCAGGCCGAGGATTCGGCCAGCCCCTACTATCACCGCCTGGACACGGCGAACATCGGCCAGCTCGGTCACTCGGAGGGCGGAATGTCGACCTGCATGTCCGCATCCGAACCTCGCTACAAGGCCCTCGCAACGATTTGCGGCACCAGGTCGCCGCTCACCGGTCTTCACACCCCGATACTGTTCTACTGCGGCGGAAAAGACACCGTGGTGAAGTGCGACGGCGTCAGGAACACCTTCCTCACGGTCACGGACCAGCCCGCCTTCTTCATCAACGAGCTGAACTCGGACCACGGTTGGTGGGTGGATCAGGGAGCCAGCGGCGTCGCTTTCTCCATGGCCGCCGCGTGGTTCAGGGGCTACCTGATGAACGACACCGCGAACCGCAAGTACTTCTATGGCTCGAACTGCACCTTCTGCACCGACAGCCGCGTGCAGGTCGAGCAGAACAGCCTGATGACCCAGTAGGCGGCCGAGGGCACCGAGCGCCTCTGTCGCCGGCCTTTCCCGTCAGCGGCACGCTCCACCACAAACGTCCATATCATCTTGTTTTGCGTGGTTTTTCGTACCAGACTGCCGCCATGAGCCAGACTAGACCGCACAACTCTCATAGCCATGTCTGGGTACTTGCATTCACGGTCGTTTCGTTGTTTCTCACGACCGCGCCGGCGGCTGCCGCCGGCCGGAAGCCACAGGAACGCCGGGCCCGAAAGGCGTGCCTCACCGGTGACTACGCCAAGGGTGTCGACATTCTGTCGGATCTGTTCGTCGATACCCGGGACCCGACCTACATCTTCAATCAAGGTCGTTGCCTTGAACAGAACCGCCGCTACGAGGACGCCATCGCCCGCTTCGAGGAGTACCTGCGCTTGGCCGATGCGACCATGGGTCCGGAGGACAGGGCCGCGGCCGAGAAGCACATCGCCGAGTGCAAGAGCAAGCTGCCGAAGGATCAGGCTGATTCGCCAGTCCAGCCGGCACCCCAGCCACCGACCTTGCCCGTGCCTCCGCCAACGCCCGAGCCCGCGGCAGCGGAGCTGCCAACCGCGGTCGTGGCACGACCCACACCCCAGCCGGTGGAAGGGCGCCGTCGGTGGGGCCTGGTGACTGCGGGGATCATCACGAGTGTCGTGGGCGCGGGAGGCGTGGTCACCGGGGTCATCTTCAACGTCAAGGCCAACGACGCTGCCCGGGAGCTGGAGACCGAAGTTGGTGCTTATCCGGCCAAGAGCAATGATGAGAAAAACTACAAGACGGTCGCGTGGATTGGCTACGGTGTTGGCGCTGCTTGCGTGGCGACCGGAGCCGTTCTGATTGCGGTTGGCGCCATCAAGTCGAGCTCGAAGTCGTCGTCCGAAGTTGCGTTCGTGCCCACGCTCGGCCCCGGCCAGGTGGGTGCCATGTTGACGGGAGCCTTCTAATGAAAACGCCAACCGCGTCTAGCGTACTCGTGGCCGCCGTTCTGATTTGTCTCGGCGCAGTCTCATGCTTTCGCGGCTACGACCCCTCGAAGATCAAGTGCGATGACAAGTCGCAATGTCCATCCGGCTACGATTGCGTTCGGCTTCCCGACCAGCCACATGGAACATGCACGCGCGGTATGGCTGACGCGAGGAGCCTCGTCGACGGGATTCAGCCGAGCGACAGCGCGGGCGATGTCAAGCTCGATGGCCCGCGCGACCTCGCGACAGGCGGCGCGGATGGGCTCGCGGATGCTCGTCTAGATGGCGCGGGCGGCGTGGCCGGAGCAAGCGGCGGCAGTTCGGGCGCGCGGGATGCGGCTGGGATGGGTGGCGGCACCGGCGGAGATGTGGACGCCCCCATCGGAACGGGCGGCAGCTCTCCGCCTGACGCGGGCCTGGCCAAGGGTGCCCCCTGCACCAGCAAGGAGCAGTGTCAGACCACGTTCTGCATAGATGGCGTCTGTTGTGACAAGGCATGCGACGGCTGCGATGCCTGCTCCGCGGCCATGACGGGCGGCGAGGACGGGACCTGCGCGCCGGTGGCCAGCGGCACGGATCCCCATGAAGCGTGCGCAGATGAGACCGCGGCCACCCCGGCTAACCCGTGTGGCAACGACGGGACGTGCGATGGCAAAGGGGCGTGCCGCAAGGTCGGAGCCGGCCAGGAATGCGGCCCGGCCTCGTGCAGCAGCGACGGCACGACGTTTACGCCCGCGTCGAGTTGCGACGGCAACGGTGTTTGCTCGCCTGGCACTCCTCAAGTTTGCACGCCTTACGAATGCACAACCACGGGCTGCAAGAGAACTTGTTCCTTGCAAACGCAGTGCGAAACCGGCACCTACTGCGATACCACGGCCGGCATCTGCCTCGCGAAGAAGGCGAATGGCAAGACAGCCACCCAGACCTTCGAGTGCGTATCCGGGATCGTTGCGGATGGCGTCTGCTGCGATAAGGAGTGCACGGGCTGCAATGCATGCACCGCCGCCTTGAACGGACAGGCCGCGAGCACGACGGGGACGTGCATGCCGGTGACCACCGCCAAGGCCGCAGACCCGCACGGTGTGTGCCCGGCCGGAAGCGATCCTTGCGGCATGGACGGCACCTGCAACGGAGCGGGAGCCTGCCACTACGCCGCGGTCGGATCGGATTGCGGCACCCCCTCCTGCAACGCGAGCACCTCGATGCTAACCAAGAGCACTTGCAGCAGCAGCCACACCTGTGTCGCAGGCACACCGAATGCGTGTCCCGGACTACTGGCGTGTGCCTCGACAACCGCGTGCAGGACCGGCGCCTGCTCGGTCGACGGCGATTGCGCGACAGGCAACTTCTGCTTGGGCGGCACTTGTACCCCGAAGTACGACAACGGGCATAGCTGCGCCGCCGGGGCCAACAACCAATGCCGGAGCAACAACTGTGTCGGCACCACGTGCTGCTCGACCCCCTGCGGGGAATGCCATACCTGCGCCAATTCGACGGGAACGTGCACCCAGGTGGCCAACGGCACGGCCTGTGGCACCGGGGTCTGCTACAACGGAACCTGCAATGCTTGCACGGCCAATCAACCTTGCACGGTGAGCGGCGAGGAGTGCTGGAACCACGCGACCTCATGTTCTACCGGCGTGAGCGAGTGTGTGAGGACCACCTATGTCACCAACGGCACCCTGTGCGGGGACGCGGCAACCTGCTCCGGGAACCAGTCCATCGGCCACTGGACCTGCCAGGCGGGGACTTGCACCCAACCCACGCCGACGCCCTGCCCGTACACATGCAACTCGAGCACCGGATTGTGCGCTGGAGAGTGTACTCCTAGCACAAGGCAATGCTCCTCGGGCACGCAATATCAGATTTGTGGATCCAATTACCTGTGGGGTAACCCGCAGAACTGCGGCTTCGGGCTCGAATGTTCGGGAGCGGGAACCTGCACTTGCACCTCGACTTCGTGTTCCGGATGTTGTTCGGGTAACGTGTGCCAGGCGACGAAGCCGACGTGGTATCGCGATACCGATGGCGACGGCTACGGCGTTTCCTCGTCCACCGTCCAAGCTTGCACCAAACCGGCAGGATACGCCGCAACTGCCGGGGACTGCTGCGACAGCGACGGCCGTGCCTATCCCGGGTCCAACAACTGCTTGACCAGTCCCCGCACCAGCTGCGGTGGATACGACTACGATTGCGATGGACAGCAAACCGAGTGCAACGCCCCAACCTCGGACTGCCCTTCCGACGGTCTATGTTTGCCCACGGGGGTCTGCAGTGCCCCCGTTTGCCACAATTACTCCTACGGATTCTTTGACTTCTCGTGCGGCACTGGATTCACTTACTTGGTGAGTGAAAACACTTGCGTCAATGATGGGGGCTGCGTAACGGGTGGGTCGCAATACGCGGGCCCCAATGGAGCGTGCCGCTGACGGGCTCTGCGGGCCGCATGCAGGCCGCCTCCGGTAACGGCCTTGCCCGCGCCGGTGCTGGTCTTGGCACCGGCTGCCGATGGCAAGACGCCGTCGCTGGCAATCGCCCCCGCGCCATGGACGCCGTCGGCCCGTCCGGAAGTCGGACGCCCGGCAACTATCGAGCGCGGTTTGCCGAGACCCCTGGTAGGTGCCCACCAGTCCCGCGGTCCCGCTCGCCAAGGCGCCAGATGCTATCTGGCCGGGCGGCAGTCCGCCCGGGTACGAGCGTCGGCGTCCCGAGCTGAGCACCTTGCACAAAGTGGTGCGCAAGAACCCAGACCTCCTGACATAAGGGGGGAGGAAGTACGCGGGATCGCTTGATTTCGTCAGGGTCCGGCAGCCTGAGGGTGCGGACCCAAACCTGTCCGGTTTTTTCATCCAGCCGTGCGTGCGCGGGATGGCCGCGAGAATGTGGCGGGATGGCGAAGCCATCCTCACAGGGCGAGCTGTTTCCGACGGAAGTCGCCGGCGACGATGTCACCATCCTGAGCTCGCGCTGTCGGCTGCTACGGGAAGACGAGCAGACGGTGGTGGTGGTGTGCGGTGCACCCGTCGCGCACTTCAAGGAAACCGACCGGCTGGCCAAGGCCAATGTGATGGTGATGCTGGTCGAGCACGGGTGGGCGACGAAGGTAGAGGTGGCGCGCGCCTTCGCCTGCGACGTGCGGACGGTGCGCCGAGCGCAGACCCGTTACGACGAGGGCGGATTGGCCGCCTTGGGAAGAGCCATCGGCTTTCCCAAAGGCCGGCGACGTGACCGCGCTCGCGATCGCAGGGTCGCGGAGTTGAGGGCGTCCGGCTGTTCCCAGCGCGAGATCGCGCGCCGGCTCGGCTGCGATGAGAAGGCGATACGCAAGCGTTTGCGACGTCTGGGCTGGAAGGCGCCGAGTGCCGAACAGACCGTGCTGCCGCATGTTGTGCTGGGGATGCCGGGTGCGGACCCAAACCTGTCCGGTTCGCCGCCACCGTCCGTCGAGAGCGCGGGTGCTACGGCACCCGAAGGTGCGGACCCAAACCTGTCCGGTTTGCCAGCCAGTGCCGTGCCGCCAGAAGTTCCCTTCACCATGGACGACGACCCCATGGACCGGCGCTGGGATCGGCTGCTGGCGTACCTCGGATTGATCGACGACGCCGCGCCGATGTCCCAGGACGCGCAGGCAGTGCCACGCGCCGGAGTCCTGCTGGCCTTGCCCGCCTTGCTGGCGACCGGAATACTCGCTGCGGCTCGCGAGACGTGGGGCGCGATCGGCCCAGCCTTCTACGGGTTGCGCACGACCATGGTGACTCTGATGCTGCTCGCGCTTCTGCGCATCAAGGGGCCAGAGGCACTCAAGGAACACTCACCGCCCGCGCCCGGCCGCATTCTGGGCCTGGACCGCGCGCCCGAGGTCAAGACTTTGCGCCGCAAGCTCGAGCGGCTGGCCGGCGAAGGCGGCGCCGAGCGCTTCGGGCGCCTCTTGGCCCAGCACCGCGTGAACACGCACGGGCATGCGCTCGGCTTCCTGTACCTGGACGGACACGTGCGCGTGTACTACGGCCAACGCCGCATTCCCAAGACCCACGTCGCGCGCCTGCACAGCGTTGTCGCCGCCACCACCGACTACTGGGTCAACGACCAGGGTGGCGACCCGCTCTTCGTGGTCACCGCCGAGGCCAACCGGAGCACCGCGAAGGTGCTTCCCGACCTGCTCGCTGGTATCCGCAAGCTCGTCGGCGACTGGCGCCTCACGGTGGTCTTCGACCGTGGTGGCTACAGCCCCAAGCTTTTCGTGCAGATCCTCGCGGCTGGCTTCGACATTTTGACCTATCGCAAGGGGCGCTGGCGCAAGCTACCGCGCCGGCGGTTTCGCCGCAGGCGTGCGGTCATCGATGGGCAGCGCATCGACTACGTGCTGGCCGACCAGGAGGTCCGCTTGCTCAAGCGCAAGCTTCGCCTGCGCCAAGTCACCCGGCTCAAGGACGACCATCAGACGCCCGTGTTGACCTCGCGCCGCGACCTGGACGCGGCCCAGGTCGCCTACCGGATGTTCGAGCGCTGGCGGCAGGAGAACTTCTTCAAGTACATGCGCGAGGAATTCCTGCTCGATGCCCTGGTTGACTACGAGGCCGAGCCCGACGACCCGGGCCGGGACGTGCCCAACCCAAAGTGGGCCCGTGCCGACGAGAAACTCAAGGAGGCTCGTGCCCGCATCGCCGAGCTGCAGCACGCCCACTTTGTTGCCAAGCTGACGGAGAGCGCCGGAGCCAAACCCAGGCTAGACAAGGCCGCGCTGGCCAAGGCGGTCGTGGCCGAGACCCAGCGGGCGATGCGCCTGCATCACCGGCGCGAACGTATCCCTCGCCGTGTGCCGGTGTCGAAAACCACCGACGAAGAGATCATCAAGCTGGCCACACAGAAGAAACACCTGACCAACGTGATCAAGCTCGTCGCCTACCAGGCCGAAAGCGAGCTGGTCCGCTTGGTCGCCCCCCACTACCGGCGCGTGCAGCTCGAAGGCCGCACCCTGGTCCAGTCGGCGCCGCTCTCGGCCGCAGACATCAGCGCCACCGAAAGCGAATTGCTGATCACCTTGGCGCCGCTGAGCTCGGCCCATCGCAGCCGCGCCGTGGCTGCACTCTGCAGCAGCCTGAACGCCACCGCCACCCTCTTCCCGGGAACCCGCATGCGGCTGCGCTACACTGTCGCTGGACAACCCTGAGCGGGTCCGGTCACGGTCCGAGGGCTCGCGATCTGGCGCGCCAGCCCATGGTTGCCGGCGGCTACCTCGACCTTCGGGCGCGCCAGATCGCGAGCCCGTCCGGGTCAAACCGGACATTTGCCTGGGGGGCCATGTCAGGAGGTCTACATTCGGCCAACGATGATGGCCTGGCGGCCGACGGCGGGGGCAGCCAGGCGTTCCCGGGATGAGCTTGGCGCGCGCGCAAGAGAAGTCGCGGCCCATGCCGAGACAGCCTTGAACGAAGTCGCGAAACACGGCCAGAAGCCGGATCGCGGAAGCTCTCGGACGCCCGTCGGCGCGTTGCGCACGAGGTTCTCGCGGCCGGCAGGGGGCGTATCCTTGCGGGCAACGCCGCACCCGCCGCGCCGCCGGACGCGTCCGCGTCCTGCAGACCCCCATATTTCGGTCAGGACAACGTCCTTCGCGCTCGCCAGGCCGCTTCCGGCCTGGTGCATCGCGAACGGATCTTCAGGTGACGATTTGAAGCTGGCGGCGGTAGTGCTGGACGAGATCGCTGTCCGGACCGAGTTGATCGAAGATGGCGAGCATCGCCAGGCGCGCGGCATCGTCGCGGTATTTGCGTTGGCGGCCGACGATGGCGAGCAGCTCTTCCAGGGACCCGGCGTAGTCTCCCGCGGACGCGAGCGCACCGGCGAGCGCATAGCGCGCGTCCCAGTTCTTTTCGTCGGCGGCGATGGCCGCTCGCGCCTGCTCGGCCCCGCCGAAGGCGCTGGCCTCGGCGACCAGCGCTGCCAAGCGGCGCAGCGGGGGGGCCTTGTCCGCCCACGCGCCGGCCTCGAGCCGGGCCAGAAACGGCTCCGCGTCCGCGGTGCGGCCCCGCGCGATCAGCAGACGAGCGAGCTCCCAAGCCGCCTCGTCGCCGGTCTCGCTGTCGGAGAGCGCGCCCCGCAACAACGGCTCGGCGTCTTCGGGACGCCCTTGCTTCATGGCCGCGCGCGCCTCGGTCAGCCGCGCGCGCGCCCGCGACGGCACGAGACGGCGCAGGAACGCGCGGATCGCCTCCGCGCTCTGCACGCCCACGAACTCGGCAGCAAGCTGCCCGGCCACGAACGCCTTCACCGCTGGGATGCCTTGGATCTGATGGTCGGCGGCCAGATCCGGATTCTCGTCGGTGTTGACCTTGACCATCTCGATCTTGCCCCCGAGGGCGTCGACCTCGCGCTCGAGCAGGGGCCCCAGCATCCGGCAAGGCGCACACCAGGGCGCCCAGAAATCCACCACCACCGGGACGACCCGCGACCGCGCGATGACCGCGCTGGGGAAGTCGCGGGTGGTGACGTTGCGGACGGGTGAAGCGGAAGGAGACGGATCTTGGTCCAAAGACGACATGCGCCGCATTGTGGACCAAGAAACCTCCGAAGTCAGGCGTCTACGGAACCAGATACGTCGTCTTGAACGAGAAGCCGGCGCAGGCGAACTGCGGATGGGTGTTGGTGTCGCCATCGGGACCGCTCACGCGATAGAGCTGGCGCTGCGTTCCGGCGAGGACATCGGTCTTGAACGGGGCGAGGATGCTGAGCGAGGGCGTGGCCACGGCGGCGCTCGTGGCCAGCGTCCCGATGCCGACGGCCACCTCGGCATCGAGGATGGTGTCGTCGATCGTCTGGTAGACGAGCTTGTCGAGCGTCACCGTGCCGCCCGAGGCATAGAACGTTCCATCCTCTGCCTCCTGGGTCGCGACGAAGTCCGCGGACTCGATGGTCGTCGGCGCGACCATGCTCGCGGTGTTGAGCATGACGTAGATGTAATAGGTGCCCCCACTCGATGGGTTGCTCCATTTGCCCAACCGGAAGAGGCCGTCGCTGTCGTTGGCGCAGTCGCTCGGGCTGCTACCCATGGCATGGCCGTAGGTGCTGTAGGAGGCCGAGGTCTCCGCCGCCACGCTCTGGGTGATTCGCCGCAGGGTCTTGAAGCTCGTGGTGAACGACGGAGAGAGCGCGTTGCCTGCCGTGTCCTGGGCCGCGGCGCTCACCGAGACGCTGTAGCTCTTGGCGGAGATGCCGGTCGATGTACCGCTGGCGTAGAGGAAGCCGGATTTCGCGGCGATGGTCAGCACCGTGTTGCCGTTGCTCCAAGTCAAGCTCAGATCGCCGCTCAGCAGGTTCGAAACCGTGAGCGCACTCTCGACCGAGGCGGTGTTCATCGCTTCGCTGAACGTGAGCTTGACCGTGGCGTTGGCGAGCACCCCCGTCGCGCCGTTGGCGGGCGATACCGAAACCACCTTGGGCGGGGTCCCATCGACCGTCGTGCTCGCGCCCCCCGTGCCGGTCGCGCCCCCCGTGCCGGTCGCGCCTCCCTTGCCAGTCGCGCCTCCGGTGCCAGTCGCGCCTCCGGTGCCGGTCGCGCCCCCCGTGCCGGTCGCGCCCCCCGTGCCACTGGTTCCGCCGGTTCGCATCACGCCACCGGTGCCGCTCGCGCCGCCGGTGCCGCTCGCGCCGCCGGTGGCCACAGCGTCGCCGTCCATGGCCAGTGGAACATCCGTTGCCTCGGCGTCGGTCCGGGTCGCCATGTCGACCTGCTTAGCGTCGAGCGTCCCCGCTTCGCCCAAAAGCGCATCCCGCGCGCGCTCGCCGCCTCCGCTGTCGCTCTCGCGCCCGACCTCCGTCGGCGCGGCGGCTTCCGTGGCCGTGGCATCGTGGTGGCTGGAACCGCCCGCATCCGGGCCCGTGCCCGCCCTCCAGCATGTGTTGGTTCCCGGGTCGCAGTAGTAGCCATCGGGACAGGGCTTGGGCCCGGTACCACAGACGAGGGTTCCGCTGGAAGGATCCGAGCTGCCACAGCCAACCGCAGCGGCCATCGCCACGGCAAGCGCTCCGAGCGTGTGTCGATTCATCGGTGACTCCTGGCTTGTGGGCGAGATGGTCGGTCGGCTTCCCGGGGAAACCGCGGAATCCACGACGGCGCCCGCCGTCGACTGTCCCACATGCCGGGCCGAGTATACTCCAGGCCCACGCGCACTCGGAAGCCCGGCGCCGGGCCGTGGCCAGCGAAGCGACCAAGTCGTGGAACCGGCGAGACCGTGGACGGCGTCGTTGCCAGCGCTCCCGCGACGGCGCGGTATTCGCTCCGCAGCTCCATGTGGTCGCGTGCGCCGGGCGGCCGCGAGCGAGATGTCCTCTGCCCGTCCCTGGGCCGGCGACCACGAGCGCGGCACCCGGGGGGGCGCGATCTTCGGTGGGATTGGAGCGAGGTGGATGGGACCTCATGGGCATCTCCTGCGAAGTGATGCCCAAGACCGCACCGCGCGTGCCGATCGGCGCCGATCCTCGGGAGCCCCCTCACCACGTCGTCAGGCTGGACGTCGCGGCACCGTGGCAGGTGCCCGGCGCGCCCAGGATCCGCGAGCCACTTCCACGACGGGCTGCCGAGTTGAGCCGCGTGCGACGCGCCCGAGCGGCGACTCGAGATGGTGGCAGGCCGTGCCGTAGCGCTCTCGCCAGGGAAACCAAGAAGTCCGGTGCGTTGGACGGTTGCGGCGTCTTGGCGGCCCTGACCTCCGCTGTTCCGTTTCCCATGCGATTCTCTGTCGCCCCACGGGCTGGCGCCGTCTGGCATTCGTTGGTATCTAAGAGCGTGTCTGAAAAGCACCTCGTGACCTCGATGCCAAAGCCTGGAACAGCTAGCTTCCCCTCCCCTCAGGGAGAGCGCGATAGTGCTCTCGCGGCCTTCCCGGTGCCCGGCCTCGCGCCTTGCGACCGTACCTCTGGCACTTTTCAGACGCGCTCTAAGGTCAACCAAGGCCCCCCAAGGGTGGTGCCCACGGAGATCGCTTGATGGATGAAGACGCCATTGTGACCCTTCAGGAAGTCGCGGCGTTGCTCAGGATCGGCCGGAAGACCGCGTACAAGATGGTCCAGAGGGCCGAGCTTCCCGCCTTTCGCGTCCGTGGCCAGCGGCGTTGCCGGCGTGCAGACCTCGACGCCTGGGTCGCCAAGCGGGTCGCCGTGCCTGGGCGCGAGACACGCGAAGCGGGGCATGGCGCCACGGCAAATGACGACACCGATCCGGACAAGCCGGGACACAAGTCAGGTGGGCACTAGTACACCGAACACGGCGGCGGCGTCCGCAGAAACGCCGTGGCCGCGAATCGAGCCATCCTTAGCCGCGGAGATCCAGAAGAGCGACCTCACGCTCGGGCTCACTCGCGCCGATGCGGCTTTGCGGCGCACGAAATACGGCGCGAACGCGCTCGAGCAACGCAGAGGGCGCTCGCCCTGGCGATTGCTCTTGGACCAATTCGCCAGCACCCTTGTCCTCGTGCTTCTTTGCGCCGCAGTTGTCTCTGCGACTGTAGGGAGCACCAAGGATGCGATCGCGATTCTTGCCATCGTGCTGCTCAACGCGGCGCTCGGCTTCACGCAGGAATTCCGTGCCGAGCGAGCCATGCTCGCGCTTCGGCGGCTCACGGTCCCGCAGGTGCGCGTGCGCCGAGAGGGCGCCGCGCTTGAGATCCCTTCTTCCGAGCTTGTGCCCGGCGACCTGGTACTGCTCGAAGCGGGCAACGTCGTGCCGGCCGATGGCCGAATCGTCGAGTCCGCTGGACTTCGGATTCAGGAGGCGCTGCTGACGGGCGAATCCGAAGCCGTCGAGAAGCGCTCTGCGGCCATCGCTGGGGATGGCGTGCTGGCGCTCGGCGACCAGACGAACATGGCCTTCATGGGCACCAACGTGACCTACGGCCGCGGGCAGTTGCTGGTGACGGCCACGGGCATGGCAACCGAGCTCGGACGCGTGGCCGATCTTCTGCAGGGCGTCGGACAGGTTGTCACTCCACTGCAGCGTCGCCTCAACCAACTTGGGCGCGTGCTCGCTCTAGCCGCGCTCGTGGTCGTGGGCGCCATCTTCGGCTTCGGCGTCCTCCTCGGCGAGGACTGGAAGCTCATGTTCATGATGTCGGTGAGCATGGCAGTCGCGGTGGTTCCCGAGGGCCTCCCCGCCGTTGTGACCATTGCTCTCGCTCTCGGGGCGCAGCGGATGCTGCGTCGGCGCGCGCTCATCCGAAGTCTGCCCGCGGTAGAGACGCTGGGGTCGGTGACCGTCATCTGTTCCGACAAGACCGGCACCCTCACCGAGAACCGTATGACGGTGACAGTGCTCGATTTGGCGGGGCACCGGCTCGAGGTTTCGGAGGAGATCAGACGAAATAGGCCGGCAATCTCTGCCTCGGATGCGGAAGCGGCAATCCTCAAGAACGAGCCTTCGCTTGCGCTGCTCCTGATGGGCGGCGCACTGTGCAGCGACGCTGTTTTGGAGTATCCGGCCCGCGAATCCGGGCGCCTTCGCGCGATTGGGGATCCCACCGAGGGGGCTCTCGTGGTGGCCGCCGCCCGTTTCGGCCTTCTGAAGAACCGGCTCGATGCGGCTTTCCCGCGCATCGCCGAAGTGCCGTTCGACTCCGAACGCAAACGCATGACCACGGTACACCGAGTCGCGGACTGCCACGCATGGATTGGGGAGTGCACGGATCTCGATCCCAACCGACCCCTGCTCTTCACCAAGGGCGCGGTAGACGGGCTCCTCGATGTGTGTTCGCACGTCTGGGACGCCGGGCAGCGGAAACCGCTCGATGCAGGTTTCAGGGAACGCATCCTCCGAGCCAACCAGGACCTGGCTCAAAACGGTATGCGCGTGCTCGGAGTGGCCTTCCGCGTCGGGTCGCAGGCCGAGAATGGGGGTGCGGGGGCATCGGCGCGGCTCGAACGGGACCTGGCGCTCGTGGGCTTGTTCGGCATGCTCGATCCACCGCGCGCAGAGGTGAAGCAGGCCGTCGCAACTTGCCGAAGCGCCGGGATTCGGCCGGTCATGATTACCGGGGATCACCCCGCCACCGCGCGCCGAATAGCGGAGGACTTGGGAATCCTTGGCGATGGCCGGGCGCTCTCCGGTCTCGAGCTGCAATCGCTCGGGAAGGACGAGCTGGAACAGCTCGTCCCGAACGTCTCGGTCTACGCGCGTGTCGCACCCGAACAGAAACTGCGAATCGTCGAGGCCTTGCAGCGCCGCGGACAAGTCGTGGCGATGACCGGGGATGGCGTCAATGACGCCCCCGCCTTGCGGCGCGCGGACATCGGGGTTGCAATGGGGATCACCGGGACCGACGTCTCCAAGGAGGCGGCGGCGATGGTGCTGCTCGACGACAACTTCACGACCATCGTCGCAGCCGTCGAGGAAGGCCGTGCCATCAATGACAACATCAGACGGTTTCTCGGCTTCTCTCTCGCCGGCAACATCGGCAAGTTGCTGCTCGTTTTCTTGTCGCCGTTGTTTGGAACGCCGCTGCCACTGTCGCCCTTCCAGATCCTCTGGCTCAATCTCGTGACCGATGGCGTGCTGGGGTTGGGCATTGGCCTCGAGCCGGCAGAGCGCGGCACCATGCAGCGACCGCCGCAACGACCGACAGACGGCATTCTGGCGCGAGGGTTGGGGCTTCGGATCGTGTGGCAGGGGCTTCTGCTCGGAGCAGTGAACCTTGCGGTGGCCATCTGGGCCTTCCACACGTGGCCGGCGCAATGGCAGACCGTCGTCATGACGACGGTTGTTCTGCTGCAAGTCTTCCAGGCGCAGGCGAGTCGCTCCTCCAAGGACTCGGTGTTTCGCGTCGATCCACTCTCGAACCCGGGATTGCTCGCCACGACGGGCATCATCCTCGCGTTGCAGGCCTCGGTCATCTTCATTCCCCAGTTGCACGCCATCTTCGATACGGCGTCGCTCTCGGCGCAACAGACGATGCTGCCCATTGTCGCCGGTCTGTTCGTGTTGTGGATGGTCGAGGCCGTCAAGCTCATCGTCCGGCGGACCCGCCGAAGCTACGAGGAGTAGAAGCCATGCGGAAGACCGCCCGGCTTTCTGGATGGCGCGGGACGCGCCTGCTTCGTCATTCCTGGCTTTCCGATCCCCCTCGTTGTTGCTTGAGCTTGCGCCAGAGGGTGGTGGTGCTGATGCCCAGGGTGGCGGCGGCCCGGCGGCGATTGCCGCTGCTCTGTCGCAGCACCTCGCGGATGTGGTCGAGCTGGACCGCGTCGAGCCTCTGGCCGCGAGCGGCGCGCGCGGCCGTGGGATGCACGATCCCGGGCGGGAGAAGCTCGGGCGTCAGCCGTCCGTCGCGGGACAGGACCGCGGCGTGCTCGATGGCGTTCTCCAGCTCGCGTACGTTGCCGGGCCACGGGTAGGCGATGAGGTAACGGATGGAGTCGGCCGAGAGTCGCAGCCCGGGCAGCTTGAGCTTGCTGCTGAGGCGATCCACGAAGAAGCGCGCCAGCGGCAGGATGTCCTCGCGGCGCTCGCGCAGTGGCGGGATGGCGACCTCGACCACGCGCAACCGGTAGTAGAGATCTTCGCGGAAGGCCCCGCTTGCCATGCGGGCCGCCAGATCGCGATTGGTGGCCGCTAGGACGCGCACGTTGATCGGCCGGGTCCGGTTTTCGCCCACGCGGCGTATCTCGCGCTCCTGCAGGACGCGCAGAAGCTTCACCTGCGTCGCGTGCGAGATCTCGCCGATCTCGTCGAGAAACAGGGTGCCCCCCGCCGCGCTCTCGAACAGCCCCGCGTGGTCCGCGACGGCGCCGGTGAAGGCGCCGGCTCGGTGGCCGAACAGCTCCGAGTCGAGCAGGGTCTCGGGCAGGGCGCCGCAGTTGATGGCCAAGAACGGGCCTTTGCTGCGCGAGGAGCGGTCGTGGATCAGGCGGGCCACGACCTCCTTGCCCACGCCGCTCTCGCCGGTGATGAGCACCGACGAATCGAAGGGTGCGATGCGAGTGCAAAGCTCGAGCACACGCGCAAACGCCGAGCTGCGCGCCTCGACCAGCGGCGGTCGCTCGAGGCGCGAGAGTCTCTTGGCGCTGACCTCCAAGGCGCGGTTGGCTTGGCGCAGTTGCTCGGTCAGGCTGCGGATCTTCCCCTTGATGTCGTCGGCGGAGAAATAGGCGAGGGCGGCGCTCGGATCGCCCTCCCAGGCCGCGGCGTCCTTGCCGACGGCGGTGCACACGCGGCCGCCTTGCGCGCGGCAGGTCTGCTCGACGAAGTAGATGTTGTGGCCGAGCGCGTACGACATGAAGCCGCTGGCGTAGCCGGCCAGCATCCAGCACACCGGTTGCTCCGACTTGCCGAGATGGGCCATGTGCTCCTCGGCCTCGCCGGATCCATGCCAGGTCACCTCCATCAGGAAATGCCCGGTCTGCTCGTCGAACTCGAGCCGCTTGGTCACCCAGCGGGCGACGCCTTCCATGGCGTGCAAGCGGGGCCCCGCCTTGACCAGCTCGCGCACGTCGCTCCACGTGAACACCCGGCGCATGGCGGCCGCGTCGGCCTGGCCGCCGAAGTAGGCATAGCGGGTGAGGATGCGGCGCGCCTGGCGGCTGCCCACCATGTCGAAGAGATCCTTGCGGAACTGGGCGAATGCGTCGGTGCTGTGCAGCACGAGCCGGCGGCCCTGGAAGTCGATGACCCCGTCGCGGAAGCTGAGCAACTCGTCGAAACGCAGATCGTCGGCGCGCATGGAGGTGTTTCATTATGAAAGCAGGCGTTTCGTTCTGCAACACTCGGCGCGAAGCCACGGAAGGCGGAAGGACGCCAACCCATGGTTCCGCCAGGGTTTCTTTGAGGAGGGCCTCCGGCGGCACGGGCCTTGCTCCCCAGAAAGGCCGTCCACCCAAGCTCGCGGTGGCCAGGAAGGAACGCCATGTACGATTTGCTCAAGAACAAGCTCGAAGGGTTGGAAAGCGAACTTGTCGGGTTCGCGCAAGCGCTGGTGCGGGAGCCCAGCCCGAGCGGCGACGAGGCCAAGGTCGCGGCGCTGGTCGCCGGGCAGATGCGCGCTCTCGGATTCGACCAGGTGACGATCGACGATCTGGGCAACGTGGTGGGCGTGCTCCACGGCATCGAAGACGGGCCCACCCTGCTTCTGGCCAGCCACATGGACACGGTGGGCGCCGGCAATCTCGCGATCTGGAACGAATCGCCCTGCAGCGGCCGTATCGAGGGCGGCCGTTTGCACGGTCTGGGCGCGGCCGACTGCAAGGGCGGGCTCGCCGCGCAGGTCTTTGCGGCGGGGCTGCTCAAGCGAAGCCTTCTGCCCTTGCGGGGCAATCTCGTGGTCGCGGCCACGGTCCTCGAGGAGAACGGCATTTCCATCGGCACACGCGGCCTGATCGCCCACACGCTAGAACAGATGGGGCTTCGGCCCGGCTACGCGATCCTGGGCGAGCCGACCGACCTCGGTCTTTACTATGGTCACGAGGGCCGCGCCGAGTTGCAGGTCACCCTGCGTGGCCTGAACCCCTTCCGCGTCACCGACGCGGCCGAGTTGGTGACGCGCAGCCTCGACGAGTTCGGAAAGGACGGTGCGGTCGAGGAGATCGCGGTGGGCGCGATTCGCTACGAGGACGGTCCGGACTTCCGCCAGGCGGTCATCGCCTTGGAACGTCGCCTCGGCGCCAACGACGACCCCGGCCATCTGGTCGCCCGCACGCGCGGCGAGGCGGTGCGCGCGGCCAGCGCGGCTGGCGGCGTCGACGTCGAGGTGGCGGTTCGCGAGCGCAACCAGGTTCTGCGGAGCGGTCTTCTGGTGAAGGCCAAGCGGATCACGCGGGCGTGGTCCACCGATCCGTTTTGCCCGTTGCTCGGGCGCGCGCGGCAGGCGCTCGGCGCAGCCGGTTGCGAGGTGCGGCCGGGCCGCTGGGCGCTGACCCGCTTGGGCATGGGCACCTCGGGCAGCCTGCTGGTGAACGAGTGCAGCATCCCGACCATCGGCTACGGTCCGGGCCACGAAGAACAGGCGCACCGCGAGGGCGAGTCGGTGCCTGTCGCCAAGCTGGTCGCCTGCGCCTACGGCACTGCGGCCATCGCCCACGGTCTGGTCGGCGTGCCGGTGTTCGGCTGGATTCCCGACGAGCTGTAGCGGGGGCCGCCATGCGCATCGTCGTCTTCAATTGCGGCAGCTCGTCGCTCAAGTACCGTCTCATCGACATGCCCAGCGAAACCGAGCTGGCCGCGGGCGAGGCCGAGCGGGTGGGGCCCAAGACCGCGCTGCCCGGCTGCATCCACCACCGGGCGTGGGGCTGCAAGGAAGACCATCCGCAAGACATGCCCGATCACGGCGCCGCCTTCGCCGCGGTCATGCGCCTGCTCGAACGCGACGTGCGCCTGGTTCCCGAGGCCATCGGTCACCGCATGGTGCACGGCGGGGCTGTCTTCCACGACCACGTCATCGTCGACGAGCAGGCGTTCGGTCGGTTGGAGGAGGTACAGGACCTGGCGCCGATCCACAACCCGCCGGCCCTGCGCCTTCTCGGCGCATGCCGGCAGCTCTATCCCAAGCTGCCCGAGACGGTGGTGTTCGACACCGCTTTTCATTCGACCATCGCGCCCGCGGCGCGCATCTATGCCTTGCCCGGGAAGCTGGCGCGCACGCGCGGCTTCCGCAAGTACGGCTTCCACGGCACGAGCCACCGTTACGTGGCCGAGGAGGCGGCCAAGCTCCTTGGCATTCCCGTGAGCGAGCTTTGCGCCGTGAGCTGCCACCTGGGCAGCGGCGGCGCCAGCCTGTGCGCCATCGTCGACGGCAAGTCGGTGGACAACACCATGGGCTACTCGCCGTTGCAGGGATTGGTGATGAGCACCCGCTCGGGCGATCTGGATCCCGCCATCGCTCTCGCCCTGGTGGCGCGCGCGCAAGGCGACAGCCGCGCGGTCGAGAGCCTGCTCAACCGCAAGAGCGGCCTTCTGGGTCTATCCGGCGTGTCGGCGGATATCCGCGATCTGGTGGGCGGCGGGGCGCAGGCAGCGGCCCTGGCGCGGGCCGCGCAGGTCTACCTGTGGCGCATCCGCAAGTACCTGGGGGCCTACCTGCTCGTCACCGGGCGTCCCCACTGCATCATCTTCACCGACACCGTGGGCGAGAAGATGCCCTACGTGCGCTGGGCGGTGACCGCGGGCCTCGACGCCCTGGGCGTGGTGCTGGACGCGCGCAAGAACGGGGAGGCGGCGTCCCTGCCGGTCGATCTAGCGGCGCCGCAGAGCCGCGTGCGCATCCTGGCCATCGCCACCAACGAGGAAATCGCCATCGCGCGCGCCAGCTTCGCGATGCTTGCGCGCGCGGAAGGGCTGCCGTCATGAATTCGCTGGTCTTGATTCCGGTTCGAACCGGCTTGCGCTGCTTCCGGGTCGCGACCGGGCCGTCGGCCCGGGCCCAGGGCGAACCGGCTTTCTTCCCGCGCGGCACCACCACGAAGGCCGGAAGCCTGCGCGCTGTGCTCGGCGCCGGCCCCAAGGCCGCCGCGATCGACGTGCTAGCCATTCGGGCGACGTACGGTGGGTTGGAGTTCCCCGCGCCGGTCATCGTCGATTCGTCGAGCCAGGCGCGCCTGCTGGGTCTCGCCGCGCAGGCGCCGCTGGCCGTGGCCAACACCAATTCGCTTCTCGACGAGGCCCGCGCGTCGTTTCCCGGCATCCCAATCGCGCTGGCGTTCGAAACCTCGTTCTTCGTCGATTTGCCTGCGCGCGAAACCACCTATGCGCTGCCGGAGGAGGTCGGCCGGTCGCTGCGCCGCTGGGGCTACCACGGCCTCTATCACGATGCCGCGACATCGGATCTTGGGCGGATCCTGGGCCCGCGCCAGCGTCCGGCCCGCATGCTGTCGGTCTGTCTAGACGCGCGACCCGAGATGGCCGCGGTGCTGGGGCGCGCCCCGCTGATGGTGACCGGCGGCTTGACCGAGGTGGAGGGCTTGCCGGGCGAGCGCAACTCGGGCGAGATCGACCCCGCGATCCCGCTGGCGCTGGCGGCCGATCCGGCCATCGGCCCCGAGCGGGCGGATCTGCTCCTGACGCGCGAGAGCGGCTTCTTCGGAATGCTCGGCCGCCACGTCACCCTCGGCGAGGTGCTCTCGGCCAGAGGCGCGCGCACGGCCCGCGTGCGCGAGCACCTGCTGTATCGAATGGGCCTGGCCGCCGGCAGCGGCCTGGCCGCCCTGGACGGCCTGGACGGGATCGTGTTTTCCGGCCGCTACGCGGAGCACGGCGACAAGGTGGCCGCGCACCTGATTCCCCGGATCGAACGCGTTCTCGACGTGCCCGCGGGCTCGCTGCCCTGGCACGTGTGCGCGACTCCGCTCGAAACCATCGTCGCCGAGGCCGGGGTCTCGGCGCTGATTGCCGATGGTCAAAGGCGCCGCGGCAGGGCCACCAACGGCGGGGCTTTCCCTCGCCAGGCTGGCGTCCGACCCGAGCGGGCAGGTGTTCGCGGATAGAGTGCGGACCTCGGTGTTGTCCTCGCGGTGGCGCAGGGCGAGGGCCGCACGCGAGCGTCAGGCTGCGTGCATCGCGCCAAGGATGCCGTGAAGCGAGGCCGCCGTCGCGCGATGATGCACGATGGCCGCCCTCCGAGGCTCCATTCCTAGCCCATCGTCGCCACCGTCTGAGAACGAGCGCCGCGGATGACTACCTGGCGGGGCCCCACCCCAAAAACCCCCATGACGCCAGCAAGACATAACCGCCAACCGGCGATAGGATTCGGGCATGGCGGGCGACGCACCAGGGTTCAGCATTGCAGCGAAGATCCGCGAGAACGGCGAGGCCGCGTTGTTTCGGGGCTTTCGCAACGCGGACCGGCGGCCGGTGCTGCTCAAGATCCCTCACGGGGGCCGGCCGACGACGCCCCAGTTGGCTCGGCTGCGGCACGAGCATTCGATTCTCGCCTCGCTCGCTGCCCCCGGGGTGGTCAGGGGGCTCGGCATCGAGGATCTGGGCGACGGCGTTGCCTTGGTCATGGAATACCCCGGCGACCAGTCGCTCGACCGGCTGGTCGAGCCGAGGCGGCTGGGCCTGCCCGCGTTTCTGCGCCTCGCCATCGCAATGGCCGAAGCCGTCGAAGCCGTGCACCGCCACCACATCATCCACAAGGACATCAAGCCCGGTAACTTCTTCTGCGATGGCGCGGGCCGAGTCACGCTGATCGAGTTCGGAGCGGCAACGCACCTGACCCTGGAAGACCGGCGGAGAACCCCGGTGGGGCGGCTGGAAGGAACCCTGGCGTACATGTCGCCCGAGCAGACCGGACGCATGAATCGCTCGGTCGATCGGCGCGCGGATCTGTACTCGCTGGGCGTGGCCCTATACGAGCTCGGGACGGGCGTGCTGCCCTTCGCCAGCGACGATCCCCTCGAGCTTCTGCACAGCCATATCGCTCGCTCGCCTCTGCCGCTGCACATGATCCGCAGCGACTGGCCCCGCGTCGTGTCCGAGATCGTCATGCGCCTTCTGGCCAAGAACGCGGAGGATCGCTATCAGGACATCTCCGGTCTCAAGGCCGATCTGGTCCGTTGCCGGGACCTGCTCGACCGAACGGGCACCATCCCGGCGTTCACCCTGGGCGAGCGGGATTTCTCGGACGAGCTGCGCATACCGCAAAAGCTCTACGGTCGCGAGCGGGAGCTGGCGACGCTGCTCGCGACGTTCGAACGCACCTGCCAAGGGTCTGCCGAGCTGCTGCTCGTCTCCGGCTATTCGGGCGTGGGCAAGTCGGTCCTGGTGGGCGAGCTGCACAAGCAGCTCGCGACCGGCGCGCGGTTCGCAACCGGCAAGTTCGATCCGATCGGCCGGCGCATTCCCTATGCCCCCATCCTTCAGGCTTGCGCGGAGATGCTTCGCTCGATCCTGGCCGAGCCAGCCACCGTGGTCGCGCGGTGGCGGCAGAGGATCCTCCAAGCGGTCGGCACCAACGGCGGGGTCTTGACCGACATCATTCCCGAGATGGCGCTGGTCCTCGGGGTCCAACCGCCGGTCGAGGGCTTGGATCCGACACAGTCACAACACCGTTTCGAGTCCACCTTTCTGGCGTTTCTGCGGGTGTTCGCCTCCGCCCAGCATCCGCTGGTGCTCTTTCTCGATGACTTGCAGTGGGCCGACGCCGCTTCGCTGCGCATGCTTCAATTGCTCCTGACCGCGTCGAAACGCGACTACCTGCTCGTCATCGGCGCGTACCGGGACAACGAAGTGGATCCGACGCACCTTCTGACCGGCGCCCTGGCCGACTTACGGCGGGCGGGCACCCGCATCGTCGAGATCAAGCTCCCGCCCCTGGACGAGAGCGCCACGCTGCAACTGCTTGGCGACACGTTCGCCGCCAAGTCCCCCGGCGTGCGCGCCTTGGCCAAGGTCGCCTTGCAGAAGACGGAGGGAAATCCGTTCTTCCTCGGCCAATTCCTCGGCACCCTCCACCGCGATGGGCTCATTCGTTTCGACGCGAGCGCGCGCCAGTGGTCCTTCTGCCTGGACAAGATCGGCGAGACCATGGTGACCGACAACGTCGTCGACTTCATGATCGGACGCCTGCGGCGGCTGCCGCCCGAGACGCAGGAGCTGCTGCGCATCGCGGCTTGCATCGGCCACCGGTTCGACCGGAAAACCCTGGCGCGGATCGCGGAGCGCGACGCCGGCAGCGTACGGCTGGCTCTCTGGCACGCGCTGCGCGAGGGTCTGGTGGTCCCCGTCGATGTCGGCCAAGCCTTTCTGCACGAGGCGAGTATCGGCGCTACCGAGGCGGCCGCGAGTGGGCAGGAGGAGGAAGCGAACCCCTCCTACCAGTTCCTGCACGACCGCGTCCACCAGGCGGCCTATGCCACGCTGGCGGAGGACCAGCGCCAGAGGATGCACCTGCGCATCGGTCGCATACAGCTCGCGGCCGCCGGGACGACCATCGAGGATCGCCAGCTCTTCGAGATCGTCAACCATCTGAACCTGGGCAGCGGGCACATGGACGATCCGGCCGAGCGCCGCGCCCTGGCCAAGCTGAACTTCGATGCCGGATGCAAAGCGAGGGACGCCGCCGCTCACGCCACCGCGGTCCGCCATCTCGACATCTGTTCGGAGCTTTTGGGGGACCGTGCCTGGCAAGAGGACTACGAAACCGCTTTCCAGGCTCAACTTTGTCGGGCCGAGTGCAATATCGCCACCGGTTGCTTCGACGAAGCCTTTCGCGCCCTCGACCGCGCCGACGCGGCCGCGCGCGACGACCTCGACCGGGCGACGGCGTTGGCCTTGCGCACCCTGGTCTTCGTCAGCATGAATCGCATGGGCGAGGCAATCGCCTGCGGCGTCGGCGCCGCCAAGGCCGTGGGCGTGGATCTTCCGGATTCACCCGAGGCTCTCGGCGCCGCCGTGGGGGCCGAGCTAGGCGCGGTCGTCGCCGCGCTGGGACCGAGAGGGTTCGAGGCGCTTGTCGACCTTCCGCCGATGACCGATCGGAAGAGCCTGCTGGCGCTTCATGTCTTCCACCGCATCATGCCGGCGGCGGCCTCGGTCAACCCACCCCTCATGACGGTGCTGGTCGCTCGGGCCGTGGGCCTTTCCCTGCGACAGGGCAGCTCGCCGGTGTTGGCGTATTTCTGCGCGTGCCTGGCCCACGTCCACGTCGTGATGGGCGAGGCGCAGAAGGCCGACAAGATCGCAGAGATTGCGGTTCGCCTCAACCAGTCCGTCGGCAGCCAGGCCATCGCGTGCACGGTGCACTTCATCCTCGGGGCGTTTGTCCTCTTCTGGACCCGGGATGTCCGCGAGAGCCTGGAGCATCTTCGCAAGGGCCTCCAGGCGGCGCTGGATGCCGGCGATTACCTCTACGCCTGCTATTGCGCCATGGCGGGGGCCGTCTACGCTTTCCAACTCGGCGATGGCCTCGAGGACGTCGCCGAGGTGGCACGCAGCGCGATCGAGCTCATCGATCACACCGGAGAAGTCACCAATCACGACGTCGTCTGGTCGCTGCGCAGGGTGGTCGACCGCCTGCGGGCTTCATCGGCAGTGGCCCTCGAGCCCGAGGACGCCGAGGCCGAGCGCAGGATCTTGGCGAGCCGCAACCCCTTCGTCATCTCGTGCCACTTTCAGTTTCTCGGCGTCGAGAAGTACCTCGCCGGGGATAGCGAGCCGGCGCGGGCGTGTCTGGCTCGGTCCAAGCCTTCGGTCCCGGGCAACTTCAACGGACCGCAGACGCGGTTGTTCGAGGCCTTGCTGCTGGCCGAGCAGGCCCGAGCCGGCGGCCCGGAGGCCGGAGCCGCCCTGGCCGAGCTCAAGGCGGAAGAAGCCGCCTTTCGAGGCTGGGCCGCGGCTTCGCCCAGGACGTTCGGCTATCGCCACGCGTTGCTGGCGGCCGAGCTTTGTGCCACGACGGGCGATGATGGCCAAGCGCTCGCCTGGTTCGAGCAGTCGAGCAAGCTGGCGCGCGACGCGGGCTCGATCCTGTTCGAGGCGTTGACCAACGAGCTCGCGGGCAGACACGCCGAGCGGCGGGGCTGGGCGCAGATCGCCAAAGAGCTCTATTTCAGGAACGCGATCTCGGCGTATGCCCGCTGGGGCGCCGTTCGCAAGGCCAGGCAGCTCGCGGCTCGCGTCGGGGAGCCGTGGGCTCGCCTGCAGGCCTTCGCCGTGGACCCCGTCGGCCGCTCGGGCGTGGTGCGCAGCGACGATTTCGACGCCATCGCGATGACCAAGGCGACCCAAGCCCTCTCCAGCGAAATCGTCCTGTCCAGACTGATGGCGAGACTGATGGAGATCGCCATCGCGCAGGCCGGCGCCGAGAGGGGCTTCCTGCTCTTGCTTCGCGACGGCGAGCTTTGGCTGGAGTGCGCGGCGGGCCCCCGGGCGGAGGGGTTTTGCCGATGCCGCTTTCCCGCCGACGCGGAATCGGCCGACGAGGGCAAGGCGCCGGGCGCTTCCCTGCCGTTGCTGCCGCGCGCCGTGGTCGATTTCGTCCTGCAGGCGCGGGAGAAGGTGGTGCTGACCCACGTTTCCGAGCCCGCCAGGTTCCCGTCGGATCCTTACCTGGTCGAGCACAAGCCCCAGTCGCTCCTGTGCATGCCGATGCTCCGCCAGGGGAAACTGGTCGGTATTCTGTACCTGGAGAATCGACTCACCGCCGACGTGTTCACCGCGGACCGCATCGAGCTTCTGGACATTCTGTCCACGCAAGCGGCGATCTCGCTCGAGAACGCCAGGCTCTACGAGGAGATGGAAGACCGCGTCAAGGACCGCACGCGCAAGCTGGAGGAAAGCCTGCACGCCATCCAAGAGGGCCAGGCCAAGCTCATCGAGGCGGAACGCCGGGCCGCGGTGGCTCACCTGGAAAGCGAGCTGGCCATCGCCCGTCGGATCCAGACCTCGATTCTTCCCCGAGCCTTGGCCGTGCCCGGTGTCGAGATAGCGGCCACCATGGAAACCGCGACCGAGGTCGGTGGCGACTACTACGACCTTCTGCCCACGGCCGACGGCGGTCTCTGGCTGGGCATTGGCGACGTGTCGGGGCATGGCCTCGACGCCGGCGTGGTGATGCTGATGGTCCAGAGCGGCCTGGCCTCGCTCATGCGCAGCGACGCGTGCGTCGATCCGGCGACGGCGCTGTGTCTGCTCAACCGCTCCGTGTACGAGAACGTCCACTGCCGCCTGCAACGCGACGATTACGTGACCCTATCGCTGTTTCGCTTCTTCTCCGATGGGCGTTTCCTGGTCGCCGGCGCCCACGAGGACATCGTGATCTGGCGGGCACGGTCACGGCAGTGTGAGCGGCTCAAGACCCAGGGGACCTGGATCGGCGCGGTCGAGCGCATCGAGTCCGTCACCCGCAGTCAAGAAGGGCGGTTGGCGGAAGGCGACGTGATGGTCTTGTTCACGGACGGCGTGCTCGAGGCGCGGCGGCCGGACCGAGAACAGCTCGGCGTCAATCGAGTCATGGAGGTGGTGACCCTGGCGCACGACGAACCCGCGGCCGAGATCTGTCGTCGCATCCTGGAAGCGGCGCATGCCTGGGAGCCACATCGCCAGGACGATCGCACCGTGGTGGTCTTGCGGCGCACCGGATAGCGGCGGGGTTTTCCCACGCGAAGTCGCCATGCGGACGATCGACGCCCGTCCATTCCCTATGGCATCTTGCCGATGGCGAAGGCCCGCAGATTGGCCGCGTGGAGCCTCTCGGGAAGCGTGGCCGCGATGGCTGCGTGCCACAGAGGGTCGGCAACATCGAGGTGTCGCGCAAGCGTCCCCAGCAGGGCCACGTTCAGGCTTCTCTTGCTGGTCAGCTGCTTGCTCTCGACCAGGCTGGGCTCGACTAGCATGCCGCCGGCTCTGAGCATGGGGCGCGCGACGTCAACCTGATCCACCGCGAGCACGACGAGGAAATCGGCCTGGCCGGTCGGCACCATGGGCGAGAAGACCTTGTCGCCGAAGCGCACGTGGCTCGACACCGAGCCACCGCGTTGGCTCATACCGTGGATCTCGCTTTGCTTGACATCGAATCCGGCGCGGAACAGGGCCTCGGCCAAGATGCTCGCGGCCGTGAGCACGCCCTGACCGCCCAAGCCTGCGATGACGACGTTGGTGGTGCTACGGCTTGGCATCGGCTTTCCCTCTGGCCTTGCTGGCGCCCGCGGCGAGCAGGCAGGGGCGGCGGCCGATGAGCAGCGACAGCTCGTCCTTGGCCAGGGCCGCTTGCACGATGCCGGAAATAGCGTCGGATTCCACGACTGGATCGAAGACACGCACGTTCTTGATGCCGAGCGCGTGCGCCAGCGCCTCGAAGTCGACCTTGCCGGTCGGCTCGTGGTTCAGGCGGCGGCCCGTGCCCGGGTGCTCCTGCAGGCCGGTCATGGCCGTGGTGCCGTTGTCGAGGATGATGAGCACGTGTCCGGTCGGCGGTGGGTTGTAGATCATCTCGACCAGACCGGTGATGCCGCTGTGGACGAAGGTCGAGTCGCCAATCACGCTGACCACGCGGCGGGCCTGCTCGAGCGGCAGAGTGTGGCGCAGGCCCAGGCCCACGCCGATGGCCGCGCCCATGCACACGCAGGTATCCATGGCCGAAAACGGCGGTAGCACCCCCAGGGTGTAGCAGCCGATGTCGCCGGCCACGATGCAGCCGAGTCCGCGCAAGGCCTCGAAGACGTTGCGGTGCGGGCAGCCGGGGCAAAGCTCCGGCGGCTTGCCCGCCGTGGGCAGCGGCTCGGGCGAGGTGTCGCCTGCGACGATGCGACGCACGCGCTCGACGTCGAGCTCGCCGAAGCGGTACATCTCGGGCTTGCCCGAAACCTCCAGGCTCGCGGCGCGCGCGGCTTGGTAGAGAAAGGGATCGCCCTCTTCGAGGACCACGCAGCGCCTCACGGAGGCCACGAAGCCGCGCATGGTCTCGATCGGCAGGGGATACGTCAAGCCGAGCTTGAGCACGCTTGCGCCAGGCGCCGCCTCGCGGACGTGCTGATAGGTGACGTTGGATGTGATGATGCCCAGCTCGCCGTCGCGGTCGATGATCGGGTTCGGTCCCTCCTTGTCGTTCCAGGCCGCGATCTCTTCGAGCTTGGTGCGCAGGCGGCGGTGCGCGGGTCGGGCGTAGGCCGGAATCATCACGCGGCCCGGGATGTCGCGCACGAAGACCACGGGCGGGGCGGGCGGCACGGGGTGGCCGGGCGTCTGCAGGACGGTCGTCGAGTGGCACACGCGCGTGGTCATGCGCAGGAGCACCGGAATACGCCAGCGCTCGGACAGCTCGATGGCGCGCAGGGTGAAGTCGTAGGCTTCCTGCGAGTCGGCCGGCTCGAACATGGGCACGCCCGCGGCCAGGGCATAGTGGCGGTTGTCCTGCTCGTTTTGCGAGGAGGCCATGCCCGGGTCGTCGGCCGACACGATCACGAGGCCACCGGTCACACCGGTGTAGGCGGCCGTGAACAGCGGATCCGACGCCACGTTCAGGCCCACGTGTTTCATGGTCACGAGCGCGCGCGCCCCGGCGAAGGCCGCGCCCAGGCCGACCTCGAGCGCGACCTTCTCGTTGGGCGCCCACTGCGCCGGCCCGCCTTGGGCCGCGAAGACTTCCAGGATCTCGGTCGAAGGCGTTCCCGGATAGCCCGCGCCGAGCTTGACGGCCGCGTGGAGCGCGGCCAGGGCCACTGCCTCGTTTCCGCTGGCTAGCTGGCGAATTGCGTCTGGCTTCTGCGACATGAATCCGCTGTCCCGGGGTAGGGAACCTGGCCCAGGCGAAGCGGGGAGACAAGTGGATTCGGGAAGCCGGGGGAACTTCGGTGAGGAACAGCATCGGGTACGTGGAGAGAAAGAGGGCGCCGCCGGTTGGCGCGCGCGGAGGCTGGGGGAGTGCTCCGGTGCAAGGCGCCCAAGGCCGGTCTTGCGCGCCAGATCGACCCGGTCGACGGGCGGCGCGTCGGTCGGCGTCAGGTGCCGAGAAGCGGGACGAAAGGAACACGTTCGCGGCTTGTTCTCCTCCATAGATGGTAAAGTCGCTCGGCTCTCGTAACCTTCTTTGCCGGGCTCACGGGGAGAACGTGGATTGGCCGACCCCCAAAACACCAAAGTCAAGATCTGTGGCGTCACGAATCTCCACGATGCTCTGCTGGCTGCGAATGCCGGCGCCGACTTCGTCGGGGTGGTCGTCGAAATCCCGTGTTCCCCCCGCCGCCTGACCGTCGCACAGGCACGAGTCGTCTGCGAGGGCTCGCCGCGCCCCGTCGCTGCGCTGTTCTTCAACTGGGATGCGAAACGGGTGGCCGCTGCCGTGGAGGTGTTGCGTCCCAAGGTGATCCAGCTTCATGGACAGGAAGAGCCCTCCTTGGTGAAGGCATTGAAGGCAAGCTTGGACTGCAAGATCTGGAAAGCCCTTCACGTGCCCAGCCAGAAGGCGGGCAAGCTCGACGTCGACGAGGTGCTGGCCACCGCCAAGGCCTATGTGGACGCCGAGGTCGACGCCATCGTCCTGGATACGGTAGTCGGCTCGACGGGAAGCACGAAACGCTACGGCGGCACCGGTCAAGTCGGCGACTGGGACCTGGCTCGCGAGCTGGTCAAAGCCATCCCCACCCGGGTGTTTCTTGCCGGCGGTATCAACCCGGCCAACGTGCAACAGGCGATTGCGCAGGTACACCCATACGGCGTCGACTTGTGCAGTGGTGTGGAGGCGAGCCCAGGTACCAAGGATCCGCAGAAGATAGCTGCCCTGATGCGGGCCGTTCGTGCAGCCAACGAGGAAAGCCAATGAGAGCCGCAGTCGTACATGGTGCCAATGACATCCGTTTCGAGGAAGTGCCGACGCCGCGCGCCGGGCCCGGTGAAGTCGTTGTCCAGGTCAAGGCGTGCGGAGTCTGCACCACGGACTTGAAGATCCTTGCCGGGCAGAGCGTCGTCCGCGGGCTGCCGGCCATTCCGGATCACGAGGTTTCCGGCGTCATCGGCGAAATCGGCGCCGGCGTCACGGGTTTCGCGAAGGACCAGCGGGGCGCCGTCTATCCCATTGCCTCCTGCGGGGAATGCTTCTTTCTGTCGCCGGAACAAACACAGCCTCTGGCGCCATGCAATCGGTCTCGAGCACGGCGTGGATGGCGGTTTCGCCGAATACGTTCGCATCCCCCCAACTGGTGAAGTTGGGCGGCGTCGTCATACTGAATCCGGCAACCGGCAAGGGTCTGATTCTGGCGATCGACCACGGCATGGCGCTGGGCCCCGTGACCGGCATTGCAGATGCCGCCACGACCATCAAACGCCTGATGAAGACCGGCAGAATCGATGCCTGGTTGATCGCCAAGGGTATCCTGACCAACTGCTTCGAGCCCGATGGCGAAGCCGGCATCATTCTCCGAGCCAGCGGGGCCGCCACCATCGCCGGTCCCGCGCTCGTCACGAAAGCCAACAACAAAGGCGTGAGAATCCTGGACTCGTAGCGTCCGGCAGAGCATCGCCGTCGCTCCCGCGGCTTCGCGGCATGATTCACGACCGAGACCCGTTGCGGCGGGGCGGGCCGTCGATGGCATAGGCGCCGCCAGAGGGCAGGGCCACGTTGCGCAGGAACTCGGCGCTGCGTTCGGGCAGCGACGGATTGATGAACATCCCGGTGCCGACCTCGAAACCGGCCATCTTGCTCACCTTGGGCACGATGCTGATGTACCAGTGGAACGAGCGACTGGTTCCCTCGTGGGTGGGGGCGTTGCGGATGGCGAAGTTGAAGTCGGGATCCCGCAGCCCGTGGTACAGCTTGGCCAGCGTCACCCGCAGGACCTCGGCGAGATCCTCGATCTCGGCGTTGGTCGCCTGCGTGAAAAGGGGCATGTGCCGCGTGGGCACGATCCAGATGTGGAACGGCGAGAGCGCGGCGAAGGGGATGAAGGACAGGCAGTGCTTGCCGGCGACGATGACGCGGGCGCCGGCCTCGAGCTCCTGGCGCCACATGTCGCAGAACGCACAGCTCCCGTGCTCGTCGAAGTAGGCGAGCGCGTCCTGCAGCCGCGCGCGCACGGTGTGTGGCACCACCGGCACGCCAATGAGCTGGCAGTGCGGGTGCGCGAGCGACGTGCCGGCGGAGGGGCCGTGATTCTTGAAGTAGATCACCATCATTAGCCGGCTGTCCTCGGCGAGCGCCTTGCCCCGTTTGCGGAAGGCGAAGAGCAAGCGCACGACCTCCAGGTCGGAGAGCAACGCGGTGGTGGTGTTGTGCTGCCGGGACTCGACGAGGACCTCGTGGAAGCCGAAGCCGGCCATGCGGCGCTCGATGCCGCAGAAGCTCCGCTCGACGCCGGCGTTGCTCGACAGCGCGGGGAATTTGTTGGGAACGATGCGGAGAGCCCACCCAACCCCGTCGTCGATGCTCAGGATGGGCGGCTCGGTCATGTGCTCGTTGCCGGGACAGAACGGGCAGTCGGCGACGTGCGCGGGCCGGCTCTCGGTGAGCGCATGCTCGGGCGACACGAAGTTCTCGGGGCGCTTCGCGCGCTCGGTGGCGATGACGACCCATTCGCGCGTCGCCACGTTCTGCCTTAGCTCGGGCATCGCCAAATACTACACCCCCGGCCGTGCTGCAGCGATCCCCGCGTGCAGAGGTGGCGCGCCGGGCACGAGCGGCAGGGTAGTACTACTGCTTGAGTACTTCGATTCGCAGACGGGCGTCGATCCGGGCCGGTGCCGCGTCGGGTCCGCGCTGCCGCTCCTCAAGTACAGCGTTTCATCCCGGTCCGGTTCTCGACCCTGCTTGGCCCCAGCCCGGCTTGTCGCCCAACTCCCGAAGGCGAACTTCAATCAGTGGACGTAGGCGCGGGCGGCAAGCGGAGCACAGGCGGCAACCGGCCCTACGACGGCTACCACGTCGAGGGCATCGAGCAGGCCATCATTTCGTCCGCCACCGGTCGCCCCGACTTCGCTTCTCTCGACTCACACAAAACCCAATTCTCATGTCAAATAGCCCCGCGTACCTGGCTCGGAGGGACGGCCGACACGGTGCGGCCAAGCAGGCGCGCTACGTGCGGAGAACATGCGCAGCACACTCAAGGACGGCAAAGACGATTGCGGGCCCGCGATCTGGCCCATCTGCGGCTTCCTGGGAGGCGCGCTCGCGGGCATCATGGACTCCCTCTGGACGATCGTCGGTGGTGTCGGCGCCTGCGACGCCGCCAGGCACGCGCAGCTCGCGTTTGTCGGGGCCAGTGTGACGGCCGCCGCCGGGGCCGTTCTGGGGCTGCTCATCGGCACGCTCGCGCAGACCGCGCGAAGGTCGCGCCAGCCGTCATCGATGGCCGCCACCCGCCCCCTGCGGCGTCGCATTTCCGGCGAAGCAGCGCTTGCGACGCTGGTCGCGGCGCCGGTCCTGCTCTACGACGCATTTGCGCTGTTTCACGGCCAGCGCGCGGCACAGATCCCCGGGCGTACGGCGCTTGCGCTCGCTCTGTTTGCCGGTGGCACCGTCGCGTTCTACGCAGCCGCGCGCGCCTTTCGGCTCCTCGGGCGCGCTCGAGGCCAAGCGGCGCGGTGGATCGCCGTTGCCGCGCTGGTTGCGGTCGCGGTTGTCGTGCACCACTTGGATCGCGAGTTGCTGCCCCGGCTCTACCCGTGGTTTCACGCGACCCTGGCAGGGGTGACGCTTCTCCTGATGGTTCTCGCCACACGGATCGCAGTCGAGGCCCTCGGGCGGAGCACCGACCGTGTCTCGGGCCGTCGGGCTCGTCTACGCGCGACGGCGCTCGCGCTCGGTCTGGCGCTGAGCGGAACAGGATTCTCGCTCTGGCTGTTGCGGCACAGCCACGCGTTGCGGTCCGCCTGCTACGAGACGACGCGGCTGACCGCTTGGGTTCTGCATGCCATTCCGCCTTCGTTGGTGTCGAGCGCCGTGGCCGCCGGCGACCTGCCTGACGGCGAACCGGCTTCGGCGTCGTTGCCGAAGGGACCCCGGCGCCCAGACGCGGACGTCGTGCTCATCACCGTCGATGCTCTGCGGGCCGACCATGTCGGCGTCTACGGCTACGAGCGTGGCATCACCACGAACATCGACAGACTCGCCCGCCGAGGGACGCTCTGCGAGCGCGCCTATGCGCAAGCTCCCCACACCTCGTTCTCGATTCCCTCGATGCTGACGGGGACGTACTTCGCCACGCGGGCGCGTCTCGCTCCCGAGCAGGCCCCGGATTCCGTTGCCGTGGTGCTCGGCAGGCATGGTTGGAAAACGGCGGCCTTCTACCCGCCGGCGGTGTTTTTCGCCGACGGCGCGAAGCTGAGGGCCTACGCCGACACGCACTACGGTTTCGAGTACGTGAAGTTCGAGTACGTGGACGCGCGCCGTAGGGTCGACCAGGTCATCGCCTACTTCGACCAGCGCAAGCCCTCCAAGGCCTTCGTGTGGGTTCACCTCTTCGAGCCGCACGAGCCCTACGAGGCACACGCCGAATTTTCGTTCGGAGGCGGGGATGTCGATCGCTACGATAGCGAAATTGCGTACGCCGACGCCGCCATCGGGCGACTGCTCGAGTGGCTGGGGAAGAACCGTCCGGGCGCGATCGTCGTTGTGTCGTCCGATCACGGCGAGGAGTTCGACGAGCACGGAGGGCGGTACCACGGCTCGACCCTCTACGACGAGCAGGTGCGCATTCCCCTGATCCTGGCCGTACCCGGCGTCAGCGGCCGGGTCGTGCGGCGACAAGTCGAGCTCATCGATGTGGCAGCGACGCTGCTCGGCCTTCTCGGCGTTCCGGCGCCCGCGCACATGCGCGGAACGGACCTCGGCCCCTGGTTGGCGACACCACCCGCCCCCGAGGAACTGCTGCCGCCGGCTTTCGCCGAGATCGAGGACAAGCGCATGATTGTCAGCGGAAACGAGAAGCTGATCTGCGACTTGAACTGGGGCTTCTGCGCGTATCACGATCTGGCGACGGATCCGCACGAACGGCGCAACGCCGCCGACGAGTACCCGGACCGCACGCTGGCGCTACGGCATCGGCTCGACGACTGGCTGGACGACCATGTTCGTCTCGATCCTCAACTCGACCGGGGAGTCGCTGGTTCCGATGGGACCCCGGTGCCGCGCGCCATCGAACGCGGGCGCCTGGGCGATCTGATGGTTGCGGCCGAGCTGGCCGCGCTCTTGGCGCCGGACGTCCCGGCCCCGATCCGGCGGGAGGCCGCAGAACTCCTGGTCGCGTTGCCGGCCCGCCGCGAGACGGCCGAGGCGCTGGCGCGCGCGACAGAGGACGCGGATTCCGTCGTGGCCGCCTGGGCGTCGGTCGGAGCCGTCCGGCTCGGTCACCGCCCAAGCCGAGAGCGCGTGCGGCGCCTAGTCCGCGACGTCTCGTCGTCTCGCTCATTGCGCGTGCGCGGCGCATTGGCTCTGGGCGCCCTCGGGGATCGCGCAAGCGTACCCGTGTTGGTCGAAGCGCTGCCCGACTGCACCGAGATGCAGCTCTGCCGGCTCGTCATCCAGCAGCTCGGGAGCCTGGGGGATCAGTCGGCCGTGCCGGCATTGCTTCGGCATTTGCACACCGTACAAACCCGACGCGAAACCATCGAGGCACTTGGCGAGATCGGCGATCGTCGGGCGGCTGCCGCTCTGGTCGAAAGCTTGTCGCGCGACGAATATGTCCCCGTGCGCGTGCAGGCCGCGGTTGCGCTGGCCAAACTCAACGACCCCGTTGCGATCCCCGCTTTGGAGCTTGCCGCGCGGAGCGATTCGGAGCGAACCGTCGTGGCGGCAGCGCGAAACGCGGTCGCGACGCTGAGAGCCGGAGCCGGCACGTCGGCGACGCGACAAGGAGCGCCGTCGCTGCGCCGGCGATGAAGTATGCTTGCGAGAACCACGGCCGCGTGCAGGTTTGCCGCGGGGTGGTGCCGCCGGTGCGTGTTTGCCGAGGTGCGCAGGCGAGGCGATGGCTACGGCGCTCTGCCGCCTTCGAGAGCGCGTTCCACGGCGCGCGTGAGGGTCTCGATGGTGTAGGGCTTGGCCAGCCATACGAGGCCCTTGCCGGCGGCAAGCTCGGCACGCGCGCTCGGAGCATGACCGCTGGCCAGGATGCCCTTCTGGTTCGGGAACAGCTGCCGGATGAGTTCGAAGATCTGCAGGCCATCGAGCCGTTCGCCTAGGACCACGTCCAGGATGACCAGATCGTAGGGACTTCCGCCCTTCTGGGCCGCTTGGCTGAATACCTCGTAGGCGCGCGAGCCGCTTTCCACCGTGTCGACCTCGTAGCCAAGGTGGAGCAGAACCCTGTGGCAGGTGTGCAGCTGGATGGCCTCGTCGTCCACGACGAGGATCTTGGCTCGGCCGGCCGGCGCGACCGTCGAGGCTGCGACATCGTCTTGGACCGCCGGCACCAGGGGGAAGTAGAGCGAGAACGCCGTTCCCTCTCCCGGCACGCTCGCGACATCGATGAACCCCTCGTGCTCCTTGACCACACCATGGACGATGGCGAGGCCGAGCCCCGAGCCACAGCTTTCCCCCGGGCGCTTCCTGCTGAAGAATGGCTCGAAGACTCGCCCCAGATCCCGCGGCTCGATGCCGCAGCCATCGTCGGCGACCGTCAATACCGCGTAGTTGCCCGCGGGAATGGCTTCGTAGCGCGGCGTGGTCGTGGGGACGTGCTCGCGCCGAGTCCTGATCACGATCTCGCCACGCTTGTCGACCGCGTCGACGGCGTTGCGCAACAGGTTCGAAACCGCGCGCGCCAACTGCGATTCCGAGCCGCGAACGGCGATAGACTCGCTGCAGTAGTCGATCACCGTGTTGACGGTGCGGCTCTTGTCCTCGACCAGGCGCAGGGAATGCTCGGCCACGCACGACTTCACCAAACGGTTGAGGTCCACATCCTCCTTCTCGGTTCGGCCTTGACGGCCGAGCGTGAGCAGATCCCTGATGGTCTGAGCCGCGCGCAAGGCCGCGGTCTTGATTATCTCGACGTCGGAGATCAGTTTTCCGACCACGCTCTCGTCGGCCTGTACGCGGCCCAGCCCTCTGAGGACCAGATCCGGCAGGGCGACGAGCGGGCCTAAGGCGTTGTTGAGGTCGTGCGCCACCCCGCCGGCGAGCACGCTCAATGCCTCCATGCGCCTCGTGGCGGCGATGCGTTCCTGCACGCTGCGCTCGTGCAGCATGGTCTTCTGCACCAGCTCTTCGTGGAGACGGATGGTCTTGAGGACCGACGTGATCTCGTTGCGGAAGACCGCGTAGCTCCGGCCGCCGTCGGCGTGGTCGAACGCAGCCACGCCGAGGAGCTGGGACTCGGACGTCATGGGGAAGACCAGGAAGGTGCGGCGTGGATCGAGCGCCAGCGCGCTGGGCGGGAGCAGTCGGCTCGCAGGGAAGCTGGCCTCGGGCACGTTGACCGGCCGGCCGTCCCAAAGGCCTAGCACCGGGACGAGATCGGTGGCATCCGAGTCGAGCGCGCAAGATAGAAACGCGGTGCGAATTCCCGTCGCGGGCAGACCCTTGATCAGGGTCTGCTTGAGCGTCGGAAGGTCGAAGGCGACAGAGGCCTGCTCGCTGACGTTCCACAGCGTCGTGTAGGTGTCCTCCAGGGTCAGACGCTGGCGCGTCTGCATGGTCGTGCTGGAGGTCGCGACGAGGTCCAACGCCTCGTAGAAGGCGCGCTCGCTCTCGATGTCGGAGAGGTCGGCCAACTCGTCGCGCAACCAGCCGATCGCGTCCTGGAGCATGCGGTGGCGGTCGGCGTCGTCGCCGATGTCCTCGAGCAGGGCACCCACCACCTTGGCAAAAGCCCGGCGGTCTCGCGTCGTCGTGACCTGCAAGGATTCGATCAGACGACGGCTGATCAACGCGGCGTCCTCCGGGAGGGCTCGCAGCGCGCTCGCCAGTCTCGGTTGCAGGGTTGCGAGCCGTTCGTGAAACTCGGTCGGCGCGTCTGGCCTGACGATCGCGGGAGAGGCCTTCGCTCGTTGCTCGCATTCGCACCCGCAGGAGCGGCGGCGGATGAACTGGGACGGCAGGGTAACACAATCGGGAACCTTCTGACCGGCGAGCTGGGCCAAGATGGTGTCGACAGCGAGACTCGCCATGCGTGCCAAGGGCTGTGCCACCGTGGTCAGCGGCGGGTTGCCGAGCGCGGCCAGCGGTAGATCGTCGAAACCGACTACGGGGATGTCGCGCGGCACCCGGCGGCCCCACATGCGCAATGCCTCGATGGCCCCCAACGCCATGTTGTCGTTTGCGGCCACGACGCCGTCGAAGGAGACCCCCGCGGCCAGAAGGCCGTCCATCGCGCTGCGGCCTTGCCTGGGCATGAAGTAGCCGCAAGCCACGAGCGCGGGATCGAAGGCGATGCCGTTTCTCGCGAGAACGTCCTTGTAGGCCTCGAGCCGAGATTGCGCCTCGGGGTTTTCGGGCGTTCCGGCGAGAAACGCCGGCCGGCGGACCCCGTGCTCGCGCACCAGGTGCTCGACCACCGCTTCCATGCCGGCTCGATTGTCGAGGACGAGGCTGGGAACGCCCGGCAGCGCCAAACCGATACTGCACAGAGCGGCCGGTCGGTAGCTCTCGACCAGGCGTGCGACCGGATCCGCGCCGCAGAAGGCCGAAAGCATGCTCGACACGACGATGATCCCGTCGAAGCTGTCTGGCCGCAGCGTCCTGAAGATGGCGTTGTCCGTTGCGCCGATCTGGCCGGGCGCATCGAGAGGTCCGCCGTAGAGCAACAGCAGGTTGTGTCCCTCTTGGCGGCACTTGGCGTCCAGCGCCTCGCGCAGACTGGCCTCGTAGCAGCCTTCGAAGAAGTTCGCGTTGTCGACGAGAGCGGCGATGGTCAGACGACTCGCCCCGCCGGGTGCGGATGGCGGCTGCGCTTGGTTCTGCATCGGAGCGTGTGGATCGGGTGTCGTCGGCAGCCTCGCTACAGGCATTGTAGGACGGAAGCCTTGCCATCGCCACGCGCTTGCTCGAGCGCATCGCCAACCAGAACCGAGCCATGCCCCGCGCAGGCGAGGACGGCCTAGCCGGCCTGCCCGCGTCCGCTCGGCGGCGCGCGCGGGCGCGACCGGACTCTTGCCCGACGACATCATGGAATCGCTCATCGAGCGCGCCGGCGTTGCGCTCTACGAGGTCAAGAAGACCAGGCGCAGCCAGGTCAAGACCTCGATCTGAGCAGAAGCCCGCTGCGGCGGGCGTACCTTCGCTACTGACCGTCCTCGGGCATCAGTGTGACGTCGGCCTTCTCCTCCGGAGAGTAGCCGTTGAAAGTCTCGATGCCTTGCTTGGCCGCGTTTGGCAACTCTTGACCGAGCGAATTGAGGTATGCCTGGCCGGCTGCAAAATCGGGCGTGGTGACTGTCGTGTCGGACAGATAGGACGGGATGTTTTTCATCAGGCCACTCTTGCGATTGACCGCCCACAGGGAAGCCCGCGCCTTCCAGATGCCCATCTTCGGTCGCACCTCGACGTAGTACGTGCGGCCGGGTGCCAGCGTCGCCTTGGCCGTCTCGGTGGTTTCGGTCCAGACGATGAAGAAGTGCTCGCCCGGATCCAGGAAGACCGAGAAGCGGGCTCCCGCCGTGCTGTCACCCAGGAAGTAGCCGCGCTGGTCGATGATGGTGAAGATCACCTTGTAGGCCATGCTCGATGGCCGCACGAACACGACTCGCGCCTTGTTCGGGGGCGCGCCCATCGGCTCGGGGCCGGCCACTGGTCGCATGTAGTCCGACGTCGCGGCTCCGCATCCGGAGGCGGATAGACCGATCACAGCCGCTAGCAGCAGTGCCTTCTTCGTAGTCAACATCGTGCCCCCTCCCAAAGTGATTTGGCCATCATGCATTAAGTCGGGACCCACCGCAACGGCTTGCGCCGACAAGCCGTCGGTCCCTCGCGCCACTGGCCGCAGGCATCCGGCCCAGGCTGGATTCAATGCCGGTCGGTCTGGGAAACACGAGAAGGAACGGAGAGTGCCGAGTCGGACGGGCATGGCGCATATTTCTCCGGCTCTGTTTGTCCGCCCCGGTTCGCGGACCCAACGACCAAGGTGTAGTCTTGGGCTTGCGGTGGTCGCAGCATCATGGCAGACGACTCGACGATGGTGCAAAACAACGAAAGCCGTCCGGCGACGGGCTTTGCACGTGGTGGTGTCGTCTACCGTTTCTGCGAGGCAGCGATTGCCGTCGAGCCCGGCGACGAGGGAAGCGAGCGCTGGTTGCGCGAGTTCGTCACGCCGTGGTTCACGGCCGAAGCGGCGAGAGACACTGACCCGCGCGTGCGCGTGGTGACCAGTGCGGCGCGTTTCGCGGAATTGGCGACCCGACAGGCGCGAAGTGCCGTGCGGCCGATTCCCTGTTTCAGCCTGGCCAGCGCTTTGGTTTCGTACCCCGGCTGGGACGAGCCCGACGGGGCGCGTGTAATCGCGGATGGCGAATACGGCTGCTACTACCGAGTGCTCGGCCGCGAAATCGAGATCCTGGCTCGGCCGCAGAACCGTCTGGCCCGTGTCGGGCTTCTGCGCGTGTTGCGCGAGTTGGCCACGCTTGGGGCCCTGGCCGCGCCGGAGATGCTTGACCTGCACGCGGCGGCCTGCGTCTATGGCGACCTTGCCGTCGTCCTGGTCGGCGGCAAGCGGGCGGGCAAGACGACGCTTCTGGCGCACCTGCTTTCGTCCGGCGAGGCCGCTCTACTAACCAACGACCGCTTGCTGGTGGAAACCGGTTCGCGGCGAGCGTTCGGGGTGCCCGTGCTGGTGCCGGTGCGCGAGGACACCGAGCGGCGCTTCCCGGCCCTGGGCCATGGCTTGCCCCGCCAGGCCGGCCTGCTGCACGCCGACGAGCGGGCGCAGCGGGATGCGGCCGGCGCGGAAGCGGGTGCGCGCCTGGTGCTCTCGCCCGCGCAGTTTGCCGGCCAACTGGGCGCGGCCACCGCGGCCAGCGCCAGGGTCGGCGTCATCGTGTTTCCCGAGATCTCGTCGAGCGTGTCGGTCTGGTCGTTGCACCCGCTGCCGCGCGACGAGGGTGTCGTGCGCTTGTGCCGGGGACTCTATGCCAACGGTCCGGGGCCGCGCGAGCCGACGATCTTTCAATCCGTCACGGGCCGCGCGGCCGACCCTGCGGCCCGAATGCGCCTGGCGCAGCAACTTGCGGGCGAGGTGCCGCTCGCAACCTGCTTGCTGGGCCCAAACGCCTATCGCGGCCAGGCTCGGGCCTGGTTGCGGGCGCTGCCTCTGGACAAGGCCGACGGAGGGCCGTAGCTGCCGGCCAGCGACCGGCGCTCTGGGTCGTATCGCTGCGGCGGGATCGCATTCGGCGTAACCTTGCGCCGAGCTTTCCGCTAGTATCGTCCCATCGTGGGTGCGAACGATTCCTGGGCAGATCCCAATGTGTCCTCGCAGGGCTTCAGTCTTCCCGTGGCCATCGGTCCGATGACCTTGCCCCCGCCACCGCCGAAACGACGGTGGGGCTGGGTTTTGGCCCTCCTGCTCTTCGTGTTCGCGGGCGGCGTTGCCGCCGGGCCCTTTCTGAGCGACTGCGCGTTCGAGGGAATCCAAGCCGGGGCTGGGGTGCTTGCCAGACGGGCGCCGCGACTGCTGGGGAAATACCGACCGCCACCGCCCGTGATCACGCCCGAGACGGCGCGGCTCGGTGTCGCGCCCGCGCCGCCAATCGAAAGAGCGAGCCCCCAGGTGGCGGCCCTCCCCGCCGAGGCCGAGCCGTCGCCTGCGCCCTCGATCGAGCGGAGCGCCGCGCCGGAGCAGGCGGCAGCAGGCGCCCGGACTCGGGCGGCTGCCCGCGCAGCGGCTCGCGCCGAGACGGCCAGGGCCCGGGCGGCGGGCGCGCGCGCGCCGCGTGCCAAGGGCGAAGCCAAGGTCTCCGAGGGCGCGCGCGCGCCGGCCAGAAAGACGGGCAAGGCGCACGACCCCTTCGAGTCGGACGGCTCGGGCGGCGGCGCGCCCGCGCCTGTCAAGAACGAGCCGTCTGCCCCCGCGTCGGGCGGGCTGCGCTCGTCCGACTCCCTGGACGGCCTGATGGCCGACGTGGTGACCGAAACCAAGGGCAAGGGCAAGAAGAGCGTCAGCAAGGACATCGACGCCATGCTGAAGGACGTGCAGAAGAGCGGGCCCGCGCCGGCGACCAAGCGCGAAGCGCCGGCCGAGCGGCCGCCGCTTTCGCCATCCGACATCTCCAAGGCCATGTCCATGGTCAAGACGCGCAGCAGCGTCTGCGCGCGACGTCTGGGGCAATCGGGTATCGCCGAGTTGACCATCACCGTGGGCAAAGACGGCAAGGTCACCGCAGTGCGGGTGGGCGGCAAGGTGAGCGGCACTCCGCTTGCGGCATGCATCGAAAAGGCTGCCCGTGCTGCCAGGTTCCGGCCCAACGCCGGCCTGCGTTTCGACTACCGAATCGACGCGCGCTAGCCGGCGCGTACCGCACGTGCGAGGCCATCGCCGCGCAGATAGCAGATAGAGGATGTCGGGGCCGTCGACTTGTGCGATCAATGAACGGTCGATGCTGCGATCCTCGTTCGCCTGGCTGGCGTCTCTTGCCGTCGCATGTTGCGCGCTGGCCTGCCCAACCGCGGGGCGGGCCGAGGGCCGTGGGACCTTCGATTTCGCCTGGATTGCCCCGGACGGCTGTCCCTCGCCCGTTGCCGTGCGCGCGGAGATCGACGCGCTCTTGAAAGGAGCCGCGCGCTCGCTGCCGCGCGAGAATCTGACGGTGCAGGCGACCGTCGAACGCGGCGCGCTCTGGCTGGTCACGCTGGAAACCCAATCGGGCACGAGCCGCGGCCATCGTCGCATCGAGGCCGCCACGTGCCAGGGCCTGGCCAACGCAACGGCGTTGATCGTCGCGCTCATGATCGATCCCGACGCGGTTGCCGCCCGTGGTAGCGAGAGCGAGGCGAGCGAGCCGCCGCCGGTGGCGGTGGCGGTCGAGCCCGAGGCGGGCCAGCCCCGCCCGCGCTCGCCGCGCGCGACGTTCGGGCTTGCCGGCCTCTGCGCGACGGGCAGTCTCGGCATCTTGCCTGAGCCCGATGTCGGCGTTGGCGCGCACATTGGGCTTTTGCGCCGCCACTTCCGCGTGGAGCTGCGGGGTGCTTTCGGTGCGCGCGAGGTGCGCAGCGCCGGGCTGGCCGATCCTCCGGGAGCATACGGAAGGTTCCGATCCTACTCGGCGCTGGCGGCCGGCTGTTGGGCCGCAGCCTGGCCGGCCATCGAGCTCGGTTCCTGCGCGAACCTTGAGCTGGGGCTGTTGCACGGCGTGGGCGTGGGCGCGAGCCAGACCGCCACGCGGAACGCGGCCTGGTTCGCCCTGGGCGCCGGGGGCATGGTGGTGGTCAAGGCGACGCCGAGGCTGCATTTCCCGGTGCACCTCGACGCCATGGTTCCGCTCTTGCGCCCGAACTTCGTGTTCACCAACGTCGAAGGCCGGATCTTCCGTCCGTGGCTCGTGGGTATGCGGTTGACCCTCGGCGTCGAGCTGCAATTCTGATCGCGGATCTACGGCGGGCCGGGCACTATCAGAGGGCATGAGCCTGCTCTCTTTACGCCGGAACGCGGCTGGCCCGGCAAGCTCCGGGGGACAGAGCAGTGCGGCCTGCCCGGCGGCGACCGACTTCGATGCCGTGTACGAGGAGAACTTCCGGTTCATCTGGCGGGCGGCGCGCCGGCTCGGCATCGATCTCGCGGACACCGACGACGTCGTGCAGGAGGTGTTCGTGGTGGCGCATCGCAGGCTGGCGGAATTCGAGGGCCGCGCGCAGGTCAAGACCTGGCTGTTCAAGATCCTGGTGCGCGTGGTTCGTCACTACTTCCGCACGCAGCAGCGCAAGCCCGGACATCGTCCGGCGGATTCCCTCGCGGCCCTGGACAAGCTGCGCGACCATGGCGGCGGCGGGCCGGGCGAGGCCATGGAGCGCGTGGATGCCGCGCGCGTCCTCGATGGCATTCTGGCCCGTCTCGACCCGGAAAAGCGCGAGGTCTTCGTGCTGGCCGAGATCGAGCAGCTCTCGTCCGTCGAGATCGCGGCCGTTCTCGGGGAAAACGTCAACACGGTGTACTCGCGGCTGCGCGCGGCCCGTCAGGAGTTCGAGCGGGCCGTGGCACGGTTTCGGACTCAAGAATTGGGGGGCAAGCCATGAACGACCTCGAGAGCCGGGCGAAAGCGATCGTCGAAGCGGGCCGCGAGGCCGACGCTCCGAAGGCGGCAGATCGCGACAGGATCAAGCGCGCGGTGCTGATGCAGATTGTCGCGGGCGGCGCCGTGGCGTCCAGCGCGGCCGCCTCCACCCTGTCGCTTGGCGCGAAGGTGGGCCTGGCGGTGCTGGCGGTTTCCGTGGTGGGCGGCGGCACCGTGGGCGTGCTCAAAGTGCGCAGCACCCGGCCTGCGGTCGAGGAGCACGTCCCGGCCGCGGCCAAGTCCGCGCCGGCTGTGCTGCCGGAGGCAATACCTGCCCCCGAGGAGCAACCTGCGCCGGAGGGCATGGAGGATACGACGAGGAAGGCGGAACCGCCGCGCAAGCCGGCTGCGCCCGGCGGGCGGATGGAGAAGACGCCGGAGGACGACCAGCTCAACGCGGAGGTCGCGGTCCTCAAGCAAGCGCGCGAGGAGCTGCGCTTGGGCCGGCCGGCGCGCGCCCTCCAGGCGCTCGTCGAATACGACCGGCGCTTCGGCCAGGGCGTGCTCGGCGAGGAGCGACAGGCCATGGTCGCCATTGCCACCTGCCAGGCCAAGCCGGGACCCGGCGCATGGGCCCAAGCCGAGGCGTTCATGCGCGAGGCGCCGGCGTCGCCGCTGCGCGAGCGCGTACGTGAGGCCTGCATCACACCCGCGCGCGCAAAATCGCCGTAGGCGTGCATTTCGAGCAACGGATCGGCGGTTCGCGGGCACTGTCGCGCAGAGAGCAGAAGGTAGCCCGTCGCCAAGGAGAGTCGTCATGAAGCCAAGCCAGCCTATCGCAGCGTCGTTCGTCGTTTCCACGGTGGTCCTTTTCTTCGGTCTGTCGGTCGGTTGCGAAGACAACGTTCCCCTCGGCGAGCACGTGCCAGGCACAGGTGGCGCGACCTTGGGCATGGGCACGGGCGGCGGCCAGGCCGATGCCGGGCTCGGCACCGGAGGCGCCAAGGGCGGCGCCGGCGGCTCCTGGTTTCCGGACGCGCCCATCGGCTCGGGCGGCCTCTTGGGACAGACCGGTGGCCAATTGGGCAGAGGCGGTGCCGTCGGCAGTGGTGGCAGGCTCGGCACCGGCGGTATGACGGGTGCGGGTGCGATCTGTGGCACGGCCGCCGGCCTCACCTGTCCGGCCGGGCAGTTCTGCGATTTTGTCACCTCCAGCTGCGAGATGGATCCCGACACGGCTGGCGTCTGCAAGCCCACGGGGCCCGGCGTCGCCTGCACTGCCGACTACAACCCGGTGTGCGGCTGCGACGGCAAGACCTACTCCAACGACTGTGTGCGGGTCGCCCAGGGGGTGCAGAAGGCCGCGGACGGCGCTTGCCCCGGCGCAACGGGCGGCAGGAGCGGCAGCGGCGGCGCCGGCGCCACCACGGGAACCGGTGGCATCTTCACGGATGGCGGCGCACCTGGCTCGGGCGGCCGGACCGGCGCCGGGGGAGCCAGCGCCGCGGGCGGCGCCACAGGCACCGGCGGTGGCGTCGGCAAGATCTGCGGCGGCACGTCCGCCGTCATCTGCCCGGCCGGGCAATTCTGCGATCTGGCCTCGGACTGCGGGAAGATTGCCAACGCCACCGGGGTATGCGCACTCACGGGTCCCGGCATCGGCTGCATAGCCAATTTCGATCCGGTGTGTGGTTGCGACGGCAAGATCTACTCCAACGACTGCGTGCGACAAGCGGCGGGCATGCTCAAGGCCGAGGCCAGCACCTGCGCGCTCGACGGCGGCGTTCCGTCCTACCCCACGGCCTATCTGGCCTGGCAGGCGCCTGGCGGAGTCGCCGGCACCGGACCGGCGGTGGTCGTGGGCGGCCAAGGTTGGGCCGACACCTGGGACAACGTGCACGGCTTCGAGCCCGAGCAGCCACCGTCCAGCGCAACGGGGATCTACACACTGACGAGGGAGCAGGCCGACGATCTGTTCGCGCGCCTCGCGGCCATCAACCCATCGTCCCTGCCGCACCCATCGTCCCTCGGCTACGAGTGCTACCCGAGGCTCTACTTCCGTATGTGCACGGACTGCCCGACCACGACCCTGGAGTACAATGTGCCGCAGCAGCTCGCCCCGGAGTTCGATCCGGTGTGGCGGTGGTTCGACGAGCTGCTCGGCCAGGGCACGGGGACGAATCCGCGGATGTACTGCAACTGGGATCTTTAGCCCGTTCTTCTGCCTCAAAGAGGATTGCGCACCTTGAGCCCCTTGCAGCGCGAGAAATCGCGGTCCGCGCTCCACAGCTCCTTGACCCGGTGATCGAGGCACAAGGCCGCGATGCGCGCCTCGTGCACCACGGCTCCGGCGATGCGACCGGCCTGGTACAGCCGCTTCAAGGTGGCTGCAGACAGGCGTGCAGTCCTTCCTCGATCAGCTCGCGCAGGGTGATGCCGTGCTGCCTGGCCAGTCTCCTACTGCGCGGCAGTAGACCATCAGCAGTATCTATGGTTGTTCTCATATGGCCAAGAACGTACCTGCCGCCGGGGACTGTCACGGGGCACCTCCTCGGCTGACGCCCGCGGCGTCCAGGACCGCCATGGGGTCGATGCGCCGGCGGAAGCGGACCACGCGCGCAGCCATCGGGAGATCGCCGGCGTCGCAATTGCGTGTCTCGTCGAGGCACAGGACGAGGTTGGCGATATTGGCCCGGCAAAGCAGGTCGAGCTTGCGCGTGACGTAGTCGGCCGACCAGAAGCCCATGATCTCGACGAGGAAGCTCATCTCGGGACGCAGGCGATGGCGCAGCAGGAAGTCGGGGAAGATGATGGTGCCGGCCACCGGCACGGGTTCCGGCTCGCGCAAGAGATCCCAGTCCGGGGCGGCCTTGCGCAAGTCCCGCGCGAAGCGCTCTTCCAACTTGCTGTCGTAGGGTTTGACCGCTTCGGCCGGGAAGATGGGGTCGCCGGTCTGCAGATCGAGGATGGCTTCTTCGCCGCGCAAGACGCAGTCGGCGCGCAGCTCGAAGCGGGCGCACTGGGGCAGGAACCCGACCAGCTCGCCGAGCGCGCGGCCGTAGAGCAGGGTGTGCCGGAAGACCGAAAACGGACCCGACAGCTCCAGCACGGGCTGCCCTGACTGCGTCACGCTGCAGAGCAGGCCGCGCAGCTTGGCCTGGCGGACCAGGGGCCGCACCGCGCCTTCCGCCTTGATGCGCACGCGGCGCGCGTGGAAGAGCAGGCTGCGCGCGATGAGCTGATTGGCGCGCAGGGCGACCTCGGGCGGGGACGGAATCACGTCGGGGGCGCGCACCAGCCGCTCGCCGGGGAGATCGGCGAAGAGGGATCGTTCGAGGCCGGCCGCATCGACCCCGAGCGTCGCCGCGGCCGCGTCGAGCGCCTCCTTCCGCGATGCCGACCCGGCGCGCGCGCAGAACAGGCATTCGCGGGCCTTCTCCGGCGGGACCAGCGCCTCGGGCTCGCTCCGCCACAGGCGCAGGAGCGCGGCGACGGCGGCGCGTCGTTTGAAGTGGGGCGTGGCGCAGGGCAGGGGCTCGCGCAGGCGCTGCCGCAGCTCGCGCACCGGCCGGCCGCGGAAGCGGTCGATCTCCTCGATCAAGATGCGCAGCCAGGGCACGTCGCGGGCGTCGAGAAAGCCGGGAAGCACGCGGCCCTGGTCGACGCGAAAGGGGATCGTGGCTTCAGGCAGCAAGCGCGTCCCTCCGCTTGCGCGCCTGCTTGATCTCGTTCGTGCCGCGCACGACCAGCTCGAAGACCAGCGCGCGCTTGCCCGTGCGTGGCCGCAGCACGCGGCCCACGCGCTGCACGTGCTCGCGCTCACCCTTGCTGCCGGCCACCACGATGCCCACGTCGGCGTCCGGCACGTCGAGGCCTTCGTTGAGCACCTGCGCGGAAACCAGGGCGCGCAGCTTGCCTTCGCGAAACAGGGACAGCGCCTTTTCGCGCTCCTTGCGGCCGATGTCGCAGGTCAGGGGCATGACCAGGTGCTCGCGGCTGATGGCGTAGGCCGTGGGGTTGTCGGCGACGAACACGATGGTGCGCGCCGTGCGATGCCGCTTCAGCAAGGCCCCCACGACTTGCCGTTTGGCGGAGGGAAACGCGGTGATCCTGCGGCATCTGTGCCAGGCCGCGATGGCCCGCCGGCCTGCCTCGGTTCGCCCGGCGATCTTGGCGAACTCGTCCCAGGTCGCGTTGGGATGAAAGCGCCGAAACCTGGCCACGACGTCGCGGAAGATCGCCGTCAGGGCGTCGTACTCGTCGCGCTCGGCCGGCGTGAGGTCGAGGTGCAGAACGATGGTGTCGAACGGCGCCAGATACTCGCCGACCAGCTCGTCGATGCGCAGCTCGTACACGGTCGGGCCGAGCAGCTCGTCGAGGCGAAGCCCGGCCGGGCCGCGCGGCTTGGTGGCCGTCAAGCCCAGGCGCAGCGGCGCCGTGCACATGTCGAGCGCCTCGTCGCGCAGCCCGGCCCCGAAGTGATGGGCCTCGTCGACCACCAGCAGTCCGAACTGGTTGCCCAAATGGTGCATGTGGCGCCAGCCGCTTTCGAAGGTGGCCACGGTGATGCGCTCCACGCGCCGGTCGCCGTCGCCCAGGCGGCCGGCGGGCACGTGCAAGACATCCTCGATAGTCCGCGCCCACTGGTCGAGAAGCACACGCGTCGGCACCAAGCAGAGCGCCGGGACGGCAGACCCTGCGATCGCGGCGATGGCCAGATGGGTCTTGCCCGAGCCCGTGGGCAGGACCGCGGTGCCGCGCCGGCCGGAGAACTCCCAGGCCGCCAGGGCCGCTTCCTGATAGGGACGCAGCGCAACCGCCGGCAGGGATCTCGGCAGGGCCGGCCCGATTCCGGACACCTCGTCCGTGAACTGGACGCCCCGGTGGCGCAGCTCCGCGACCAGGGCCGGATGGAAGCGCGCCGGGCAGCGCAGGGCCGCGATGCGCGCGTCCCACAGCGCGCCCGGGAAATCCTGGGTTTCTGCCGGAGGGGCGACCGGCTGGTTCGCGTCCAGCAGGACGATGGTGCCGCGATCGAAGACGAGGCGCATGCCTGGCGGGACTGCAGAAGTCGTGCCGACGTGGCCGGGCGATCCTCGCGGCCGGCGCAGGAAGGTTGGCGGAGGCTAGGCCGGTCGGGGATCGACGGGCCTCGACTTGATTCGGCTCCAGCGATCCTTGAGGCGCAAGAAGAACGACTCGAACAGCCGGTAGGATTCGGCCGCGATGCCCACCGTGACGAGCAGGGAGATGAGGGAATGGGACAGGAAGGCCCCCGCCACGCTGGTAACGATGTGGCGGCTCTGCAAGAAGTCCACGAGCTCCTGGCCGATCTGCAGCCCCAGCACGTGGTACACGTAAAGCCCGTAGGTCAACTTGCCCAACCAGACCAGGGGCCGCGCCGAGAGCAGCCACGACAGCGGGTTTTTCCCCCGGGCCAGGGTGGCATCGAGAATCAGTCCGAAGCCGGCGGCCGTGGCCAAGAACTGCCAGGCTACGTTCTTCGATTGGGTCTCGATAGGGGGGGCGAAGGCGATGGACGTCACCAGCAGCAAGCCCGCCGCGAGCTTGACGATGGGAGCGATCCAGCCGGGCCTGGGGGCGTGGGAATGGCGCCATACCGCGATGGCGATGCCGATGACGAGGGGGTCGAGCCGGGCCAAGGTATTGGTCCATATGTAGGGATGCGGAAGGCCGCCAACCAAGTGCAGGCGCAGGGCGATGGTGGCCGCGAGCAGTATCGCCAGGAGCAGCCACAGAAAGCCGCGCCGCACGCGCAGCATGAGGGTCAGCGTCAGCGGCCATGCCACGTAGAACTGCTCCTCGAGCGTGACCGTCCACATGTGCCCGAGGGTGGCCACGGCCGGGTATCCGTGCGCGCCCGACGAGTAGTTGCCGAAGAGCGTGCAGAATGGCAGGAAGTGGTCCTTCATCAGCTGCGCGTGCTGGGGGGAGTGCAGAGGGAAGGCGAAGAGCGAGAGCCACGGCAATAGGAAGAAGCCGATGCCGATCATCAAGTAGTAGAGCGGCCAAATGCGCAGGATCCGGCGCATGTAGAAACCGCGCAGGGAGATGCTTCGATGCCTCTCGTGCTCGATCAGCAACAGGGAGGTGATGAGAAAGGCGCTGAGAACCAGGAAAAGATCCACGCCGAACCAGCCCCAGTTCTTCAGGAAGTCGAAGCCGGCGCGCCCGAGGGAGCCCGACGGAAAGAGGCCGCCGAAACGCGGTCCGTGATGAACGAAGACGAGGAGGAAGGCCAGGAAACGCAAACCATCGAGCTGGGGCACGTAGAAGCGCCGAGGCGTCGCTTGCGGTTGGGGGGCGGCCTCTGGTGCAGCCGGGCTAGACATCGCGGGGCAGAGTAGCACAGAGGCGATCCGATGCGGCACCCCCGCGGCGACATCTCTGCGGTCCGTGGCGACGGCGTGGCGCGTGCTATTCTCCTATTGCCTGCTTTTTCTCCCTGCGTTCTCCGTCAGGAGTCTGCGGCATCTCCATGGACACGGTCGCTGCGATCAAGCTGCTCACCTTCCTCGAGTCGATCGTGCTCGGCCTGCTGGCGACCCGCGAGGATCCGGCCAGCAAGTCCAATCGCGTGTTCGTCAGGTACAGAGGAGCAGGGCACCGAGGTGGTCGTCGCGTTTCCCGCGGCCACGGCGGACGCCTAGAGAGCCGAACGGCTTGGCACGTCCGCAGAAGCCGACATCTGGGTTGTACCCGGGCAACCTGAGGGATGAACCACAGAGGACACGGAGCCCGGACCGGAATGGGAAAGGTTCGGATCCGGATCCGGGAGCCCTTCCCTTCCGTCTCTGTGTCCTCTGTGTTCTCTGTGGTGAAACACCTGAGATTCACTCTGCTTTCAAACCGTTCGGTGCTCCAGGCCCCGGTACGGCTTCCGAGCTTTCGCCGTCGGCGCTCTCTTCGTCCTCCGCGCTCTCTCGGCTTCCCTACAGCTTGGGCTTGGCCTCCATGGCTTTCAGGAAGGCCGCGGCGTCGTTCGACGCCTGGTCGAGGTCAGGTGGAAAGCCGTAGCCGTCCACGCCCACCTCCAGGTACAAGGCGCCGAAGCTGGCGTAGGCGGTCAGGCCGGTCAGAGCCTCGGAGCCCAGCGCCACCGACGTGTCGTAGCCTGGGATGGGGGTCGTCGCCCCTTGCAGATCGACCTTGTAGTCGACCATCGATTTGGCATTGGCCGCGGTGTCGAAGGCCATGGCGACCAGGACGCAATTGAGCAGGTCTCCGGGGCCGTCCAGCGTCTCGTAGTACGCGAACTTCATGCCCCGCGAGATGTAGCCGTCCGCGGGGCCGTCGATTTTTTCCCACAGGTTGGTGCTGTCGTACAGAGAGAACGAATCCGCAGCCGCGGCCTGGACCCAGCCCGAAACCTCGTTGTCGGTCAGCTTGTAGCTCTGGCCGAAGCCGCTCAGATCCAGGGCGCCGCCACCGCCCGCACCGCCACTGCCGCCGGACCCGCTGCCGCCCGTGCCGCCATTGCTCGAGGACGAGCTTGAGCAGCCGAGCAGCGGTGCGACGAAGGACACGAGTAGGATCGGATGCCAGTAGGTACGAGGGCGAGCGACGGTCATGTTTTCTCCTTGCCATGTTCCAAGCCCCGCTCCTCGTCCGCCGGCGTGGCGGAAGAGGGCTCGGCTTCCTTCTTCGATGGAGTCGGCTGCGCCAGAGTCTCCCTGCGCAGGAAGAGCCGCCGGAGCTGACCGGCGACGAGCGCCCCGACCAAGAGCCCGGCGCCGAGGCCGCCGCCTCCAGCGCGCGCACCAGCGACTTCGCAGCCGCAGCCGAGATTGGAGGCGGCCACGGATTGGCCCGAGCTGCCGCCGCTTCCCGGGGAGCCACCGGAGCCGGAGGCGGAAGCGCTCGTCTGCGCGCCGCCCGATCCACCCGCGCTGCTGCCGCCCGAGCTGGTCGTGCCGCCGCTGCCCGAGCCACCCATGCCGCTGGCACCGCCACTGGCCACCCCGCCCGCGCCGCTGCTGCCGCCCGCGCTCGCGCCGCCACTGCCATCCGCGCCGGCCGAGCCGCTCTTCCCCCCTGCGCCGGAGCCGCCCGTGCGCGAGGCAACGTCTCGGGAAACGCCGCCGTCCCGCCTGCCCCCGCCGCCCGCGCTGCCGCCGGTGCCGCTCGCGTCGGCGCCGCCGCCGCCACCCGAACCGCCGGAGCCGCTGGCGCCGCCCGCGTTGGCGCCGCCGCTGCCCGAGGTGTCGCCCGCGCCCGCGCCGCCGGAGCCGCCTGGCCCCGCGTCGGGGGTGTCGGCCGCCGGTGGCACCAGGATCCACTCCGGATCGCTCGTGGTGTAGCCCCAGCCCGTCAGGTACGAGTTGACCGTGGCCGAATCGTGCGAGAGCTTGGAAACCTCTTCGCGGACCTTCTTGACCAGGAGGTAGTCGACCGCGGGCGCGAAGGTGCCCATGACGAAGTAGCAGGGCATGAGCTCGGGCTGGCCAAAGATGTCGGCCTTGTTGCAGAACATGGAATCGACGAAACACAACTGCTGTCGCGGCGGATCGCCGCCGATGATCGCATCGGCCTTGTTCATGCTGTAGATGAGGTTGTTCAGGTCCGTGTGCGTGGCGTCCGGCTCCCACGTCCCGTAGTGGTTCTTCATGCACAGCGTGACCTTGCCGAACATCATGTGACCCTTGTTGTTGGCGATGTTGATCAAGATGTCGACCGTGCCGTCCGCGATCTTGGCGGCGCAACGGCGGGTGGCGCCGCTGGCCAGCTTGGCGTCCTTCCAGCCGCCCAGGAGATCCCCGGACTGGCCGCTGGGCGCGCCCACGACGCCCAGCACCTTGTTCTTGTCGGTGGTGCTGAACGACGAGGCGAAGATGTTGGTCGCGGGCGAGTGCCCGTCGTAGACGATGAAGTTCTGGGGCTTGACGCCCCAGTCGACAAACAGGTTGCTGAACTTCTGCAGCACGGCGAGGCGGGCCGTGTTTCTGGCTTCACCCGCGTTGACCTTGACGGCGACCACGGTGTCGGCCCACGGCTTGCTGGAACGGAAGACGGTCTTCCAGGCCTCGTCGGCCGTGCTCTTCTGGGTGAGTGCCACGGCCATGGCGTCCATGTTGGCCTGCACGCGGGGCCAATCGACGGCGTCGTTCTGCGTGGCGAAGGTCATGTTCGACGGGACGCTCTTCATCATCTTGGGATCGGTCAGGCCCACCACGCGCATGTTGCCGATGTCCGGGTTGATCTCCATCTTCCCGTTCGTGGGCCACGCCGCCTGGGCCTGACGGGCTCGGCCCAGCGCCAGCCCTGTCGCGCCAGCGGCCGTCACCTTGAGGAAGTCCCGTCTTTCCTTCTTCATGAACCACTCCTTAGCGTCGAGAGTGAGCTAGTCACCAAGACAGGCCGAAGCTACGTCGATACCGAAGCCAGCGCGCCGATGGCGGCGTGGCCAGAAGAATACACGGCGGGGAAGGACAAGGGCGCGATTTTGCTTGACGCGTTTGACCTGCGAACCTTGCCTGGGTGGGACCGAGGGCTCGCGGACCCAGTCGTTGCGCCTTGCTGCCGCGGGGCCGTGCCCGTCACGTGGATGCGCGACGTCAGTAGACCTTTTGTGCGCTCCATTCCGGTTGTTGGGGGATGGCGGACGGGCTGGGCATCAAGCCTTCTTCGGCCCTTGCGCGGTTGGCAATCGTGGTACTTTCCCCGTCCGTAGCCAACGAGTCGACGAAAGAAAGGCTACTGCAACCGGAGGACGCCACATGCTGGGCAAGGTCATCTCGCGCATCGCATTCGTGGTGCTGCTGCTGGCAGCGCGACCGGTCCGGGCTGCCATGCCGGGCGATTCCGGCTTCGAGATCGGCGTGCGCACCGGGTACGCCTTTTCGGCCGGCCGCCTCGGGGCGCCGCCCGACGGGACCGACTATGATCTCGACGACTACGTCACGGGGCAATGGCCGATCTGGATCGACGCAGGCTACCGCCTGAACCCCAACCTGTACCTGGGCGGCTACTTCCAGTACGGCACGGGCTTCGTCAACGACGACCGGCAGGATCTCTGCCGCAACGCCAACGTGAACTGCTCGGCGTCCGACGTGCGCCTCGGCGCCATGGCCCGTTACCACTTCGTGCCCGCGTGGCCATTGTCGCCCTGGGCCGGGCTCGGCTTCGGCTACGAGTGGGGGACGTTCTCGCTGCACCAGTCGCTTCTCGGCGAGAGCGACATCGACTCGCTCTGGCACGGCTTCGAGTTCTTGAACCTGCAGGCCGGGGCCGACTACCGGTTCGCGCATCGCTTCGTGCTCGCGCCGTTTCTCAGCTTCTCGCTCGGCCAGTTCCGCAAGATAGAGACCACGACCCGCGCCGGCTCGACGACCACGACCACCACCGAGAGCCTGGCGAAGAAGTCGATCCACGAATGGATTCTGATCGGCGTGCGCGTCGCCTTCGTGCCGTAAGGGCAGTCAGTCAATAGGGCGTGATGCGGCCGATCTTGTTGCTGCCGGATTCGGTGAACCAGATATTGCCGTCGGGACCGGTCACGATGCTCTCGGGCAGGGAACCAGAGCCCCAGGTCGACCCGGGCAGCGAGAACTCGGTGACCGCCCCATCCGGGGTGACGTAGCCGATGCCGTTGCCGTCGTATTCGGTGAACCAAACGTTGCCGTCCGGCCCCGCCGCAATGCCGTGCGGGCTGCTGCCCCGGGTCGGAACCGCGAAGGAGGTCATGTTGCGCGCGTCGGCGGCCGCGAAGCGGCCGATCCTGCCCCCAGTCTCTTCGGTGAACCACAGGTAGCCGTCGGGCCCGAGCGCGATGTCGTAGGGTCCGCTGTTCATGGTTGGGACCGAGTATTCGGTGATCTGTCCGGCCGTGGTGATGCGGCCGATCTTGTTGCCGTCGCGTTCGGTGAACCACAGGTTGCCGTCGGGCCCGGCCACGATGCGCGAGGGATGGGAGCCGGTGGTGGGGACGGAGAACGAGGTCGGGTTCCTCGGGTCGCTGGGGGCAAGACGTCCGATGCGGCCTGGGCTGTACTCGGTGAACCAGAGATTGCTGTCGGGGCCGACCGTGATGCCGGTCGGTTTGCCCCCTGCGGTCGCCGTCGCGTACTCGGTGATCTGCCCGGACGTGGTGATGCGTGCGATCCTGCCGCCGCCGTACTCGGTGAACCACAGGTTGCCGTCAGGGCCGGCCACGATGCAGTCCGGGGTGCTGCTCATGGTGGGCACCATGAACTCGGTGATGCTGCCGTCGACGGTGATACGGCCGATCTTGTTGCCGCTGTGCTCGGTGAACCAGAGATTGCCGTCCGGCCCCACCGTGATGCACCAGGGCTCGCTGCCCGGAGTGGGGACGGAGAACTCGGTGATGACGTGGGAGGGGCCGTCGGGCCTTTGGGGCCCGTCGCTGCCACCGCTGCCTCCCGTGCCGGTGCTGCCGCCCGCGCCGCCGCTGCCACCCGTGCCGCCGGTCGCCGCCGGCCCGTCGGGTTCCATCTCGGCGTCGATGCTGCTGGCATCGTCGGTGGCGGTCGGCGTGTCGGCCGGCGCGTCGCCGGTTTCGGGCAGGCCGGAGTCGTCGCCAGCGGGGTCCGACGGTCCGGCGTCAGTGCCGGGAGCCCCGCCGCTTCCCCCCGTGCCAGAGGCGCCGGCCGCGCCGCCGACGCCGACGACTCCGCCTGCGCCAAGGGCGTCGTTTCCGGTTTGGACATCCACTGCGGGCGCTGCCTGGGAATCCGCATGGTCGCCCAATCCACCGTCCGGCGCGTTGGTGGCCACCTCTTGCGGCGTGCCGGTGTCGATCGCCCCCGGGACCGCCGCGCCGGTTTCGACCCCCGGATCGGCGCTGTCGCCTCCGGCGGGCCCGAGGTCGGGTGAAACGCTCGCGTCCTTGACCACCGGCGCCCGCAGCTTGGCGATGTCGACCGAACAGGCGGCGATGGCCAGAGTAGCGATCCATAGGATCCGGGGCGGGACTGTCCGGCGCTGCAGCATGCGATCAAAAGCTTCAATCGGCAGAACGCCAGCTTTCCTGATGCCCTGCGGTTTCGCCCAGGAGGAGTCAGTCGAGAGTCACCTGCGTCGCGTGCACAGGTTGGGCTGCGCGGTGGTACGATCGCACCTGGAGGAGCCGTGTGCGGAAGAACTCGACACGCAATGACCCTCGGCCTGATCGCGCTTCTTGGTTGCGGTTCCGGCAGCGGCAAGAGGAGTGATGCCGGCGCGAGCGGCGGCAACGGCGGCAGCACGATGGCGAGCAGCGTGGTTGGAACGGGGGGCGGCGGAGGGCCAGGCGGCCGGGTCGGGACCGGCGGCAGCGGCGGGGGAGGGGCCGCAGGCGGCGCCGACGCCGCGCTCGACGCCAGCTCGATTCCGGCCGACGCCACGAGCCCCGTGGGCGCCACCTGCGCCCCAGGGGCATCGCATCTAGTTTCGGAGCGATCTCCGTTGGATAGCGGTACGGGCGAAATGGCAGGAAACTGGATGGCCACCGAC
>JAFGPX010000258.1 GCA_016935975.1 Deltaproteobacteria bacterium
GGCGATTTGCCCTGCACCATCTCGATGATCTACGACCAGTCCGGCCTGGGCAACCACCTGACCGTGGCCCCCGCGGGCGGTACCAGTACCACCGTGTACTATGAAGCCGACGCGAAGGGCCGCCCCACGAAGCTCGGACTCCACAAGGTCTACGGCGTCCCCTTCAGGACCAAGACGAGCTATCGCAACAACCGGACCACGGGGATCGCCACCGGCGACAATCCGGAGACCCTGTACATGGTCACAAGCGGTGACCTCTACAACAGCGGGTGCTGCTTCGAATACGGCAACGCCGGGACCAACTGCACGAACAACGGCGAGGGCTGCGGGGAGGCCGTCTATTTCGGAAGCTGCTCGGCGTGGAACAAGGGCGAGGGCAACGGCCCCTGGGTCATGGCGGATCTCGGGGACGGTCTGTGGGCGGGCAACACCAGCCCCTACCTCGCGAACCAGCCCCTCCGCTTCCGCTACGTCACGGGCATGGTGAAGGGGGACGCGTCGGGTTCGACGTACCCGAACGGTCACTGGACCATCAAGGCGGGCGACGCCCAGGCCGGCGCTCTGACCACCATGTTCGACGGGCCGCGGCCCGATGCCCGCTACATACCCATGTGCAAGGAGGGGGCCATCATCCTGGGTAATCCTGGTGACATCGGCGACACCGGGCAGGGCAACTTCTTCGAAGGCGTCATGACCGCGCACTACTCGTCCGACGCGGCCGATGAAGCCGTGCAGGCCGGGATCACGGCTATCTACGGGCCCTGACGTTGGCTCCGTGCTGCGCCTGGAGCTCAAGCGCCCCTGGTGAACCGGTCCCAGACGTGGCGAACCTTCTGTCGGCTCGCACGTAGTTTCGTGAACCACCGGCGGTGGTATCTCGGAGTGGGTCACCGACAGACCGCCTGAGACGGGCTCGGAGTCCGGGACAGAGATCCCGGGAAATTTTCCGAGAAGGAAGATCGAGGTGATGGTACCCAGCCCAGCTGCGAATCACGACATTCCAGACATTCCCTCACGCATCTGCAACACGCGCGAAATTGTAGAGGGATCGGGAAGGCCGGGCGGGTGTTGGACCGGCGGCCGACAAGCTGTGCAAGGCAGGTCTCTGTTGGACTCCAAGCGAGCTGCTCGGGCACGCGCATGGCCGGCGGCAAGTTCGGCGGGAACTTGGTGACCGATGGAGGTACCGCCACCAGCCCCTCGGCCTTGCACGTTGACCGTAGGGCCGGTGGACGGTTGCTTGTCGAGCTACTCGTCAGCGGCGAGGTTGAGCTTGTGGGCACCGGCGGTCTCGGCGCCCGTGACGTTGGGCTCGTCGGGAGACCTTCCTCGGGCTGCACGATGCACCGACCTCGTGAGGCGTATCGTGACCGAGTCCGTGCTCGAAGGGCTACACCGCGACTACCGAAGGGCAGCGTGATCGCTCGCATTCCCCGCGGATGGCATAGGCAGCCACCACGGGGTTTCTACTGGTGCCACCGTCAGACTGCGGCGCATACTTGGGTCATGTGCGGCGCTCGTCAGTTGGTTGGGCTTCTTTCCCTCCTCGCAGCCGTTCTTTCGGCCGGTTGCCGTTCCTTGCTCGGCGAGAATTGCGATTCCTGCGGCGACAACTGGGTCGTCAACGTGGACATCTGGGCCTCCCCGGAAGGCGACATGTTCATCGCAGGCTACCGTGGCCACCAGGGATTGCTGAGACGCTTCGACAACGGAGCTTGGGTTCCCGTCTATGAAGGGGGATCCTCGTTGAGATCAATGTGGGGCACGAGTTCGCAGGACTTCTTCGTGCTCGACCTCAACACCACGCTCTTGCACTACAACCACGGGGCCTGGGAGATGTGGGTGCTCAACGGCCTCGACGCCGGTCCGGCCATCGGTCAGGCCTGGACGCTGTGGGGCTCGGCGAACCACGATTTGTTCGTGGCGGGCTTGGGCGGCACCATCCTGCACTTCGACGGCACCGCCTGGGCACCCATGAGCACGCCGACCACCGCTCGGCTGAATGCCCTGTGGGGCAGCGCCCACGACAACATCATCGCGGTCGGCGACCAGGGCACCATCCTGCACTTCGACGGCGTTGCCTGGTCCCTTCTTCCCTCGCCCATCACCGCAGATCTCAACGCGGTCTGGGGCGCTGCGGCCGACGACGTGTTCATCGTCGGGGAGGTGACCTCCGAGATCTCGCACGCGATCCTGCATTTCGACGGCCGCACGGTGACCACAATGCACGAAGGCGACAAGGCCCTGCTCGGCATTCACGGCACCGGCCCCGACCGCGTCTACGCCGTTGGCGCCAAACGCAACAGCAGCAGCGTCACCGGCGGCGCCTTCCGCTTCGACGGCGTCACGTGGAAAGAACAGCCCGTCGGCGTGGGCCAATTCCTGTGGGACGTGTGGGTCAACCCCGATGGCAGCTACATCGTCGTGGGGCCGGACGACACGATCGTGAAGCGGACGGGCAGCTAGGCCGCCTCCGGGCAACGGACGCTGAAAGTAACCTCCGAGAAACGCGGTGGCGAGATCTAATCGAACGCGGGGAGTGGTGGGCGGCTTCTTCACAGCAATACCGGCATGCCCAGGATCATTCGGTGAGGGTTTTGCCATTAACCCCACGGCCGCGCACGTCGACTGCGGGCCCGGCGGCAGGTTGGTGGTCGCGCTACTCGTCAGCGCCGAGGCCGGGCTGCACGCGGTGGTTCGGGCTCATCCTCGTTGCGTTCATCCTCGCCTTCGAGCTCGTCGGTGTCGTCGACACGCTCGTCCTCGTCGGAGTCGACGAACCGCTCTTCGATGGTCTTTCTGCTGATCAGTTTCTGGGCCATGGGCTTACCTCCTGTTGCTATGGAGGGTGAAGCCGCCACAGGCAACGTGCCAGGCGCCGCCGGCGGATAGCCGTGACCCGTAGTCACGCGGCGGCGGCGGTGCACGAGCTTGCGCAGCCGAACCGCCTCGCGACGACGCTCGGCCAACGTCACCGTGGAGCGGTGCACGGCACGCAGGGTGTGCTGGGCCATGCGGTCGTAGTCGATGCGCATGGACCTGGCGTGGAGGACCGTAGCCGCCAACTCGTCCCGCACCTGCACGAGAAAGGAGGCGACCAAGCGCTCAGCGCGCCGGGCTTCGGCGAGGTCGGCTAGGAGGTCGGCGTGGCCAGCGCCCCCCGTCTGCCCGGCGACGCGCCTTTGCAGCTGCGCTGTGTGCTGGCGACGACCGGATGTGTCGGGGCCACGATCCCCCATCAGCGCCCCCTGCCCTTCGCGTACTGGCCTGTGGGGGCCGTTGACATGGCGCCGGATCCTACCAAGGCGATCTGGGCAAGTAGCTCCAGCGCCCGGTCGAGGTCGAAGTCTCGAACCGCGTTCGCCGCCACCGCCGCTAGATGGGCAGCTTTGCTACATTTGCTACACACACGCCGCGCGACGATGTGCGTGACCGATCCAGCACGGCAATTCTCCGTCGAGGTTGTATCGGTTTCGCTCGGTTTCGTGGTGTTTGACGCACCTTCGAATCCCGTTGGGGTCGCCAACTAACTAGCTGATGTCACTCAGCTTCGTCTCTTCCGTCGGCCTTTGCTGCCACCTGGCTGCCACGGACGAAGGCGTTTCGAGCGCCTTGATGATCTCCGCGCCGCTGCCAGGTGCCAGGTGCGCCTACCGCATCGTCATGGTGATGGTGCTGTGGCCAAGCCATGAAGCATCTGCGGGACAGGCAGATGCTTCATGGGCCTCGGTGGACAGGCCGTTGCGCGAAGCCTGGTCCCATCGGTCGAACTGACCCGCCGTATGGGAGTCGGAGCTAGAACTGCGTGAAGAACTTCCAGCCCTCCGAATA
>JAFGPX010000001.1 GCA_016935975.1 Deltaproteobacteria bacterium
CCCGTCGAAGCCAGGAGATTCATGCCGCGGAAGAGCTCGGCGCTGACCAGCTCGCCCTTGCGCGACAGGGCTCGCCCCGCGAGCTCGGCCGCCTTCGCGGAGGTCTGTCCGTTCTTGACTTGCGACGAGAAGGTTTCGATTCCGGTCTTGATGACGGCCGCCAAGTGGCTACGGCCATCTTGCTTGGCCAATGCCAGCGCGGCCCCGTGATCCCCAGCCGCCAGAAGAGGGACGGCCTTGCGCGCGAATCTCCGTCCTCGAATCCCGGCAACGAACAACAGGAAGAGGCGATCGACAGTGATGTAGATGGTGCCTATCGCCTGCAGGGTAAGGACGATGACCACCGTCTTCACCAGACTGTTCATGCCCTGCCACATCTCTAAAAGATTGATTTCCATTGCGTGATTCCTTTTTGCTCTTCTGACGGACCGAAGCTTGTCGGCAAGGCCCCGTGCGTGTGGTTCAGGCCTGCGCGGGCTTGAAGACGAAACGACGGCGGACTGGATAGGGGACCTTGGTCCCATCGGGCAGATGGGCCGGCTCGTACACCTGCGCCATGGCGCACTCGATGATGGACTGGTCCGGGATCAGGGGATTCGGGTTCAGCACCTTGGCCGAGGTGACCCGGCCTGCCGAATCGACGAGCATCGTGACATCGATGCGGATCGTCGCGGCGTTGGAGAGCAAGGCGCTCGGGACCTCGGGCGCGCGACAGCCCGAAACGAATCGAGGGGCGAGGATCTCCTCCCGCTCCTGCTCCGGAGCCGCCACGACCGGCTCAGGCTTGCGTGGGGCCGGCGGGGGCGGAGTCGCCACGCTTCCGCCCCCCGGCCCCTTGACCTTCTCCTCGATGATCCCGTCGACGGCACCCGTATCCTCCGCTTCCGCGAGTTCCCCGTCGGCCTCGTCCGGCCGCTCGTTCGGAATGCTCTTCAGCGCGACCACCTTCTGTTGCGCGACATGGCTTCTCTTGCGAGCGGCGGGTTTGACCAAGGCCTTGGGCTTTGGAGCGCGAAGCGCGTGCAGGTTGGCGAACTCGATCTGTTGCTCCCGCTCCATGCGATGCTTGCGCACCTGATGCGCGGTGACGGCGCCGCCCACGAGCAGGGCTATCGCCGCGAAAATACCGACGGAAAGCAGTGCCGAGACACCACGCCGGCCCCGTCCTTCCCGGCTGCCTTTGTTGTCGAATTCCTCGAACATGTTGCGGACGATGATGCGTTCCCTTTGTGACACGCACGTGGCGCTTATTCGAACACTCCGTTACGGAAGCAAGTCATTGGCGCCAGATCGTCACGCAACTGTGACTGACGCGCGACACCCGGCGAGCTAGGAGCGAAGGTGCTTGCCAGCCGCGACGGTCTTCACGCCCGGTCCCGGCATCCCCACGGACGCCGCCCTTTCCGCGCCATCGCCTGCGGCGTGGGATTCCGTCGGATCGGCCAAGCGGAAGCCCACGCCGCGCACGGTCTGCAACAGATCCGCGGCAGCGCCCAGCTTGTCGCGCAGCCGCTTGATGTGAGTGTCCACGGTGCGGCTCGCCACCTCGGGATGATAGCCCCACACCTCCGTGAGCAACTCGCGACGGGTCCGCATGTGTCCTGGCGACTTGAAGAGGTAGATCAGAACGCGCATCTCGAGAGCGCTCACGTGAATCTCGGCCTCGTCGACGAAGACGCGATGGGCGGATTCGTCGACCCGCAGGTTGCGCAGGACGAACGACCCAATTGGCTTGCTTTCCGCAACGGGCGACTTGGCAGCGGCCGTCTCGATCGCCGCCCTACGCATCCGCAGCCTGGCCTCGATACGCAACATGAGCTCGCGCACGCTGAAGGGCTTGACCACGTAGTCGTCCGCCCCCACCTCGAAACCCACGACACGATCGATCTCCTGAACCCGCGCCGACAGGATGATAATCGCCGGCTGGTTCGGGCTGTTTGCGCTCCGCACCTTCCGACAGATCTCGAGACCGGACATGTCCGGCAGCATGATGTCGAGCAACACCAAGTCGGGCCGGTAGGACGCGAGCGCCTCCATCGCCGTGTCCCCTCGATCCGCCACCTGCGCCTCGTACCCATTGGCGCGCAAGGCGTAGGCCAACGAGCTGCTCAGATCGGCCTCGTCTTCCACGACGAGCACTCGTTCCCGAATCGAGGGTGTGTTACCCATGGATCGCGAGCATGCGCTACCCGTGTTGCATTCGTGTGACGAGAGCGTGACTCCTTCGCACACTCCCAGGGGAAAAAGAAAAGGAACCACCCGAGACCAGGAGAGAGAGAATCCCCCTCGAGTGGTTCCTTGCCGGATCGAAGCGGTTGGTCTTGCCCTCCTATCTACCCACCGGATCCGGGCGGCGGGCGCTCCAGGGTTTGCGAATTCAGTCCAGGGGCAAAAAGCCGGAGGCACTATGCCACCATGTCGCCCGGCGGGCGGGTTACACAAATGCAACAACCGCACGACTGCCGCCTGCATCGTGTGGCCTCGCCAGGGACCCCCGCCTCTCGCGCACGGAGGATTGGACACATCGCGCGAGAAGCCGCGGGACGCGTGCGAGCCGCCGATGGCGTGACAACCATGCTTCGGATCGGCTAGCTTTGCCGCGGCAACCCTGGGAGGAATGATCTCGTTCATGCGTATGGGTGCTCGCGCCAAGCTGTTCCTGGTTTTGCTGGGGCTGCTGCTCGTCTCGATGGCCGCAGCCGAGATCTATCTGCTACCGACCATCGAACGCGACCTCACCGAGCGCATCCGCGAGGATCTTCACGTCCGTCTGCGCCTGGTGGCCGAAAGGGCGGGTAGCGCCCTGGCCGAAAACGAGCCCGCTTGGGACGCGCTCGCCGATCGCTTGGGCACCATCGCCCGGGCCCGCGTCACCTTCATCCGGGAGGACGGCGCGGTCTTGGGCGATTCCGAGGTCGAGGCCCGCGCTCTCGCCACGCTCGAAAACCACCGCACCCGGCCCGAAATCGTGGCGGCCTTCGCCGGGCAGACCGGGGACAGCATTCGCTACTCCGCCACCATCCAGCAGCGCATGATGTACTCGGCCACGCCCATACCGGGCACGCACACCAAGGTGACCCGGCTGAGCCTGCCGCTGGTCTGGGTCGAGGGGGCGAAAAGCCGAGTGCGCATGCTGCTCTTGGGCGGTGCTCTCGTCGCGCTCGCGGCAGCGATCGTCTTCTCTTTCGCCGCCGCGGTCCTCATGTCGCGCGGCCTGCGCAAGCTGACCGCGATCGCCCGCCGGATGGCCGTCGGCGACCTCGATGTGCGCAGCCGTTCCGAATCCCCCGACGAGATCGGCGAGCTCGGCCGGACTCTCGATCACCTGGCCGCCAATCTCTCCCGTTCCCTGCGCGAGCTGCGCGAGGATCGCGACTTGCTCGGTCGCATCCTCGAATCCATGCGCGAAGGCGTGCTGGTCATGGATGGCGAGCACCGCATCTTGCTCGCCAATCCCTCGCTGCGCGAGATGCTGCTTCTCGACTCCGAGGTGGTGGGCCGCTCGACCATCGAAGTCATTCGCAACGCCGAGTTGCAGGCCATGGTGGAGAAGGCCCTCGCGTCCAGCGAGCCCGCGACCGGAGAGATCGAGGTCGGCGGCCTCAAACCGCGTCGCCTGCTGGTGCATGCCGCGCCCCTGTCGGGCGAGCCGCGCGCGCTGGTCCTGGTGCTCTTCGACGTGACGGAAACGCGACGGCTGGAAACCGTCCGCCGCGACTTCGTAGCCAACGTCTCGCACGAGCTGCGCACCCCCGTCGCTGCCGTGCGCTCGGCCGCCGAAACCCTGCGCATGGCGGTCGTGCAGGATCCGAGGGCGGCGACGCAGTTCATCGACATCATCGAGCGCAACGGCCGCCGGCTCGGCGGTCTCATCGACGATCTCCTCGATCTCTCCCGCATCGAGGCGAGGGAATTCCGACTCAGCGTGCAAAGCCTCGACGTAGCCGGGCTCGCCGAAAAAACGCTCGCGGCCTTTGCCGACCGAGCTTCCTCGCGCCAGATGCACATGTCCGTGCAGGTTCCGGCGGATCTGCCCCGCGCCGCCGGTGATGCCAACGCGGTGGACCGCGTGCTAGCCAATCTGATCGACAACGCCCTCAAGTACTGTCCCGATGGCGCGGGCATCATCATCAAGGCGCGTTTGCTGGGCAAGAAGATCCAGGTTCTAGTGAGCGACACCGGAACCGGCATCGACGCCAAGCACTTGCCGCGCCTGTTCGAGCGCTTCTATCGCATCGACAAAGGGCGCTCGCGGGACATGGGCGGAACCGGCCTGGGACTCTCCATCGTCAAGCACCTGGTCGAGGCCATGGGAGGCGAGGTCAGCGTCGAGAGCGTGCCCGGACAAGGCTCGACCTTCGCTTTCACGCTGCCGCGCGCTGGCTAGCCGACACAGAGAAGTAGCCGCGCTGTCACGCAGCCGTCACATCCATCGGGGAGATTGCTGTGCATGACAAACAACACACGATTGAATTCAAAGTACCTGTTCTTCATCGGCCTTCTGGCTCCGCTGTCGGCCCAGGCCGGAACCATCACCATGAAGGGGTCCGACACCATGGTGCTGCTGGGACAGCGCTGGGCCGAGGAGTACATGAAGAAGCAGCCCAAGACGACCCTGCAAGTGACCGGCGGCGGCTCGGGCACCGGCATCAGCGCCCTCATCAACGGCACCACCGACATTTGCCAAGCCTCCCGCGGAATGAAGGACAGCGAGAAAGCGAAGCTTCAGGAGCGCCACAAGACGACGGGCACCGAGATCGCCGTGGCGCGTGACGGCCTCTCCGTCTACGTCAACGCCACCAATCCAATCAAAGCCCTCAGCCTCGACCAGCTCAGGCTGATCTTCACCGGCAAGATCACGAACTGGAAGGAAGTTGGCGGCGCCGATCGCAAGATCATCGTCTACTCCCGCGAGAACAGCTCCGGCACCTACGTGTTCTTCAAGGAGCACGTGCTCAAGAACGCGGACTACACCCCGCGCGCCCAGAGCATGCCCGGCACCGCCGCGGTCGTGAACGCCGTGGCCAAGGAGAAGAACGGCATCGGCTACGGCGGCGC
>JAFGPX010000259.1 GCA_016935975.1 Deltaproteobacteria bacterium
ATGACGAAGTACAAGGCGGACGTCACGGCCGGCACCGGCTCCTCGTCGATCTTCGTCAAGGCAGCCTGCGCGGCGGCGCTCGGCATCGCGGCGAAAGACGATGCGGCGGTGTCGAACACCCTGATTCCGCTGTGCAAGTGGATCCAGCCGGATACCAGCGACAATGGGCAGGCCATCTACTCGGCCCAGCTCCTGAACATCGTTGCCTGGGATCGACGCGGCTGGGCCCCCAACGCGGGCGACACCGGCGCTGTGACGTTCTACGGAGAAACGGCCTCCGGGGGCGGCGGTGGTCCCGGGGCCGGCGGCGCGACTGGGCGTGGCGGCGCGAGCGGCTCTGGCGGAGCCGGGGGTGCGGGCGGCTCCTCGGTCGGCCGGGACGCGGGCCTCGGCAGCGGCGGCAGGCAAGGGAGCGGCGGTGCCATCGGTCCCGGCAATGGCGGCGCGACAGGCAGCGGTGGCAGGGTGGGTGCTGGCGGTTCGACTGCGAATGCTGGCGGCGCGGCCGGGGCGAGCGGCGTGGTCGGCTCGGGTGGCACGGGCCCGGTGGGCACCGGCGGTGTGGCATCTTCCGGCGGCGCAGCCGGGACGAGCGGCGTGGCTGGTTTCGGCGGCAACGTCGTTGGCAGCAATGGCGGAGCCGATGGCTCTGGTGGTGCCACTGGCATCGGCGCAACCCAGGGTTCCTCCGGTGGCTGCGGCTGCAACCTAGGCGGTCGTGGGGAAAGGTCCAGTCTCACGGCCTTGGCGTTGCTGGGGCTGGCGTTCCTCGTGGGACGCAGGCGCAGGCGGTAGCAGGGCGGGCGGAGCGCTCGCAGAAGCGCTTTCGCGGTTTGCTTTCCCGCAGGCGGCCCTTGACTTGTGCCCCGGCGGCGCGGCATACATTCGCCCGGACTGCGCCCGTAGCTCAACTGGATAGAGCACCGGCCTACGAAGCCGGGGGTTACATGTTCGAGTCATGTCGGGCGCGCCATTCCTGGCGTGCTGCGAATCGACTTCGCAAGCCTGGAGGCGATCTCGCCTCGGCCGCGGAGCCAGTGACCAGGGCTGCCTGTACGGAATCGTCCTACGCCTGCAAGGAAAGGGAGAAAGGCGGCCCCTAACCCCTTGAGTGGCACCATGGAAGCGGGGACCGCAACAGCGACAAGAGTCTGCCATTTTCGTCGTGCTCTCTCAGCTTACTGGCAAGAACATGACGTGATTTCGCTTCGTTGCGTTGGCATCAAGGTTGCCTCCTGTCATGTGTGAACAGGAGGAATTCATGAACGCCATCGCTTCGCTTCGCACGGAAGGTGCGCCCGCCCTGCAAAGGGAGCCGAGTTTTCACCCCGTTTTGAGCGCATTGCGCAATTCAGCATGGTTTAGCGGCTTTCCCCAGAACGTCCTCGGCGCCCTCTCGATGAGCGCATCGTTGTCCTCGTACAGCGCCAGACAGCAAGTCGTCCTCGAAGGGCGCTGGCTAGGTGCGGCGGTGCTGGTGGTGAAGGGCTGCCTGCGATCGGTGCGCAGGACGGACAGCTCGCGCGAGCTGACCCTCGAAACCTTCAGGCCAGGAGATCTCATCGCCGATGCCGTGCTTTTCCCCGATGGTGCCTTGCCTGGCGACGGACTTGTTGCGGCGGAAACCAGCCTGCTGCTTTTCGTGCCGCGCGACGAGTTCCTGGCGGCCCTGGCCGCCGTGCCCCAAGCCGCTCTCGCGCTCATTCGCGATCTAGAGAGACGGCTCAACCGGGTCAAGCTGCTCGCCTCGGGTCTTGCGACTTCCGACGTCGAGAGCCGTCTCTACCGGCTGCTCTTCAACTTGGCGCGCGATGAGGGCCAGGTGCTTCCCGAGGGCACGGTCATCCAGCGCTCGCCGACGCAGCAGGATTTGGCCAGTCGCATCGGCGCTTGCCGGGAGACGGTTTCACGCATCGTCGCCGATCTCGCCCGCCAGCAAGTCCTGACCTTGGAGGGGCGCAAGCTGACTTTGGGCCCTCGGTTTTTCGAGATCGCCAAGTCCGCGGGCATCGCGTAGGCCTACCGTCCCTCGCTGCGGCCGGGGCGCCGTGGAGAGAGCGGACACTTCACCCCCAAGAATTGACCCTGCCTTGCACGGGTGTGAGAATCCGCCGAGCATTGAAGCACAAGCGACCCGAGTCCGGCCGCAGACGGCCCGGATCGCCCGCCCGGGCCAAGAGCCCGTCTCGGGCAAGCCCCCTGGCCGTCCGCGAAGCAGACCTACGAACCTCCATCCGCCCCACCGTGGCGGAAGTGGATCTCGCCGCCCTTCGTCGCAACGCGGCGCGCATAAGGGCGGCGGTGGGCCCTGGCGTGGCAGTGTATGGGGTGGTGAAGGCGGATGGCTACGGCCACGGCGCCGTGCTGATCGCCTCGGTGCTCGAGCCGCTGGTAGACGGGCTGGCCGTATCGCTGGTCGAGGAGGGTCTTGAGCTGCGCGATGCCGGCGTTGCGAAGCCGATTCTGGTGCTTGGCGCCTACTACGACCACTACCACTCGGAGGTTCTGGAGGAGGGCTTGACTCCGGTCGTCTACGATGCCGGCGAATTCGAACGGTTCGGCCGGGCCCCCGTTCGTCGCGAGCCGCGCCGGTCGAAGGTCGGGCGCAAGGGCGAGATCCTCCGCAGATGGCCGGTCCATGTGAAGGTCGATACCGGGATGAACCGGCTTGGCCTCGATCTTGGCGCCGTTCCCGGGCTGGGGGACGTGGCTCGGCGCTTTCCGCACCTGGCCGTCGATGGTCTATGCACGCACTTGGCGTCTGCCGACATGCCGTCGCCCGACGACACCCTCGCCCAACTGGCCCGCTTCACTCAGGCCATCGTCGCAGCTCGCGCCCATGGCATGCACCCGAGTATCGTCCATGCCGCCAACAGCGCTGGCGCGGTGCGTTTTCCCGAGGCGCGATTCTCCGCCATCCGGCCGGGGCTGGCGCTCTACGGGGCCATGCCTTCGCCGACGGTGGCGTGGGCCGACCTCGAACCCGTGCTCAGCCTGCGGACGCGCATCATGGCGTTGCACAAGGTGGCGTGCGGCGGCGGAGTCAGCTACGGCGGGCGGTGGCGCGCCCCGCGCGACGCGATCGTCGCCACCCTGCCTGTGGGATACGCCGATGGCTATCCCAGGCACGTCGAGGGAGCCGAGGTGCTCGTGCGCGGCAAGCGCGCGAAGATCGTCGGAGCGGTGTGCATGGACATGATGATGGTTGACGTCACGGATATCCCCGGGACTGCCGTCGGAGACGATGTGGTCCTCATCGGGCGTTGCGGGGACGAGTCGATCCGGGCCGATGACTTGGCGCGCTGGGCAGGCACCATCAGCTACGAGATCCTGTGCGGCGTCTCGAAGCGCGTTCCGCGCATCTACCGTGGCGGAGGGCACGCGTGACGGCTTCGCCGGCGCCGCCGTCCCCGCAAACCGCGCCTCCCGAGCTGGCGCCGGGCAGGAGGTTCCATCCTTTCGCCTTGGCGGTTCGGGCTTTCGCCCCACTGCCGGGCGCCGTCGCGTTGTTCGGCGAGCACGTCATCCTCCTCTTGCGGGCGACCCTCTGGTTGTTCCGGCGCCCGTTCCGGCTGCGCCTGTTTTTCGACCAGATGGAGTTCGTGGGCGTCGGCTCGCTGCCTATCATCATGCTGGTCGGTTTCTTTACCGGCGCGGTCACGGCCCTGCAGGCCATCCTGGCGCTGTCGCTCTTCGAACAGCAGCGCTACGTCGGCTTCGGCGTCGGCATCTCGCTGGCCCGCGAGCTGGCGCCGGTCTTCACGGCGCTCATGATCACCGCGCGCGCCGGCTCGGGCATGGCCACCGAGCTGGCCTCGATGAAGATCACCGAACAGGTAGACGCGCTCACCACCTTCGCCGTCAATCCCGTGCACTACCTGGTGACGCCGCGCCTCGTGGCCTCGGCCGTCATGCTGCCGGTGATGTGCATGGTCTTCAACGTCGTGGGTCTGGTCGGGTGCTACGTGGTGTCCGTCATCTCGTACGAGATCGACTTCGGCCAGGTGCTGGCGTTGTTTCGTCATGGCGTGGATCCCATCGACTACATCGAAGGCATCCTCAAGGCTTTCTGCTTCGGGGTGACCATGGCGACGTGTGCCTGCTACCAGGGGCTCAACGTCCGCGGCGGGGCCAGGGAGGTCGGCCTGGCCACGACCCGCGCCGTGGTGTCCACTTCGGTGACCGTGCTGGTGCTCGACTACTTCCTTATCGAGATCATGAACGTGTTTTTCCCCTACGGTGGCCTGTAGATGGCGGACGAGCTTTCCAAGCGCGACCAACGCTGGCAGATCCGGATTCGCGATCTGCACAAGAGCTTTGCCGCCCAGCAGGTTCTGCGCGGGATAGACCTGGACATCGAGCGCGGCAAGATCAACATCATCATCGGCGGCTCGGGCCAGGGCAAGTCGGTGTTCATGAAGCACTTGATGGGGCTTCTGTCCCCGGATCGCGGACATATCTTCGTTGACGGTCAGGACATCATCGGGCTAGGCGACGTGGCCATCGCCAAGGTGCAGCGCAAGTTCGGCATGGTCTTCCAGTACGCGGCGCTTTTCGACTCGCTCAACGTGGTCGAGAACATCGCCTTTCCGCTGCTCGAACGCTATCGCCTGCCCAAGAAGGAAGTGCTGGAACGCGTGCGCGACCTGCTCGAACGGCTCGACCTGGCTCGCGTGCCGGGCATCGAGCAGAAGTACCCAGCCGAGCTTTCCGGTGGTATGCGAAAGCGGGTGGGCCTGGCGCGGGCATTAGTCGACCGGCCGGAGATTCTGCTCTACGATGAGCCCACGACCGGGCTCGACCCCATCGCAACCAGGAATGTCGACGAAATGATCAGGCGCACCGCAGACGATTTCGGCGTCACGTCCGTGGTCATCTCGCACGACATGGCCTCGACCTTCCGGATCGCCGATCGCATCGCCATGCTCTACGAGGGCGTCATCATCGCGAGCGGCGAGCGTCGCGAGGTCATGGCGGCGCCGCACCCCGTGCTCAAGGAGTTCGTCGAGACCTCGGGCGCGGTCCACTTCGGTGGGAGGGCGTCGTGAGGCGCAGCCTGGCCGCCTTGACGGTCGGCGCGCTCACGCTGGTCGTGCTGGCGGCCACCTATCTGCTTGTCCAGTACACCTCGGAGCGCATGGGGACGGGCAAAGGCTACCGCGTCTACGGTCTGTTTCGCAACGCTCTCGGCATCTACGAGAAGACGAGGGTGCTTTCCGCCGGCTTGCGCATCGGGCAGGTGGAAGAGCGCGTGCTCGACCAGGACTCGGGCAAAGCCAAGGTCTTCGTTCGCATCGACCCGGAGATCCGCCTCTACGAAAACGCCACGGTCGGCAAGAAGTCGGCGTCGTTGCTCGGAGAATACTACCTCGACATCGATCCGGGCACGCCCTTTGAGATGAAGAATGGCAAGAAAGTCGAGGTGCCGCTCCTCAAGGATGGCGACCAGATCAAGGACGTGACCGAGCCGACGGAGGTGGGCGACATCATGGACGCCGTCAGCGTCACCCTGCCGGTGCTCAAGGCGATTCTCGACGATCTCAAGGGCCTCACGGCCGGTCCCATCAAAGACATCGCCAACAACACCAACGAGATGATCGAGCGCAACTCGATCATCGTCGAGCGCCTGCTCGGACGCATGGACGAGATCGCCGCCACGGTCGAGGGCATTGCCAAGTCCGAGGCCGACGACGTGAGGGTGGCCATCCGCAACGTGCGCGAGATCACCGAGGGCATCAAGGGCCTGGTCGGCACCACGCAGGGCCAGGTTTCGGGCGCGGGCGAGGATCTGCGTTCGTCGCTCCAGAAACTGCAGCACAGCATCGACAGCTTGGACAAGTCGCTCGATCACGTCGAGAAGATCACGGGCAAGGTGGCCGACGGCGAAGGCACGGTGGGGCACCTCGTGACCGACGACACCGTGGCCCGCAACCTGGACGACATCACGGACGATGCCAAAGGCCTGCTGCGCGGGGTGGCTCGCCTGCAGACCATCGTCGGGCTGCGCACCGAGTACAACTACCTGGCCAGCACCTTCAAGAACTACGTCACCGTGACCCTGATGCCGCGGCCCGACAAGTTCTACATGATCGAGATCGTCGACGACCCGCGCGGCTACCGCAAGAAGCAGAGCGTGCAAGGGGTGGACTCGCGCACCGGCGCCTACTCGACCACGACCATCACCACGAGCGAGCAACTCCGCTTGACCTTCATGTTCGGCAAGCGCATCGGGCCGTTCGCGGGCCGCTTCGGTATCAAGGAATCGACCGGCGGTGTCGGCGCCGATCTCTATCTCTTCGATGACCGCCTGCTCTTGAGCGCGGACATCTTCGACATGCGCTCGAACCAGTACCCGCGGTTCACGGCGCGTGCCAGCCTCGCGGTCTACAAGCGCTACATCTACCTGGTCGGCGGCGTGGACGACGTCTTCAACTACGTGCGCACGCAAGGCACGGCTGGCGGCTTCTTCGACTGGTTCCTGGGCGCGCAGCTCGTGTTCAACGACGAGGATCTCAAGTCGCTGCTCCTGTTCGGCGGCGGCAGTGCCGCCTCGTCGGCGAGCAAGTAGCCGGCCTGTGCCCACGTATCGAGCTTGACGTGGGGCCGGCGATACCTATAGTTACGGGCCTCCTGATTCCGCAAGGAAGGCAGGCAGCGCCATGCGGTACAAGACAAGAGATATCGGTGAAGGTGGCATCGACCTTCGCGTGGCGGTTAGCGAGGCCTGGCTGGCGGCGGAGTGCCCGGATGCCTCGTTCGGCCTTTCCAAGACTGGCATCTGTCTGGAAGGACGCCTGGAACCGGCGGGGCAGGGCTATCTGCTCCGGGGCATGCTGCGGGGCGAGCTGCTCGTGCCGTGCGCGCGCTGCCTCGAGCCTGCGCCGGTCAAGGTCGAAGCCCCCCTGGCCGTGAGCTTTGTCGAAAGCAAGCAAGGCGATGATCCCGAGGCTCTGGAGCCGCAGGACGATGTGCTGCTCATCGAGCACGGCACCATCGATCTCAGCCGGCCCATTCGGGACGAGATCCTGCTCGCCATTCCCATGAGTCCCGTGTGCCGTCCGGACTGCGCCGGCATCTGTCCGACCTGCGGGCGCAATCGCAACGTGACGCCATGCGGCTGCGACCGGCAAGCGCCCGAGATCTCGAAGTTCGGCGCGCTGGCAAAAATGAAGCTTCAGTAGTAACAAGACCACTACCCGTCGTTCTCCCGATGACCACGGCCCCGCTTGACGCGGGGCTTTTTGTCGACGAAGCAAAGAGGCGAAAATGGCAGTTCCCAAGAGACGTCAATCCAAGTCCCGCTCGGCGATCCGCCGGGCTCAGGTCATGAAACAGCCCGTGCCGCATTTCGTGCCCTGCCCGCGCTGTGGTGAACCTCGGCTGTCGCACCGTGTGTGCCCGGCCTGCGGCTACTACAAGGACCGCATGGTGGTCGAGACGAGCGAAGAGGAGAGCTCCTGAGCAAGATCCGTATCGCGGTCGATGCGATGGGCTCGGAAGGGGCCCCACGCGTCGAGGTCGGCGGGGTTCTTTCCGCGGTCGCCGCAGGCGGCCTGGACGTCGTGTTGGTCGGAGAAGAACCGCGCCTGCGCCAGGCTCTGGGCGAAGCCGGTCCGGGCGCGCCGCTGGAACGGATACAGATACGCCATGCGCCGGACACCGTGGGCATGGATGAAGCGCCGGCCATCGCTTTCCGCCACAAGAAGGCCTCATCGCTGCGCGTCTGCTTCGACATGGCCAAGGCCGGAGAGGTGGACGCCGTGGTCTCGGCCGGCAACTCCGGCGCGCTGATGGCCGGGGCGCTCATTGTGCTGGGGCGCATCGGCGCGGTCGAGCGGCCCGCCATCGTCACGACTTTCCCGACGCGCACCGGCCAGTGCGTGCTGCTCGACATGGGGGCCAACGTCGATCTGCGGCCTTCGGCCTTGGCCCAGTTCGCGGTTCTGGGCGCGACCTACACGCGCCTGCAGCACAAGAAAGCGCGGCCGCGGGTCGGCATCTTGTCGAACGGGACCGAGGAACAGAAAGGGACCGTGCTCACGCGCGAGGCGGCCAAGCTGCTTGGCCGGGTCGGCGCCGGCGGGGGTGGCTCCGAGTTCGAGTTCTTCGGCTATGTGGAAGGGCGGGACATCTTCAAGGGCACCGCGGATGTCATCGTCACCGACGGTTTCACCGGTAACGTGCTGCTCAAGGGCTGCGAGGGACTGGTCGAATGGATCGGCGAGGCGGTCAAGCAAGAGGTCGTGCGGGGGAGTGTGCTCGAGAAGCTCGGGGCGTGGCTGATGCGGCCGGCGTTGCGCCGCTTTCGACATCGAACCGACTACGCCGAAACCGGCGGGGCGCCGCTGATTGGCATCGACGGTGTGGTAATCGTCTGCCACGGCGGCTCGGACGCGCGCGCCATCAAGAACGCCGTGCTCACCGCCGGCGAGTACGCCAAGCTCGATCTGCGCAGCGAGATCAGGCGCTCCCTGGATGTCCACGCCAACCTGTGGTCCGACGCCGGGCCGCCAGCTCCCGAGGAGGTTTAGCCCTGGCGCACGACCTCGCGGGCCGCGTCGCACTGGTGACCGGGGCGTCGCGCGGAATCGGCCGCGCGGTGGCGCTGGCGCTCGCCGCACGCGGGGCGCGCGTGATCGTGAATTTCGCGCACAACGAGGCGGCGGCCGAGAAGACCGTCGCCGCCATCGCCAAGACGGGCGGCGAGGCGGTGGCCATGCGTTTCGACGTTGCGGACGGCGCCGCCGTGGACGCGGCCGTCAAGGACGTCGTCTCGTCGGCGGGCGGGATCCACATCCTGGTGAACAATGCGGGCGTGGCCGTCAACACGCTGACCCTGGGAGCCAAGGACGCCGACTTTCGTCGGGCGGTCGACGTGAACCTGGGCGGCACCTTCAACTGCACGCGGGCTGCATTGCGTTCGCTGATTCGCGCGCCCGGCGGCGGACGCATCGTGAACATCACATCGGTGCTGGGCGAAGGCGGCTCGGCCGGCCAGGCGCCCTACGTCGCGGCCAAGGCCGGTATCATCGGACTGACCAAGAGCTGGGCGCGCGAATACGCCTCACGCGGTCTGACGGTGAACGCCGTGTCGCCCGGGGTGATCGACACCGACATGACCGCGGCCGAGATGCCGGCCATGCGCAGGGAGGAAGTGCTCAAGACCATCCCGCTGGGCCGCATAGGCACGCCCGAGGACGTCGCCCACGTGGTGGCTTTTCTCGCCGGCCCCACGGCTTCGTACATCACCGGGCAGGTCGTGCGGGTGAACGGCGGGCTTTTGATGTAACCTATCTGTCCCACGACGCCCACCCACACTGTCGTAAGAAGAGGATGCACGAATGGCTGAGAACATCGAAGAGAAGGTCACGAAGATCGTTGCCGAACAGTTCGAGGTGCCGGTTGAAAAGGTTGCCCTGAGCTCGTTGTTTCTGGACGACCTCAAGGCTGACTCGCTTTCCGTGGTGGAGCTCGTGCTCGCGATCGAAGAGGCATTCGGGCTGGAGATCCCCGACGAGCATGCCGAGAAGATCAAGACCGTGGGCGACGTGGTCAACTACGTCAAGGCGCGCGTTCAGTAGCAGGTGGCCATGCCACGCAGGGTAGCAGTTACCGGCGTGGGGCTGGTCACTCCGGTCGGCGTCGGCACCGAGGAAACCTGGCGCGCGTTGCTGCGCGGCGACTGCGGGATTGGCCCCATCACGCGTTTCGATGCCGCAAGCTTCAGCACGCGATTCGCCGGCGAGGTGAAGGGCTTCGATCCCACGCGCTGGATCTCCGCGCGCGAGGCCAAGGCCGCGATGGCGGACTCGTTCGTCCAGTACGCCATGGCCGCGGGAGCCATGGCCATGGAGGACGCCGGACTGGTGCTCGAGGGAGCCCTGGCGGAGCGCGCCGGGTGTTTCGTCGGTTCGGGCATGGGCGGGGTATCGACCATCGAGGCCACGTGCCAGGCTTTGCACGCCAAGGGGCCGCGCCATGGCATCTCGCCGTTTTTCGTCACCCAGATCGCCATCAGTCTGGCCGCTGGCCAGCTGTCCATCCGGCACAACGCCAGGGGGCCGTGCTACAGCCAGGTGTCGGCTTGTTCGAGTGGAGCGCACGCCATCGGCGATGGCCTCCGCGTGATCCAGCGGGGTGACGCCGACGTGATGCTGTGCGGAGGGACGGAAGCGGTGGTGACACCTCTGGGAGTCGGCGGGTTCGCCGCCATGCACGCGCTGAGCACCCGCAACGATGCGCCTGCGCTCGCCAGCCGGCCGTTCGATCTGGAGCGCGACGGGTTCGTGCTCGCCGAAGGGGCCGGTATCCTCGTGCTCGAAGAGCTGGAGCGCGCGCGCCGGCGGGGGGCCCGCATCTACGCCGAGTGCAAGGGCTACGCGGCCAATGCGGACGCGCATCACATCACCGCGCCCGCAGTGGCGGGCGAGGGGGCCCAGCGCTGCATGCGCGCCGCTTTGGCGGACGCGCAACTCGACGGATCGGAGATCGACTACGTCAACGCGCACGGCACTTCGACCAAGATGAACGACGCCGTCGAGACGTTTGCGATCAAGCAGGTGTTCGGCGCGCACGCGCGCCGGCTGATGGTCAGCTCGACCAAGTCCATGACCGGACACCTGATCGGCGCCGCGGGCAGCGTCGAGGGGGCGCTCTGTGTGCTGGCGGTGGCGCGCGGGCAAGTGCCGCCGACCATCAACTACACGACCCCGGACCCCGATTGTGATCTCGACTATGTGCCGAACATCGCTCGTGACGCCAAGCTGCGGAATGCGCTCAGCAACAGCTTCGGTTTCGGCGGCACCAACGCGTGCCTGATCTTCGGTCGTCACGAAGGCTGACCTGCCGGGGCATGGCGAAGTCGCTCCCCGGCAAGGGGGCTCGGCGGGTCTTCCGAGCGAAAACTCTCCGCGCAGCCGGACCATTCTCGGATTAGACTGACATGGAGGCATGGCAACCGATATTTGCCCACGCTGTGGCAAGCCGACAGGCGCGATGGTGTCTGGCTTCGACTGCTGCCCCGGTCACTCCGACGACAAGACGGATCCCGGCGCCTCCCCCAACATGGTCGTGACTCCGACGCGGCAGGTGGAGTCGCCGCTGACGCCCACGAGCGGGTTTTCGAGAGTCGACCTCACGCACGGCACCAAGCTGTCGGCCGGCACACTGGTGGGCGAGTACCAGATCCAGGAACGCATCGGCGAGGGCGGGATGGGCACGGTCTACAGCGCGATTCACCCCATTATCGGCAAGAAGGTCGCCATCAAGGTGCTGGCCGGCCGCCTGGCCAGGAACAAGAACGCCATCCGGCGCTTCGTGCTCGAGGCCCGGGCGGTCAACGACATCCGCCATCCCGGCTTGGTGGACATCTTCTCGTTCGGCCAGCTCACCGACGGCCGCCATTACTACGTGATGGAGTTCCTCGAAGGGCGCGACCTTGGCGACGTCCTGCGCGAGCGCATCTGTCTGCCCATGGCCGAAGCCGTGCCCATCTTCATCGAAGTCGGGCACGCCTTGGTGGCCGTCCACTCCAAGGGCATCGTCCACCGCGACCTCAAGCCGGAGAACATCCTGCTGCTCTCCGCCCCCCAGCCCGGCGGCCCGCGGGTCAAGCTGGTGGACTTCGGACTGGCCAAGCTGGTGGAGGGAGTGCCGGCGCACATGCGCGAAGGCGCCCCCAGCACCGCCGCAGGGGTCAACGTCGGGACGCCTCACTACATGTCGCCCGAGCAGTGCCGCGGGCTCAAGGTCGACGCCCGCGCCGATCTCTACGCTCTCGGCGTGTTGCTCTACGAAACCCTGACCGGGAAGCTGCCTTTCGACGGCGCCACTCCTGTCGACATCTGGCAGGCCCACGCCGAGAAGCCGCCGCGCCCCCCCATCGCGGTGGCGCCCAACGCGGTCAGCCCCGCGCTCAACGCCGTCATCCTGCGGCTGCTCGCCAAGCAACCCGAGAATCGATTCCGGTCGGCCGCCCATTTCTGTGCCGCGCTCGAGAACCTGAACGAAGACGGCCAGGCCAAGGCCACGCCGCAGCCCTTGCGCCTGGGCGAGCCCCACGACGACGTGGCCTCCACGCTCGAAGACTTGCCGGCGGTGCCGGGTGCCGAAACGGTCTCCACGGAGGAGGAGCGCCGCAAGGAGATCGAAGACCTGCGCGCGAACCTGGGTCTGCACATCGAGGAGCCCGCGTCCGTCGGAGAGGGGCAGGAACAGATGAGCGCGCTGGTCATCAACCTGGGGCTGTCGCATGCTGCGGGTGACCGCAGACTCCCGCCCTTGGGCGGGAGTCACTCCTTGCCCCTGCCGGTGGCAGGAGCGAAGTCCGGCCAAGTGCGCCACATCGAGGAGCGCAAGTACGTGCCGCCGCTGGCGGCACCCAGCGTGCGGCCGGCGCCACAGCGCACGGCGGAGGGCCCGACGCGCGGGCCCGACGGGCTGGTCCGCGGCTCTGCGACTTCACGTCGCATGGTGCGCGTGGCGGCGGTCGCGCTTATTGTGGCTGCGGCCGTTGTGGCGGCCGTCCTCCTTCTCAGCTAGCCCGCATCGCGTTCTCGACGGCGGGCGCTTGCTTGGGCAGGGCGCTCGTGAGGTCTTCGTGGCCGTTCGCGGTGACCAGAATCGTGTCCTCGATGCGGATGCCGCGCACGTCGTGGAAAGCCGCGAGGCGCTCACGGCGCAAGCGATCCCTGGCTGCGCGGGTGCGCTCGGGATCGTCGAGGATGGCCGGCACCTGATAGAAGCCGGGTTCGATGGTGACGGCCATGTTCGGCACCAGGTCGCGATCCAGGCGCAGGGCCCGAAAGCCCGGGCTGGTCGAGCGCGTGCGGCCCGGGGCGTAGGCCGCGCGGTCGCCGAGGTCGTCGAGGTCGTGCACGTCCAGGCCGATGAGGTGGCCCACGCCGTGGGGAAAGAACAGGGCCACGACCCCATCGGCGACCAACTCGGCGGGATCGCCGCCCAGAAGGCCGAGGCCGATCAGTCCCTTGGCGATGGCATGGCTGGCGATGCCCTGCAGATCGAGGTAGCGCAGACCGGGGCGGACGGCGGCTACGGCGGCGGCCTGCGCGAGCAGGACCACGTCGTAGAGATCACGCTGGGTCGGGGAGAAGCGCCCGCTGACCGGCCAGGTGCGGGTCACGTCGCCGGCCCAGCCGCCGCGGGTTTCGGCGCCGGCGTCGATGAGCAGAAGATCTCCGTCGGCAAGCATGTGGTGGTGGTCTTCGTTGTGCAGGATCTCGCCGCGGACGGAGACAATCGAGGTGTACGACACGGTCATGTTGCGGCGGCACAGCTCGGCCTCCAGCGCGGCGCGCACCTCGCTCTCGCGGATTTTGGGGCGGGTGGCGCGCAGGCCGGCCAGGTGGGCGGCCACGGTCGCGTCGGCGGCCTCGCGCAGACCGGCGATGCCGGCTGCGTCGTGCACCAAACGCATCGCGATGAGGGCATCGGCCAGCGGCTCGTCGGCGGCCGGCAACACGCCCGGACGGATCTCACGCCCGAGCAGGTTGGACTGTTCCAGGCAGGTTTCGAACTCGGGCGCCGGTAGCGTGCTGGTTGTCTTGCGGGCCAGGGTTTCGGCCAGCCTCGGCATGGGCAGCACGGCCACGCCGAACATCTCGGACAGCGCGGCGAAGTCCGGCACGGGGCCGGTCCACAAGGCGGCGTCGGCGGCCGGCTCGGGCAGGTAGAGTTGCCAGCGCTCGCCGCTCCACAACCCCATGGCCTTGGGGAGATGCAGGCCGAAGAGGTAGAGAAAGTGGCTGGCCGCGCGGAAGGGGTAGTGGCCCCGATGCGTGCCGCGGGGGCGCGGGGCGCCGGCGGCGATGAGGGCGGGCAGGTTGCCAAGGCGGGCGGCGAGCCGAGCCCGGCGCTCGGCACAGGCGGACGCGTCGAAAAACGAAAAATCCATGCCCCCGCAGTATACGCCGGCGCGTAGACGATTCGCTTTCGTGCTCTTGCGCGTTCCTGCGCTCGTGCCAAGCTAGGCGGCGTAGGAGTCATGCCGAAGCGCAGCCCACAGACCGAACGCGAAGTCGCGACGCTCGAGAAGGTCAAGCTCGAAGTTCCCCGCCTGTTCGAGGTCGTACTGCACAACGACGACTACACCACGCAGGTCTTCGTGGTCTACGTGCTCATGAGGTTCTTCCATCACGACTCCGCCACGGCCAACGAGATCATGCTCAACGTGCACACCAAGGGCTCGGGCGTGGCCGGCGTCTACCCGCGGGATATCGCGGAAACCAAGGCGAAGCAGGTAGTGACCTTCGCGCGGCAGCACGAGATGCCGCTCGAGTGTTCGGTGCGCAGGCAGTCATGCTGAGTTCCGAGCTCGAACAAGCCGTACGCAAGGCCCTGAACGACGCTACCCGGCGCGGCCACGAGTTCTCCGGCCTCGAGCACCTGCTTCTGGCCCTGCTCGACGACGTCAGGACCGCCGAAGTCATCAAGCAGTGCGGTGGGGCGCTGCCGCGCGTGCGCTCGAAGTTGGAGAGATTTCTCGCCACGTCGGTGCCCGCCGTGCCGCGCACTGCCGAGCCGGCAGGCCCGCGCGCGAAGGCAGCGCGCCGGGCCACGGAGGGGGACGAGGCGGAGGCCGAGCGCCACGCCCAACCCACCCTCGGCTTTCTGCGCGTGATCCAGAACGCCGTGAACCACATCCTCGGCGCGGGGCGCTCCGAGGTCGAAGGGCCGCACGTCCTGGTCGCCATGTACGGCGAGCGCGACTGCCACGCCGTGCATTTCCTCAAGGAGGAGGGCATCTCGCGCCTCGATCTCGTGACCTCCATCTCGCATGGGACCGCGAGGATGCTGCCGCGGGCCAGCGGCGAAGCCGGTCCCGCGACCGACGAGCCTGGAGCGGCGTACGAGGAGGACGACGAGGCTCCGGCCAAAGACCCGCTCGCGGCCTATGCCGTCAACCTGAACGAGCGCGCGCGCCGGGGCGAGATCGATCCCTTGGTCGGACGGCACAAGGAAGTCGACCGCGCGCTGCACGTGCTTGCGCGGCGGCGCAAGAACAACCCCCTGTTCGTGGGTGATCCCGGGGTAGGCAAGACCGCCATCGTCGAGGGCATGGCGGCGCGCATTGCAGCCGGCGAGGCCCCGGCGGCCCTGCGTGAGACCACGATCTTCTGCCTCGACCTGGGAGCCATCCTGGCGGGCACCCGCTACCGCGGTGATTTCGAGGAACGGTTCAAGGCCGTGTTGCGCGCGGCGGAAGAGCACAAGGGCGCGGTCATTTTCATCGACGAGTTGCACACCGTGGTTGGGGCGGGCGCGGTTTCCGGCGGCAGCATGGACGCGGCCAATCTGCTCAAGCCGTTGCTTTCCGCCGGGCGGCTGCGTTGCATCGGCACGACAACGCACAAGGAGCTGCGCGGGCATATCGAAAAGGACCGGGCCCTGGTGCGGCGGTTCCAGCCGATCGAGGTGCCGGAGCTCAATGTCGCCGATTCGGTCAAAGTACTGCACGGTCTGCGTCGGCACTACGAGGAGTTCCACGGCGTCACCTACAGCCCGAAGTCGCTGCGCGTGGCCGCCGAGTTGGCCGATCGCTATTTGTCCGAACGCAAGCTGCCGGACAAGGCCATCGATCTCATCGACGAGGCGGGCGCCATCCTCAAGCTGCGTCAGGGCGGCGTGGCGAAGAAGGATGGGCACCTCTTGCGGGTGCGCGCGCGCGACATCGAAGCGGTGGTGGCGACCATGGCGCGCATTCCGCCTCGTCGCGCGGCGGCCACGGATCGCGAACGTCTGCGCAATCTGGAGGGCGACATCAAGGCGCGGCTCTTCGGTCAAGACAACGCGGTCGAGCGCGTGTGCCAGGCCATCCGCATGAACCGCGCCGGGCTGGGACAACCGGGGCGGCCCATCGGCTGCTTCCTGTTTGCCGGCCCGACCGGGGTGGGCAAGACCGAGTTGGCCAAACAGCTCGCCGAGGTCCTGGGCGTCGGCTTTCTGCGTTACGACATGTCCGAATACATGGAGCGCCACACGGTTTCGCGTCTCATCGGCGCGCCGCCTGGCTACGTCGGCTTCGACCAAGGCGGCCTGCTGACGGACGCGATTCACAAGACGCCGCACGCGGTGCTGCTGCTCGACGAGATCGAGAAAGCCCACCCCGACCTGTTCAACATCTTGTTGCAGGTCATGGACCATGGCTCGCTCACCGACAACAACGGGCGCCAGTCCGACTTCCGTCACGTCGTGCTCATCATGACCAGCAACGTGGGGGCTCGCGATTTGTCGAAGCACTTGCCCGGTTTCGGCAGCGGCGAGCGTTTCGGCGATTCGGACGAGGCCTACAAACGCATGTTCTCGCCCGAGTTCCGCAACCGGCTCGACGCGAAGGTCGATTTCGTGCCGCTCGGCCCAGCGGTCATGCTGCAGATCGTGGACAAGTTCGTCAAGGAGCTGTCCGGGCAACTGGCCGAACGCAACGTGACGATCGAGGTCTCGTTGGCCGCGCGCGAGTACCTGGCCAAGAAGGGCCACGACCCGATGAACGGCGCTCGGCCGCTCGCCCGGGTCATCCACGAAGAGGTCAAGCGCCCGCTCACCGATGAGTTGCTCTTCGGTGTCCTGGCCAGCGGCGGTAGTGTGCGCGTGGACATCGAGGGCGAGAGGCTGACCTTCGCGTATGCCGCCACTTCGTCCAAACCGGCGGCCAACCAGTCCTTCACCACATAGGACGCGGAGCCCGCGGAGGGCGCGGAGCGGGGAAGCGGAGGGTTCCATGTCCTGCTCCGGACCCTCTCCCGTCTCCGTGCTCTCTGGCTGCTCCGTGCCCTCGTGGTTTTTGCATCAGCCGGCCGCCCTGCGCGCTATAAGGATTCATGGATTTGACGCTCGACGATCTCCTCTCGCTGGTGAAACAGCGGGGCACTGCGGACAACTTCCCGGAGCGGGAGGAGCTGCACGGCCTGCTGGAGCCGTTCCGCGAGCTTGCCGACCAGGAATCCCTGCGCTTGGCCTTGGCGGCCGCCGTGCGCAAGGGAGATCGGCTGGTGGCCCGGGTCGCGTCGGAAGCCCTGGCGTTTCTCGGCAAGGAGGCTTCCGGTCCGCTGCTGGTGGCCATCGCGCTCGACGAAGCACTGACCACCACCCAGCGGGCCGCGGCGGTGTGGGCCATGGATCACCACATGCCGGCCTTTCGCACGCGGCTTTCTCCCGACGAGCAGTTCGTGTGCATCAGCCTGCCCGTCTTCGAGATGCTGGAAGACCCGGAAGCCGACCGGGGCTTCGGTCTCAGGATGCTGCTCGGCAGCTATGCCAGCATGGCCCCGGCCGCGCGGGATTCCTTCCTTTCTGCCATTGCCCATGCGGCCCGGACGCGCGGGCATCGCATGGCCGGCTTGTGCATGCATCTGCTCGCGGCCGAAAAGGACGAGGAACGGCGGCGCAGGCTGCTCGATCTCGTTGCGGCCGACGCCAGCCAGGAGGCGGTCGACCTGCTCGCAACCTTCGCCGCCAAGGCTGGCGATGCACGAGAGGCCAAGCACGCGCGTCGGCAATTGCATGTGCTGCGCGCCAAGGGCCTGCGCGGCGTGGTCAGACCGGATTTCCGCGAGTGTCGCGCCCTCGTGACCGGTGTCGACGGCGACGCCTGCTTCGCGGTCAACATCATCCTGCCGCGCGTGCCGACCTTCGATGTCGCCAACTTGCTCTTTCACCTGGAGACGGGCCTGCGCGACGGGTTCGTGATGGAGAATCTGCCCGGCCGCAGCGTCGACGAGTTGATGGACAAGGTCAAGGAAGGCTGCGGGACGCTGTCGACCTTCGTGCCCATGCCGCTTGCGGCCCGTATCGTGGACGAGACGCTGCGGGTCTCCAAGCCGTCCGTTTTGCGAGATCCCGAACTCGCCAAGGTCATCGCAGCCGCAGAGCCCGCCTTGGCCGAGGCCCGCAAACAGGATTACGCGGAAACCGCGCCGCCGGAGCACGCCACGGCCACGGCCGAGGAAACCAGCGAGATCCTGGACAGCGAGGGTTTCGAGTCGTGGTTCTTCGAGTCGCACGAGGGAACCGTGCGAAAGGCGACGGCTTTGGTGTTCGACAGGCCTGTTCGTTCCAGGGGCAAAGCCGGCGCCAAGACACTGGCGAACCGGATGGACAAGGCGACCACGGACCTGGTCGAGCGGCTGCGGGCCGACAAGGAGCACCTCCGCTTGCAGAAGATGCTTCGCCACCAGGCCCGCTTGCTCGATTGCGCCCAGGACGAGAAGCGGGCCGAGCTGTGTCGCCGGCTCGCAGTCGAGGTCGAGCGGCCCGACAGCGTCTTTCTGACCACCATGGCCATACGCGCGATCATGGAGACGCTGCAGCAGCCATCCGAGGACGAACGACCAGAGCGCTTCGCCGAAGCACGCGCGCACCTGCGCGCCAGGCTCGCCCAGGAGGGGCACGGACATCGCAAACGGGATGTCGCCTGTCTCGACATGGCAGCGGCCGCGCATACCGAGATGGTCATCTGCAACCGCGAAGCGCCATCGGCGCGGCGGGTGTCGCTGGCCGCCATCGAAAACGCCGCGCTTGCCATGGGGACGGCGTTTGTCGAGGGGCTGCTCGCAGGCAGGGAAACCGGCGCTCTCGCCGACGGCCTGGTCGAGGAACTGGAGCGTCGCGAGCTGTTCCCGCCGAGGGAGAGAGGCCGTATCGCCAGAGAGATCATGACAGGCATGCTCAGTCTGCAGGATGGGGTCTGCGGGGAGGCTTGTCCCCACCGATGCTTCGTCGAGCCGGATGGCGACGGGCGCGCGGCCTTCTACGCCGAGGGCCTGCCGTGGCATGGCTCCGATCCTCCGCGGCCGCCACGCAAACGCCACAGCGCCTGAGAGCGGGAGCGGCGCATGGCCCGGGAGCCGCCGGCGAGTCTGGCCCGCATTCTTCATCAGCCGCGTTTGGTCAGGGCGTCGTAGCGGGCTAGTGAACACGTCCACGGGCACGACCTTCTCCGGGTAGCGCGGGATCAGGGTGTCTCGCCCAACCTCCCCTGTGCTAGACATCTCCCCCATGAGCATCACCGCCTCCGATATCTGGGAAAGGCTCCTAGCTCACCACAAGGCCGTCGCGCCGTTGCACATGCGCGAGCTGTTCGCGCGGGATCCCGAGCGCTTCGCGAAGTTCTCGCTGCGGCTTGGCGATCTGCTGCTCGACTACTCGAAGAACCGCATCACGGCAGAAACCATGGACCTATTGCGGGCCCTGGCGCGGGAGGCGGGGGTCGAGTCCATGCGCGACAAGATGTTCGCCGGCGAAACCATCAACTCGACCGAGAAACGGGCGGTCCTGCACGTGGCGCTGCGCAACTTGTCGTCGCGGCCTACCTGCGTCGGCGGCAAGGACGTCATGCCCGAGGTGCGCGCCGCGCTCAACCACATGAGCGCCTTCTGCGAGTCGGTGCGCAGCGGCGCCTGGACCGGGTACACCAAGAAGCCCATGCGCGCCGTCGTCAACCTGGGCATCGGCGGGTCCGACCTCGGACCGGCGATGGTGTCCGAGGCGCTGCGCCCCTACCGGCGCGACGATCTGGACCTCTATTTCGTGTCCAACGTCGACGGCTCGCACATTGCCGAGGCCCTCAAGCGCGTCGATCCCGAAACCACGCTCTTCCTCATCGCCTCCAAGACCTTCAAGACGCAGGAAACCATGGCCAACGCGCACAGCGCGCGCGAGTGGTTTCTCAAGCAGGCCAAAAACAAAAAGCATATCGCCAAGCACTTCGTTGCCATATCGACCAACAAGCCGGAAGTCGTTACGGAAGTCGCCAAGTTCGACATCCCCACGGACAACGTCTTCGTCTTCTGGGATTGGGTCGGCGGCCGCTACTCGCTGTGGTCTTCCATCGGCCTGTCCATCGCGCTCGGCAGCGGATTCGAGAACTTCCATGCCTTGCTCGAAGGCGCGCACGAGATGGACGAGCATTTCCGAGCCGCGCCGCTCGAGTGCAATTTGCCCGTCACCTTGGCCTTGCTCGGCGTTTGGTACAACAACTTCTTCGGCGCCGAAACCCACGCCATCCTGCCGTACGACCAGTACCTGGCGCGCTTTCCCGCCTACTTGCAGCAAGGCGACATGGAGTCGAACGGCAAGCGGATCACGCGCGACGGCAAGCTCGTGGACTACCAGACTGGCCCGATCATCTGGGGCGAGCCCGGGACCAACGGCCAGCACGCTTTCTACCAACTCCTGCACCAGGGCACGAAGCTCGTACCGTGCGACTTCCTGGCCTCGGTGGGCACGCACAACCCGAGAGGCGAGCACCATGCCTTGCTGCTGGCCAATTTCCTGGCTCAGACCGAAGCGCTGATGAAGGGCAAGACGGAGGCCGAGGCGCGCACCGAGCTGGAAGCCGCCGGCGTGACGGGCGAGGCTCTGACGGCGCTCCTGCCGCACAAGGTGTTCCCCGGCAACAAACCGAGCAACTCGCTCTTGTACGACAAGCTCGATCCGCGCACGCTGGGCAAGCTCATCGCGCTATACGAGCACAAGATATTCGTGCAAGGGGTCATCTGGAACGTGAACTCGTACGACCAGTGGGGCGTGGAGCTAGGCAAGAAGCTGGCCGACGCCATCCTGCCCGAGCTGCGCGGCGGCGCCGACGTGTCCTCGCACGATGCTTCCACCAACGGCCTCATCAACCAGATCAACCAGCGGCGCCGGCTGGGCTAGCGGCCATCCCGGCGAGCCAGGAAGAACAAGGAGGAACGCAGACGCAGAGACGGACAGTCGCCATGGAGTTTCCGGCTCTGTTTCTCTGTTTCTTCCCGTGCACACTCCCCAACGGACCTGCCCTGGCGCTAGGACGACAAGCGCCTTGACAGGACGGCCCGGTTTCCGAATAGTGGCGGCTCCATGGGAAAGCACGACAACCGCAACTCGATGAAGATGCGCCGTCGCAAGGCGCAGGGGAAGCTCAAGGAGCGCCGCAAGCGGCAGAAGGCCGAGCGTCAGGCGGCCCGCGCCGACGGCAAGCCCGCCAAGAAGTCGCGTCCCGCTCCGGCTCCGGCCAAGGAGTAGGCCCGCCGCCGACCCTTTGCGCGTGGGGAGAAAGCCGCCGTGGCCGGCGACAAAGACAGCGGCACCACGGCGCTCATGCGCCAGTACCTCGACATCAAGGCGAGGTACCCCGATGCCATCTTGTTTTTCCGGCTCGGGGACTTCTACGAGATGTTCTACGAGGATGCTGTCTTCGCGGCGCGCACGCTTTCTTTGACCCTGACCACCCGCGACAAGGGCAAGGAGGATCCGGTACCCATGGCCGGGGTGCCGCACCACTCGGCGCGCGGCTACATCGAGAGGCTGACCGAGCTCGGCCACCGCGTGGCCGTGTGCGAGCAGCTCGAGGATCCGAAGCTGACCCGTGGCATGGTCAAGCGGGGGGTGGTTCGCGTCATCACGCCAGGGGTGGTTCTTGACGAGGAATCCCTGGAGCCGCGCGCCCCCAACTACGTTGCCGCGGTGGCGGGCGAGGCGCGTGACGGCTTCGGCCTGGCCTTCGCAGACGTGACCACCGGCGATTTTCGCGCCACGTTCTGCGCCACTACCGAGGGCCTGCTCGACGAGCTGGCCCGCGTGGAGCCGCGCGAGATCCTGCTCGCCAAGCAAGACAGCGACTTGGCCGCCGCCATCCGGCGCACCTATGGCCACTTGGCGCAGACCCCGATGACCACGGCGGACGAGCCCGCACCCTGGACGACGCTCGGCGAGGCCTTGGGGGAAAGCCTCGACCGCGCCAGCCTGGAACGGTTGCCGCAAGTGGCGACGGCGGCGGCCCGGGTTGTTCGCTACGTGCGCGCCACGCAGGTTTGTGCGCCGTTGCCCACTACCCGCCTGGAGTTGTTCCGGCGCGACGACTTCCTGGTCATCGACGAGCAGGCGCGCGCGCACCTCGAGCTCGTCGAAACCATGGTCGACCGCCGGCCGCAGGGGTCGTTGCTGCATCTGCTGGACGCCACGGTCACGGCCATGGGCGCGCGACTGCTGCGGCGGTGGCTGCTGTTTCCGCTCGTCGACATCGTGCAGATCCGGCGCCGGCAGGATGCGGTGGAGCGCCTGGTGGCGCAGCAGTCGCGGCGGGAAGCCGCGCGCGAGCTCCTCGGGGAGCTTGGCGACATCGAACGCTTGACCACGCGCGCGCGTCTGGGCGTGGCCTCGCCGCGGGACCTGGCCGTGTTGGGCAGATCGCTCGCCCGCCTGCCCGAGTTGCGCGCTCTTCTGCGGCAGGCTACCGACGGATTGCCGGCCGTGGTCGCGGCCGAGGCGGAGTCCGGAGGGCTGCTCGACCTGGGGACCGACCTCGGCGCCGACCTGGCGGAGCGCATCGGCGCGACCCTGCGCGACGACGCCCCAGCCACCACCAAGGACGGCGGCTACGTCAAGCCCGGCGTTTCGTCCGAGCTCGACGAGGTGTGCGTCATCGCGAGCGGCGGCCGCGAAGGCATCCTGGCCATCGAGGCGCGCGAGCGCGAGCGCACTGGAATCCCGACGCTGAAGGTGAAGTACAACTCGGTCTTCGGCTACTTCATCGAGGTCACGCGCTCGCGGCTCGGCAATGTGCCGCCGGAGTACACGCGCAAGCAGACCGTGGCCAACGCCGAGCGTTTCGTGACGCCCGAGTTGGCGGAGTACGAAGCCAAGATTCTGACCGCGGACGAGCGGCGCACCAGCCTCGAGCTCTCGATCTTCACCAAGCTGCGCGACGAGGTCGGCGAGGCGTCCGAGCGCCTGCTGGCCCTGGCTGGCCGCGTGGCCCGCGCCGACGTCCTCGCCGCGCTGGCCGAGCAGGCCCATCGCCACGACTACTGTCGTCCTCTGGTGGACGATTCCGAGGTCGTCGAGCTCGTGGCCAGCCGCCATCCCGTGGTCGAGCGCTTGGCCGCGGCGGGAGGCTTCGTGCCCAACGACGTCCGTCTCGACACCGAAAACGAGCAGATGCTGCTTGTCACCGGGCCCAACATGGCGGGCAAGTCCACTCTCATCCGGCAAGTCGCGCTGGCCGTCATCATGGCGCAGATGGGCGGCTTCGTGCCGGCGCGCCAGGCGCGCATCGGGCTCTGCGACCGCGTGCTGTCACGCGTGGGCGCCGGCGACAACCTGGCCCGTGGCGAATCGACGTTCCTGCTGGAGATGCGCGAGACCGCGCACATCTTGCGCCACGCGACGCGGAAGAGCCTCATCATTCTCGACGAGATCGGACGCGGCACCTCGACGTACGACGGCGTGTCGATCGCCTGGGCCGTGGCCGAGCACCTGCACGACCGCGTGGCGGCGCGCACCCTGTTCGCCACGCACTACCACGAGCTGTGCGCCTTGGCCGAAACCCACGGTCGCGTGCGCAACATGAGCGTGGCCGCGCGCGAGTGGCAGGGCGAGGTCGTTTTCCTGCGCAAGCTCACGCCCGGGGGCACGAGTCGCTCGTTCGGCATCGAGGTGGCGCGTCTGGCCGGACTGCCCGAGACGGTCGTGGCTCGCGCACGCGCCATCCTCGGTCACCTGGAAGAGGGCGGGCCAGGCGGCAAAGACGCGCAACCCAGGCTGGCGCGGCCCGAGGAGGACGGCCGCTCGCAGCTATCGCTCTTCGCACCCCCCTCGAGCAGGGAGGCGGTGCGGCAAGGGGCAGCCGGAGCCGAGGCCGAGGTCTTGGCGGCGCTGCGCGCGGTGGATCTCGACGGTCTTTCGCCACGCGCAGCATGGGATTTGCTGGCGGAACTAGGCAAAAAGTTGACGTCGGCCCATTGAGCCTTGCCATGATGGAGATGCTTTGTTCAGGCACGCGGTTCTCGCCCTGGCCCTGCTGTTGATTCCCGGTTTCGCCCGGGCGGCGGCGCGCGCTCCGGCGAAGACGAGCATCGTGAAGGCTGGCGGCACGGCAGGATCGGCCAAGGCATCCAAGAAGCTGAGGGCCAAGGCGTCGAAGAAACCGAAGAGGCTTTCGCGCTATGCGCCGGTCGAGCTCTTCCAGGTCAACACCAAAGAGCGTCTCAAGCTGCGCTTCTACGACGACAGGGGCAGGCCCATCAGAGGCTGGCAGAAGCGCTTCAACCGGTTCATGCGCTGCCATCAAACCGGCAAGGTCTTCCGAATGGACGTCCGCCTGGCTCGTATACTCTACCAGATAGGCCGTCATTTCGAAGGGCACCGCTTGGAGGTGGTCTCGGGCTTTCGCCACCCCAAGGTGGCCAAGAACCCGAAGAGCCCGCACAAGCAGGGCTTGGCGTGTGACTTCCGGGTGGCCGGCATCTCCAACGCAGTCCTGCGCGACTACCTGCGCAAGACGTTCAAACACACGGGCGTGGGCTACTATCCCAATTCGGTTTTCGTCCACCTCGACAATCGCAGAAAGGGGCCGTCGGCCTTCTGGATCGACTACGCGGGGCCTGGCGAGGCGGCGTCCTATGCGGAAAACCCGCGCGAAGATCTACGCAACGGTCGCGCCGACCGCAAGCGGGGGCACGTCGAGGAGGAGGCGGGGCGTTCCGAGGGCGCGGACGACATGGCGCTGGCCGGCGTGGCCAGACTGGCGCGAGGCGCACCGTCGCGGGGCGAGAATACCTCGGGCTGGAGCCCCGTCGAAATCAAGGCACCCCCGGACACTTTCGGCGATTGAGCGTTGTGCATCAACCGCTTCCGGTGCTAGTGTTTGCCAGCCTTCGATCCAAGGAGAAGCGAGATGAGAAGATCCGGACTTTTCTTCCTGGTAATGGTCGTAGCCGTAGCAACTGCTTCCGTGGTATTCGCGAAAGGCAAGAAGAGGAGGGCCGAGAAGGCGAGAGGCCCGGCGCCGGTCGCCAAGGCCGCGGAGATCAAGGAGTTCAAAGGAGAGTTCAAGTGGGGCATGAGCCCCAAGGACGTCATCGACAAGCTCAATGTCAAGATCGACGCTGCCTTCAAGGACCAGGTCGAGAAGTACCGCACGGATCCCGCGAAGTCGGATAGCGTCCGCCGCCAGATCAAGGCGGAAAAGGAGCGCGTGGCCAAGAGCCTGTTCAAGTTCGACGGCCAGAAGGGCGGCTGGGACGTGTCGATCATCGATCAGGAATTCCTGCAGAAGAACGGCGAGTCGATGCTCTACTACAAGGAGCCGAAATCGACGCGCTACTTCTTCTTCTCGGGCGATTCGCTCTACAAGATGTTCGTGGCTTTCGACAAGGACGTGGTCGCGGGCAAGAGCTTCCAGGAGTTCGGGGATCTGATGCAGCAGAAGTACGGCAAAGCCCAGATGGTGTACCGGGACGTGGTGCTGCACGGCAAGAAAGACAGGGTTCTCGACGCTTTTCAGTGGCGCTCGGCCGAGGGGGATGGCTTGCGTCTGGTCGACCGCTCGAAGTTCTATGACGTTTATTGCCTGGTCATCTACGACCACGGGGTCGCCGATCGGCAGGAGGAAGTCAGGAAGAGCCAGGCCGCAGCCGCACCCAAGGGCTCGTTCGTGGACAGCGTGATCGAGGACAAGCTCAGCGATCGTGACGAGAACGACAATGTCATCGATCGCATTACCGGCAAGGAAGTGCTCAAGCCCGGCGAGCGTCGCGGCGGCAACCAGAACATCAAGGTGCCCTCGCCGGCCAGCGGCAGCGGCGAGATGAAGGCCGAGGACCGGGCCTACTAGATCGCTGTGTCGCAGTCTCCGCCCTTGACAGGGGCGGTCTGCATCAGCATGATTCGCACCCTTCCCAATGGCGAACATCCAATCTTCAGCGAAGAAGAACCGGCAGCGCATCAAGGCGGAGGCCCGAAATGCCAGCCAGAAGTCGGCGATGCGTACGGCCGTCAAGAAGCTACGCGCTGCGATCGCGACCAAGGACGAGAAGCGAACGGTCGCGCTTCTCAAGGAGGCGACCAAGCTCGTCGCCCGTCTGGGCAGGCGTGGGATCATCAAGCGGCGCATGGCATCGCGAGAGATCTCGCGGCTGACGCGCGCTTCGAATGCCGGGGCGTAGGCCTCGACAGTCAGGCCGCCGGCGCGGCCGCTGGGCGCTGGGCCGAGGCCGACGGGTGCGTCCGTGGGCGGCAGCGGGGGCGTGGGCGGCCAGCGTGTGCGCGGCTCGCGTGGCTTCGCGCGCGTTCTGCGTGGCGCTTGCCGCCGACGTCGGCGTGGCCCCTACTTCCCTGCCGCTTCTTCGGCCAGCCGGCGCACGAGGCGGGTCATCTGGACCTCGGGGTCGATGCGCGAGGACTTGAGGCTGCGGTCGGCCTGGTAGAGGTGCGCGAAGCTGCGCACGAGCGCGGTTGTGCTCATGCGCCTGGCAGGCGTCAGGACGTCCTCCAGAAAGAACGGAGCGATGCCGATGGCCGACGCCATCTCGTCACGCGGAGTCGAGGCCGCCACCAGCTCCTTGGCGCGCCAGATCTGGCGTAGCTGGCGCAGCAGCATGAACTGGATCTTGAGGGCCGGCTCGCGGTTGCGCAACAGGTTGGCCACCAGGCGCACGGCCTGGGCGCTGTCGCCGGTGGCGATGGCACGCGTGAGTTCGAAGATGCCCCTTTCGCGCGATTCGGGGACGATCTCCTCGACGTGTTCGCGCTTGATGGGGCCGTTGGCGAAAAGCGCAACCTGCTCCAATGCCTGCACCACCCGGCCGAGGTCCGGGCCCGCGGCCTCGGCCAGGGCCGCGACCGCGGCGCTATCGATGGCGAGCCGGCGGCGCCTGGCCTCCCCGGCCAGCCAGGCCACGAGATCCCGATCCCTGAGCCTGGCGAACTCGTGGAGGAACCCCGCTTTGCGCAGGGCAAGGAAGACGCGCAGACGGCCGTCCACTTTCTCGCCAAGCAGTACCAGACAGCAGCGCGGGTTGGGGTCGGCCACGTAGGCCAGAAGCGGCTCCATCTGCTCGGCCTTCACGGCATCGATGCCCGAGGCGATGACCAGCCTGCGTTTGCTCCACATCGGCAAGGTGCGCGCGGCGGCGATGACCTGGAGGAAGGGTGTCTCCCTGAGGTCGAAGACATCCCGGTCGAAGGCGGCGGGCGCGCTCTTCTCGCCGCCCAGCGCGGCGGTGCGGATGGCCGCGACGGCACGGTCGACCAGGAAACGCTCGCTGCCGTGCAAGCAGTAGATGGGGGCCAGATCGCCTTTGGCGATGTCGGCCAGGATGTCGGGGTTGGCGGTCTTGGCCACGCTTGCGTCCGGGCTATTTCAGGATGCGGACGGATTCGCCGTCCACGACATAGACGAGCGGCGGATCGATGCGGCTTCGGTCGGGTCCGAAACGAATGTCGCCGGTCAGGCCCTCGAAAGTCTGGGTGCCGAGGACGCGCAGCACGTCGGCGCGGGTTCTGGCGCCGCGCTCGACTGCGCCACGCAGGAGGAAGAGAGCATCGTAGCCATAGGCATCCGTGGCGGTTGGCGAAGTGCCGTAGAGTCCCTTGAAGCGAGAGATGAAGCTCGCGCTCCGCGTGTCCTCGCCGGGATAGAAGCCAGGGCAGAGCATGGTCCCTTGAACGTAGCGTTCGACGTTGCGCAGGGACTTGGCCGAGATGCCGAGAGCGGTCGAAAGCAGCAAGCTCTCGCGGCGGCCGGGGCCCGAGGTGGCCGCGGAACGGGCCGACGAGAAGGCCAGGCGGGGCGAGCGTGGCCAGATATCGGCCACGGCGAGCGCCGGCGCGATGAGCTCGAGCCGGGCGGCGTTGTCCGGGATGTAGAGCGCGTCGAAAGGCAGCCTGCGCAGATTGGCTATCTCGTTGGCGAAGGTCGTGGCTCCCGGCGCGTAGGTGACGTATGCGGTGAGGGAGCCACCGCCTCTCTCCACCGCCCCGCGAAACGCGGCGGACAACCGCTTGCCCGCGCCGGTGTCGGGGCCCAAGATCGCGAACCGCCGGGCGCCCAGGGCGAGCGCCCGGCGCGCCAAGGTCACGGCGCGCGTCTCCGCCGCATGGATGACCGCGAACGCCGTGCTTTGGCCGCCGCCACTTCGCTCGTCGAGCAGGACGACGGGGATACCCTCGCGCGCGGCGTATTCCGCGCCGCGGGTGTCGGGCGTGGACACCACGCCGATGACCTTCTCCTCCCGGGCCAGGCCCAGGATGCCGGCCGAGGTTCCGCCGCCCAGGGGCGAACGCTCCGGCCCCGTCGCGGCGTCGCGCAGCAGGAGATGGAACTGGACCGGATTGGCGGCGTGGGTCGCGGCCGTGATCACGAGTGCGGCGCCGCGCAGGATGACTTCGCCGAGGCGTGCTTGGGCGCCGGAGAGCGGCACGACGAGACCCAGTCGCAGGGGATCTGCGGCAATCGCCGACGGTAGCTGCCGTTCGAATCCGAGCTGGCGACGGATGCCCATGACCTCCCGCTCCAGTCGGTCCGCGTTGCCTTTGTCCCCTCGCGCGCGCAAGGCAGCGACCGCCTTCTGTCCCAACACCGCACGTGCCAGCAGGCCGCGGCGGCCCACCAGGGCCTGCACGGCCGCAGGACCCGCGACTCTGACGGCGAACTCCTGCGCGCGCTTGACGGCGTAGATACGCTCGGCAGGTCGGTTGCCTTCGATCTGCGCGTACAGCTCGAGCTGATCGATGGCGTCGCCGGGGTTGCCCAGCGCGAACAGCGACTCGGCCAGCGTCGAACGCAGCAGACGACGAACGTCGGGATCTGGCAACCCGCCCATGCCCAGGGGCGGAGCCGCGCCGAGGTACCTCTGCAGCAGAGAGAGCGCGCGCGCATGGTCGAGCAGCTGTCCCGCGCACAAGCCGTCGAAGAACTCGCGCTCCGCGGCCGGCAGATAGGCGGTGTTGTCGTCGAGCACGGTCTTCGCCGCCGGCGCATCGCCTTGCAGCAGCAGAACCCCGATGAGCATGGCCGCGGCAGCGGGGCGTTGGTGGTGGTGGGGATGATGAAGCAAGAAGGCTTCCAGGCTGGCGCGCGCGCCGGGGTCGTAGACATTGGCCGCGCGGTTGGCGACCACGCGGAAATCGGCATCGCCGCCGGGATCGCCAGCGCCGCCGATACCCGCTAGGCCCTGGGCCGGTGGCAGGGGCTCCAAGGGCTTGTCCGCGCTCGCCTGCGTCGAAGCGCAGCCAAGCAAGAGCAGGAAACCCAAAACGCCAAAGCGCATGGAGTATTTGTACGCCACTCGCACGGGCGAGTCGACTACCGCCCTTCGCCCCGGTCTTCGGGGTCGGCACCTTTGCCCCGGGGAGTGGCCGCATACTCTTCGAGTTTGCGGTAGAGCGTCTTGCGGTCGAGACCCAAACGCTGTGCCGCCCGCGTCTTGTTGCCGCCCTCCACGTCGAGCACACGTTCGATGTACTCGCGTTCGAGCTGGTCGAGAGTGAGTCCCTGGGTGACGGCGTTGGCCAGGAGATCTTGACTTTTGCGTTCCTGCATGGCGCGCGGCAAGTCCTCGGGCCCAACGAGGTCGGTTTCCGTCAGGGCCACCACCCGTTCGACCACGTTCTCGAGCTCGCGCACGTTGCCCGGCCAGTGATAGGAGAGCAAGAGCTTCTTGGCGCTCTCTTTCCAGCCCTTGACGGTCTTGCCCGAGCGTGCCGCCGCGCGGGCCAGGAAGTGGTCGGCCAGCGGTAGGATGTCTTCTTGGCGGCCGCGCAAGGGGGGCAGGTGGATTGGGATGACGTTCAGCCGGTAGTAGAGATCCTCCCGGAAGCGACCTTCGCGCAGGGCGCGTTCGAGATCACGATTGGTGGCCGCTATCACGCGCACGTCGACGCGTTCGGACCGGTTGGTTCCGAGCGGCCTAATCTCGCCGTCCTGCAGGACGCGCAGGAGCTTGGGCTGCAGGGGCATGGGTAGTTCCGCGATTTCGTCGAGAAACAGCGTGCCGCCGTTGGCTTCGACGAAGAGCCCCTGCCGGTCGGCATTCGCGGTCGAGTGGGCCCCGCGCGCATAGCCGAAAAGCTCGCTCTCGAGCAGGTTCTCGGGAATGGCCGCGCAGTTGAGCGCGACGAACGGCCGGCTCTTTCGCGGGCTGCGCGCGTGCAGGGCGCGCGCCACGAGCTCCTTGCCTGTGCCCGATTCGCCGGTGACAAGCAAGTTGGCGTGCGATGTCGACAGACGTCGCATGAGGGCAAAGATTTCCTGCATGGCGGCCGAGCGCCCGATGATGCTGTCCAGACGGTCGCGGCGGCTGACTTCCTCGCGCAGGCGGACCACCTCACTGCGCAGAGAGCGTTCGGCGAGGGCCTTGTCGATGCTGAGCACGAGCTGGTCGATATTGAAGGGCTTGGTGATGTAGTCGTGGGCGCCGAGCTTCACCGCGCGGATCGCCGTATCGATCGACCCGAATCCGGTGACGATGATGACGAAGGGCGAAGGCTCGACTTCGCGAATCTCGCGCAGCAGGTCAAGCCCGTCGAGATCGGGCATCTTGACGTCCGAAACGACCAGGTCGATGCCGCCCGCTTTCACGCGCTGGACTCCGGCTCGCCCACCCGCAGCGATGTCGACTGCGAAACCCTCGTGCTCCAGCTCTTCTTTCACCCAATCGCACATGGCCGCGTCGTCGTCGACCACCAGGATGGAGGTTGGCGGACGACCCGTCTGCGACGGGGAGGTTGCTCTGCTTTCGTCGAGTGAAGCCATGCGCCTTCTGTCCGCTGATCCTTCCCCAACCCTGGCCGCGGGGCAAGGAGTGGTTAGCTCAGCATCAGCGACTTGAGACCGCCGTTCGGGAAACGCACGAGCAGGCTCGAACGCAGCACGGTCTCGACCTTGCCGCGGCCGAACTCGGGGTGCGAAATGACCTCGCCCACCTTGTAGCGGTCGCGGGCATCGAAGGAGCGAACATGGGTGGCTTCCGCCAGTTCGCGGCCGAGGACACGCAATTCCTCGGCCTTCTGCTCGGCCCGGCGCGCGGCTTCCGTCTCCTGCGGCGACGCCGCTGCAGCGGCTTTCTCCGTGGACCGGCGCGCGGGGGCGGTGCGGTAGCCGTGCCGGGCATTGCAGGCCTGGCAGACCACTTGCCTCGGCGCGTTGCCGACCATGGCGATGATGGAATGGGTGGTGAGGCGGTCGCACGGGCCGCACCAGGCGTCGACCTCGCCGCCCACGCGCAAGGCAGGCGAACCGACGTTGCCCATGGGGCGATCGCTACGCCAGGAAACCCCGGTGATCCGGCGCGCCTCGACCTCCGATGGCGCGGCACTGGCTTGGTCGCCGGTGTGCTCGCTGCCGATGCCGCCGATGCGGGGTAGCATCGAAGCGAGGCGGCGCAGGTCGGTCACGCGGCGGCCGAGCTTGCGCTCGATGGTTTCCCGCTCGGCTTCGGGACCGCTGGTGCACAGATCGCGGTAGCGTTTCGACAAGCGCTCGACGGCCAGGTGCGCGTTCTTGACCAATTCGCGATCCTCGGCTCTTTCTTGCGCCGAGTGGACGAGCAGGGCCACTTCTCGTATCTCCTCGGTCAATTGCTCTAGCGACGATGTCATGCTGCCGGGACTTACTCCCATGACTGCGGCAGGAATTCAATATCCTCGTTTGGGACTACGAGTTGTGACTGGGGCAACGCTCGGTCGGCCCTGGCTTGGCAAGTGGTGATTGCTTCGCTCGGCAAGCCCGTCTAGCATACGGCCCGTCTCGCCTCCAGGAGCCACCGCATGCGAACAATACCCGGTTCACTCGTTTCGCTTCTCGTCCTTGCTCTCGTTCCCGCGGCTGTGTCGGCCCAGCCTGGCGGCACGACGCCACCTCCGGCACCCTGGCCGCCGCCTGCGGCGGCACCGGCGTATCCCGCGCCGACCTATCCGGCTCCCTACCCGGCGTCCGCGTATCCGGCTCCCGCACCGGCGCCGGCTCCCGCACCGGCGCCGGCTCCTATCCCCGTCTATCCCGCGCCGGGTCCCGTTCCCGCCCCGGGTCCTGCTCCCGCGCCAGCGCCGGCGCTTGCTCCGTTTGAGGGCGGGGAACCGGATGCGGCCCCGGAGCCCGCCACAGCTCCGGCCGCGGCTCCTGTTCCGGCGCCGGCGCCCGCCGCTTTGGAGCCCGACGCCACAACCGTCGCGCCTTCGCCGGAGACGGCGATCTCCGAGTCCGACGAACGCCCGCGCGGTTTCGTGCCGCAACTCAGCCTGGGCGGCTCGGTCGGGCTTCTGCACATGGGCTCGGCCGACGTCGGCAATGTCGGCCAGCTTCGCGTGGGCCTCCACGGCGAGTATTTCACGGGCAGCAACTTCTTGGTCCAGAGCGAATCCCCGCCGGCAAGTGACCGGAACCGGCGGCTGCAAGGCGCGCTTGCCTTCGGGGTCACCCCCATCGAACACCTCGAGATCTTTGGCGCCGTCCTGGGTTCCGCGAACGAGAACCGTCGTCTGTGCAGCACCGACCTTTCCGGCCAAGAGGTCTGCGTCTCCGAGGCCAATCGCACCGATCCCGAGCTCATCAAGTCGTTCGGCGATCTCCTGCTGGGGGCCAAGTTGGCCTATGGCGTGGGTCCGGGATTCTCGGCGGGCGGTGAGCTGGGGGTGCGCATGATGTCCTCGATCAACGGCATCTCCTTCTCTCCGGACTCGACCTCGTTCTGGGTCAATGCCCTGGGCGCCTACGATCTCAAGCCGGCTAGGGAGGACGTGCCCCTTCGCTTCCACATGAACCTCGGGTACTACGTCGACAATTCCCGATACCTCGTGGACTACGATGCCAACGGCACGTCGGCTTTTTCCCGCTACGTTTCCCAATTCGCCTACGGCATCTCGGGCAGCCGCTTCCGCCTGGCGCTGGCCGCGGACGCTCCCTTGCACGAGCTGGCCGAGGGGTTCTCGCTGCGCCCGCTCGTCGAGTACCACTTCGAGTACCTGACCAGTTCGCCCGACCCGGAGATCGACCGCCAGCAGCACGTGGTCGGGCTTTGCGGCCAGCCAGGCAACGAGGCCTGCAAGGACAACAAGGATCAGCACTGGGTGACTCTCGGCGTGCAGGGACAGGTGTTGCACGGCTTGACCCTCACGGTCGGCGTTGACGTCGCCCTGCGTTCGCCCGGGTACGCCTACGGTCCGGCCCTTGCGCCGTGGAACCTGCTTTTCGGTCTCGGCTACGCCCTGGACCTGGTGCCGCGCATCGTGCGCCACGTCCCGGTCGAGAAGGTCGTCATCAAGGAAGCGGCCATAAGCGAGGGGCTGGTGGCGGGACGGGTGGTCAGCGCCGCGGGGACGCCGGTCGAGAATGCCATCGTGGGCGTGAGCGGGCGGCAGCACTCGCGCGTGGTGACGGAGGCGGATGGCTCGTTCCAGAGCGTGCCGCTCGCGCCCGGACCGGTCGAGCTGGTGGTCGTGGCCGACGGTTTCGAAAGCGCCACCATGCGGACCGAGGTCATTGCGGGGCAGACCGCCAACATCGTGCTTCGTCTCACCCCCAAGCCGCCGGCGGCCCGCGCCTCCGGACGGGTCAGCGACGATTCCGGCAAAGGCGTGGTGGCCACCATCAAGCTGGCGGGGCCGCAAATCGCCGAAGGCAAGTCGGACGAGTCGGGCAACTTCGCGATCCCGGTCGCGCCTGGGGTGTACACCCTGCGGGTCGATGCGCCCGGATTCCTGTCCAAGGAGAGCCAAGTGACGGTAGCCGACGGCCGCGAGGGTGGGGTCAGCATCACCTTGCACACCCGGCCGGCCGTGGCTGGGGTGAGCTTCAAGGACGGCAAGTTCAAGCTGCGTCAGGCGGTCACTTTCAAGCGTGTGCGTGGCAAAGCGGGCCCCGAGTTGACGGCGGGAATGCCGCACTTGCTTGACGAGGTGGTGGACATCCTGGCAAACCACCCCGAGATCCGCCGGATTCGCGTGGAGGCGCACTGGGACGGCGGAATCGCCGCTAGCAAGGCGCAGGCCCTGACCGAAGCGCAGGCCAAGGCCGTCGCGAAGTACCTCGTGGAGCAAGGCATTGCGCCCGAGCGCGTGGTCGCGGAAGGCATGGGCGCCAAGAAACCGATCGTGCCCAACCTGGGGAAGGGCAAGCTCAAGAACCGCCGCGTCGAGTTCGTGGTGGTGGAGTAGGTAGCGTCGGCGAGGAAGTCCGTAGAGGGCGCCAGAGGGGGACGAGGGCGCAGAGGCCGGAGCGGATTGCCGCACCGGCCTCGGGAGCCGTGGGGGACAAAACGGGGTCGTGGCCGCGGTCGCCAACGTCTACGGCCACGGTCACGTAGACGTCCACGACCAGCCATAGGGCGACGCCCACGGCCAGGTTCACGACGTCGCGCGGGACTCGGGGCCGGCCGCTCTGTGCCCTCGTCCCCCTCTGCGACCTCTACCCTTCCTATTCGCGTGACTTCAATACGAGCAGTCGGTAGTTCGCGTACTCGGCTTGGCCACACGAATACAGGACCTCGGTCAGCAGCCGATAGGGTGTGTTCCGATCCGCGATGATGGTCAACTCGCCTTCGAACTTCTGCCCGCTCATCTCCGCGATCTTCTTCTCCCGTCGGGCCACCTTGGACAGCGTTTCCACGAGCGGCGTGATGTAGTAGCCGTTGTCGCCGTCGCGCTTGAGCTGCGGATCGATGCGCCCGTTGGTGATGGGCGCCACGGCGTCGCCCTCGACCAGCAGGACCCGCTTGGTGATGGTCACCGGCACCGCTTGCTTGGGTGCCAGCTGCGTCATCGACGGCGGCAGCATCAGGTTCTGGTCCATGTTCACGATCTCTGCCGACGAGGTGAAGCTCTTGAGCAAGAAGACCAGGATGATGGTCATCATGTCCATCATCGGGGTGATGTTCAGGTCCTTGATGTCCTCGGGCTCGGCCAGCTTGCGCGCGTAGCTGCGAATGGCCTTTTTTCCGGCAAGCCGGGCAGCCCAGGGGGAGGCAGGTTTCGCGCCGTCGGTTGCCATCACAAGATACCCGCCGCGAACACGACGTCCGGGAAGAGCGCCTTTTCTCGCTGGTCCTTCTCGTCCTTGTAGATGCGCATGGCGTCCAGCGTCTTGACCACGGTGTCGTAGGGCGTGATCGCGTCGGCGTTGAAAGTAGCTTTGGTTTCGTCCGAGAACTCTTTCTTGATCTCGGTGAGCTTCGCGGTCAACGCGGTGTAGTCATAGTCGCCAGAAGGTAGCTTGGGAATGGGGGGCATGACGCCACCCGAGCCGGCCAGGGTGAAGCCGCTCTGCCCCACCGTCACGGTGAGGTTGAGGGCGGGTTTTTCCTGCTGGTCGCCGCCGCCACCGCCCCCGAAGGTCGGCGAGGACACGTTCACGGTGCCGAGCGGCACCTGGTTTATGACCGAGGCCAGCAAGAAGATGATGATGTTGGTGACGATGTCCATGTAGGGAACGAGGTTGATCTCGCCGGTTTCTTCCTCGGCTTCCTCGAACTCGGCCCGCATGCGCCGCATGCGGGCCCGTACCTGGCGTTTGGTCATCGTGCCTTGCCCCGGCAGGGATCCCTAGGCCTACTTCTGCTGCACTCCGGCCCCGTGCGCGGATTCCGCCAGGAGGTTCTCCAACTTGAGTGAAAAGGCCTCGAGATCCGCGGTCTGGCGCTTCGACATCGAGCCCAAGATGGCGTGCGCGACGATGCAGGTCACGGCGATGCCGAGACCCATGGCGGTGTTGTTGAGCGCCTCGGAAATACCTCGGGCCAGCAGGTTGCTGCGCTCCTCGGGCTTGGCGGCCGCGACCGCGCCGAAGGCCCGGATGAGGCCGACGACCGTGCCCAGCAGACCGATGAGGGTCGCGATATTGGCCAGAGACCAGAGAATCTGGATGCGCTTCTTGATCATCGGAGTCACGTCCACCAGCGCCTCTTCGATGGCCTGGGCCACGGCAATCTCGCCGCGATGAAAGCGCTGGAGTCCCGCCTTGGCGACCTGCGCAACGGGAGCGGTGGTGGCCGAACAGAGCTTCACGGCTCGATCGAGGTTGTTGGCGAGCACGAGCTTGCGGATGTTCTCGAGGAAGGCCCGCGCGTTGACGCTGCTCTTGACCAGGAAGAAGAGCAAGCGGTCGACGATGAACGACAGCACGATGACCGACACCAGCAGGTTGAAGTACATGAGGGTTCCACCCTCTTCCAGGAACTTGGCGAATCCTTGCATCTCATCCTCCGCGGGCGTCTTGAGCCCGCCAGAGCCATCCCGCATGCGGGCTCGGCGGAAAGCGACTTTGGTCTCCTCGGGATCCCGTGTTACGGGGCGGTATCTTATAGGTGGGCCTTGGCGTGTCAAGCGAGGTGCATGCGGGCTATCCCGGCGAAATCGGCTGCGAAGCCCAGAGCGATGCGCGTGTGAAGGCGTCCGCTTTTGTGCCGGCAAGTCCGATTTCCCCGGGTATTCTTCACCGGCCGATGACGGATGCTGACAGACTGGCTGCGGTGCGCTTTGCGTTCCTGACCCCGCGAGCCTTGCCGAAGGCGGAAACCCTGCCGGGCCGTGTTGTGGTCCTGGATATCGCATTTGCCGCCGATACCGGCAAGACTTCCTTTGCCACCGTGACCTTGCCTTTCATTTCCGGTCTGGGCTCGCGCCTCGCGGCCTGGGTCGATCACCACGAGCACGAGCGGCACGCGGACTACGCGGGGGACGAGCGCTTCGTGCTGGCCAGCAAGTCCCAGCATGGCGGCTGCCCCGAGATGGTGACCCCCGAGCTGGTTGCCCGCCTTGGCCCAGCCGACACCATTGCGATGCACGTCGATCTGGACGGCCTGTACGCCGGCGCCAAATGGCTGCTGGGCGGAATCGAGCCGTACGAGGGCGCCGACCGGGACGCGCGCGCCGTGGACACCCGCCGTGGCAGGCCCAGCCCCATCGCCGAGAGGATCGATCGTGCGCTGCGGGCTCGCTTTCGCGACGAGTCGCTCAAACACCGCATCATGCAGTATTTGCTCGCTCGCACGCGGGCCCCCCATCACTACGCGGAAATCGACGCTGCCGCCCGCCTCGTCGACCCCCTGCTGGAACAGGCCCAGCGCCTCTCCGAGCAGTACCGGGTCGACGGCGACGTGGCCTATCTGGAGGTCAAGTCGAACGCGCCTTATGACAAGACCGAGCTCCTGCTGCTCGGCCAGCGGCGGGCGCTCGTGGCCGTGGTGCGCGATGCCGGCTCGCTCTCCATTGCGGCGGATTTCGAATCGGGCCTGGATTTCGTCAGGCTCTTCAACCTCGGCGGGGGCATGCCCACGCGAGTTTCCGTTCCCGAGGCCCGGCGTGACGAGGTGCTGGCCAAGCTCGCGCAGCTCGCGCAAGGCGCGCGCAACCCTACTCGTTCTTGAAGCGATCGACCTGGAACTCGCTCGACTGCCCGGGCGTGCTGGTGGCCGGGGTCGGCGTGTAGCCCGTGCGACCGCTGGCGCCGGGGTTGAAGTCCGTGCTGACGCTGCCACCCTTGCTGACCCCGCGGAAGACCAGCGCGAAGTCGTCCGCGTTGGTGGAGGCGGAGAGCGCCTCTTCGTAGGTGACGAAGCGGTTCTTGACCAGCTCGGTCAGCGATTGGTCGAAGCTGACCATACCGTACGGATCGCGACCCGAAGCGATGGCCTCGTTGACCTCGCGGGTGCGCCGGGGATCGGCGATCAACTCCTTGACCCGGGCGGTGTTGATCAGGATCTCGACGGCCGGGACCATGCCCATGCCGTCGGCGCGCGCCACGAGTCGCTGCGAAATGACGCCACGGAGAACCGCGCACAGTTGCAGGCGCGCCTGCTGCTGCTGGTGAGGCGGGTAGAGGGCCACGATGCGGTTGATGGTTTCGACCGCGTCGACCGTGTGCAGGGTCGAGAGCACGAGGTGACCGGTCTCGGCGGCAGTCAAGGCGATCTCGGTGGTTTCGAGGTCGCGCATCTCGCCGACCAGAATGACGTCGGGATCCTGGCGCAAGGAGGCGCGCAGGGCGCGCGCGAAGGACGTGGTGTCGAAGCCGATCTCGCGCTGGTTGATCACGCTGCGCCGGTCCTTGAAGGCGAATTCGATCGGATCCTCGATGGTGACGATGTGGACCGCCTTGTGCGAGTTGATGTAGTCGACCATGGCCGCCAGGGTGGTCGACTTGCCCGAGCCGGTGATGCCGGTGACCAGGACCAGGCCGCGTCTCTCCTCGGCGAGATCGAGTACCTTGCGCGGCAGATTCAAACGCTCGAAGGGCGGCACGTTGGGGGGGATGAGGCGCATGACCACGCCCATGACCCCGCGTTGTTGCAGGACGTTCACGCGGTAGCGGTAGCCGTCCTGGGTCGAGTAGGCGAGGTCCACGTCCCAGTTCTTCTCGAAGATCTCGCGTTGCCGCGGGTTCATCATGCTGAGCCCGAACTCCTCGATGGCCTCCTGGGTCAGCGGCGGCACGTTGGCGACCGTGCGCAGGTCGCCCTTCACCCGGAAAATGGGTGGCAGCCCGACCTTGAGGTGGACGTCGGAGGCGCCGAGTTGGCGGGCTGCCCCAAGCACTTTGTCGAGAACGGTGATCATGGCTTCTTGGTTCGTCGGCGGCTGCGCCGATAGGCTCGCAGGCCTACGACCATGAGGGTAGCACGAGCCGGGAAATGCGCGTCTTTTGACCTTTTTCCGGGACTCCCCTAGGGTCTTGGTTCGTGGGCAGCCCCAAGACCGAGGCCGGCGGCGGCCAGGAGGTACTGGTTCTCGACGCGGACGAGACGGTTCGCAAGGGCGTGGAGCGCCTGTTCCGCGAGGCCGGGCTCTCCGTCACCGTCCTCTCCGACATCGAGCGCGCGCAGGATCAGATAGCCAATCGCTTCTTCCCCGTGGTGCTCGCGGACCTGGACACGCCCAAGCAGGACTCCGGGATCGATCTCGTCAAGTTCGTGCGCGAGCGCTCGCCCTTGACCGCGGTCATCGTGATGAGCCGCCGCATCGGTTTCGACGCTGTCGCGCCGGTCTTTCGCGCCGGCGCCACCGACGTGATTCCCAAGGCGCGCGAGTACGTCCGCGACCTGCGCGAGCGCGTCGTCCAGGCTTCGAACGACGTCAAGGCGGCAAAGGCGCGGGAGCAGCTTCTGATCGATCTCATCGAGTTGAACGAGGAGCTGTTGCGCCGGATGATGGGGCTGTCGCGGCAGGCGATCGACGCGGAGGACAAGCTCAAGGCGCGCGAGGGCGGCCTCTCGTCTTCGATCACCGGCTTGGGGGCGCTCAACCTGCTGCTGGTCGACGACGATCCGACCCTGGCCAACGAGCTCGAAAAGGAGCTGACCGAGGACAAAGGCTGGCGCGTGCGGCACGTGCAGACGGGGGGCGAGGCGCTCGACAGCGCATCGCAGGTTCCGCCCATGGTGCTCGTGGCCAAGGAGAACCTGCCCGACCTGACCGGCACCATGGTGGTCAAGACCATCAAGGCCACGGTTCCCAGCCTCATCGCCATGGTTTTCGCGCCGCCCGCGCCCGGACATGCCGGTGAGGTGCGCATCGCCGACCAGAGCCGACTGCACGTGCTGCTGCCGCAGTTCATGGCGCCCGCGGAGCTCGTGACCCAGCTCGCGGAGGTGCGCGAGGCGCTTCTGCGCAAGGCCAAGGACCGCCGCTACGTCAAGATCTTCCAGAATCGGTTCGCCGACGTCTTGGAAAAGTGCAACCGGCTCAAGCAGCAGGTTGACGCCCTCGTCAGCAAGGGCAAGTAGCGACGCGTGGCTACCTTGCCAGGAGATGGCTTCCGTGCACGTTGCCGAGCGCGGCGAGCATGGTTTGGCGTACGTGGGGGTATTCGACCTCGAGGCGGTCGAGCAACAGCTTGATTTGCTTGCGTTGAGCTTGCGGGCGTACATCGCACAGCCGGCACGGCAGGAGGGGCACCCTGTGGCGGGCGGCCAACTCCGCCAGGTCGCTTGCCGCGCAGTAGATGAGCGGCCGGATGACCACATGTCGGCGGTCGTCACTGGTCAGACGGGCGGGCATCGCCGCGAGCTTGCCCGCGAAGAAGAGATTGAGGAGCAGGGTTTCCACGGCATCGTCACGGTGGTGGCCGAGCGCCACCTTGGTGCAGCCGAGATCGTCGGCCACACGGTAGAGAATCGCTCGGCGCAGACGGGCGCACAGTGAGCAGGGCGTCTGCTGCTCGGCCAGGGTGGCCTTTACGATGCCGTAGGTGTCTTCGCGCACGAGCTTGTGCTCGAAGCCTTGTGCTGCGAGCCACGCCAGAAGCGGCGCCGGATCATGTCCCGGGTGTCCCTGATCGAGGTGTACCGCGACCAGGCCGAAGGACACTGGTGCGCGTCGGCGCATGGCTTCCAGCAGCAGGAGCAGGGCATAGCTGTCCTTGCCGCCCGACAGCGCCACCAGGATGCGGTCGCCCGCCGCGATGAGGTCGAAGTCCGCGATGGCCCGCCCCACGTCGTGCAGCAGACGTTTCTTCACCACAGAGGGTGGGGAGGACACGGAGGGCGGAGGGAAAGGGGGATCCGGATCCGCGCCCTTCCCCTTTCTGTGCTCTCCGTGCTCTCTGTGCTCTCTGTGGTGCAAGGACACTATTCACCCGGTTGGCAGAGGGGGATAGGGCGCTAGAATAGTGTGCGAGGCCCGGGCGTGCTAGAGCCGAGGGGTCGGCATGATCAGCGAAGCCAGAACAGGACAGCCAAGACGCACTTCCCTCGTGCGCTGGGTTCTGCTCGCGCTCATCATCCACGCGGAGATCGGCGGCTTGCTCGGCATCGCGCTGTATTTCTGGGCGCCCCGGCAGGCCGAGGTCGAAGCCAAACGACGCGAGGCCATGGCGAGCGCCGAGCCGATTTCGGTCAGCACGCTCGACGACGAAACCGCACGCAAGATCATCGCCGACCTCGAGCGTCAGGAAGAGAAGGCCAAGCTGGCGGAGGCGAAGAAGGAGGAAGAGTCGGTTCGTGCGCCCGGGCAAGTCGTCGACTTGCCCCGTCCGCGGGAGGAGCGGCGTCCCGACGAGGCGCGCTTTGCCGCCGAATACGACTCGTGGGTCGAGAAGGAAACCAGGCGCTACGGCAAGTTCGATCCGAATTCGCAGCAGCGCCACAGCGGTCCGAGCGACGCAAGGCGACGCAACCAGCCCGAGCTGACGCCCAACCCATCCGAGATCCCGGCTTCCCCCGGACCCCTCGCCATGCGTATGCCCGGCGAGGAGAGGCGGCTGGCGCGGTCCCGCTCCGACAAGATGTCGCCGTGGCACGAGACGCCGAGCAGCGACGAGCCGCTGCCGGAAGATCCGGACGGTGTCTTCTCGCGCAAGGGAGGGGGCAACGCCACGCCGGCTCCGTCCGAGCGCGCCGAGGAGGAAAGCGGTGGCCGGCCCGGGCTCTACGGTCTGGTGCCGTCCGAGGAGCAGATTGCGCGCGCCGTGGGCAGCGGCACGCAGGACCACCTCGCCGATATCGACGAAGGCGACGAAACCGCTCTTAACGCCAAGCGCTGGGTCTACGCCACCTTTTTCAACCGCGTCAAAGAGAAGGTGCGCGATCACTGGAAGCCGGCGGAGGTGTACCAACGGCGCGATCCCTCGGGTCGCATCTACGGCACCGAGGATCGCTACACCCTCCTCAAGGTCAGCCTCAAGGCCGACGGCTCGCTGGCCGACGTCTCGGTCGCCCATACCTGCGGGCTCGACTTTCTCGACGATACCGCGGTTACCGCCTTCCAAGAGGCACAGCCGTTCATCAACCCCCCCCGCCGCCTGCTCGAGGCCGGAGGCGGCACGGTCACCTTCGGCTTCGGTTTCTTCTTCGAGGTGTCGGGCGCCCCCCGCCTGCGCCTGTTCCGCTACCGATCTATGTAGCCAGCAATCCGCGCAGCACGCACGGCAAGATGCCGCCGTGCTGGAAATAGGCAGCTTCCTGCAGCGTGTCGATGCGCACCCGGACCCTGAACTCGCCGCGACTGCCGTCGGGACGCACGAAGGAGACGGCGATCTGCCGGTCCACGGGCGGGCCGGCGATGAAAGCCGGCAGGCCGACCGTCGAGAAGGCTTCCTCGCCGCAAAGTCCCAGGCTAGCGGGCGTCTGCCCGGCCAGGAATTCGAGCGGCACGACGCCCATGCCGACGAGGTTCGAGCGGTGGATACGCTCGTAGCTTTGCGCGATCACCGCGCGCACGCCGAGCAGGCGGGTGCCCTTGGCCGCCCAGTCGCGGGACGAGCCGCAGCCGTACTCCTTGCCGGCGAGCACGATGAGCGGCACGTTCTGGGCGGCGTATCCAACGGCGGCGTCGTAGATGGCCATGGACTCGCCGCTGGGCAGATGACGGGTTACGCCGCCCTCGGTGCCGGGCGCCAGCAGGTTCTTGAGGCGCACGTTGGCGAAGGTGCCACGCACCATGACCTCGTGGTTGCCGCGGCGGGCGCCATAGGAATTGAAGTCCTTGGGCTCCACGCCCAGCCCGACGAGATAGCGGCCGGCCGGGCTGTCCTTCTTGATCGAGCCGGCAGGCGAGATGTGGTCGGTGGTGATGCTGTCGCCGAGCATGGCGAGCACGCGCGCTCCCGCGATCTCCTCGACCGGCGGGGGCGACTTCGCCATGCCCTCGAAGTAGGGCGGATGCTTGATGTACGTGGACGAATCGTCCCAAGCATAGGTCGCGCCCTGCGGAATCGGGATGCCGCGCCAGCGGGCGTCGCCCTGGAAAACCGTGGCGTAGGCCCGCTCGAACATGCTCTGCTTGACCGACTTTGCCGCGACGGCCGCGACTTCGTCGGGGGAAGGCCAGATGTCCTTGAGAAAGACGGGCCGTCCCGCGCGATCCGCGCCGAGGGGCTCTCTGTCCAGATCGATGTCGATGCGGCCGGCCAGCGCGTAGGCCACGACAAGTGGGGGCGAGGCCAAGTAATTGGCCCGGATCTCGGGGTGGATGCGGCCCTCGAAGTTGCGGTTGCCGGAAAGCACCGAGGCGACCACCAGGTTGCGCTCGGCGATGGCCTGGGAAACGGCCGGGGGAAGCGGACCCGAGTTGCCGATGCAGGTGGTGCAGCCGTAGGCCACGATGTGAAAACCGAGCTGCTCCAGGGCGGGCATGACGCCCGCTTCCTGCAAGTACGCGGCGACCACCTGCGAGCCCGGCGCGAACGAGGTCTTGACCCACGTCTTGGTGGCGAGCCCGCGGGCCACCGCCTTCTGCGCGACCAGGCCGGCCGTGATGAGCAGCGGCGGGTTCGAGGTGTTGGTGCAGCTCGTGATCGCGGCGAGCACCACCGAGCCGTTGCCGATATCGGGGTCGGCGGCGACTTCCGCCTTCGCCGACTCACCGCCGGGCTTCTTCGGCTTGACCAGCGAGGGCAGGGCGGTGGCGAAGCCGGCGCCGACCTGCACGAGGGAAACGCGATCCTGCGGCCGGCGCGGTCCGGCCAGGCTGGCCTCGACCGTGCTCATGTCCAGCTCCACGACCTGGGTGAACACCGGCTCGGGGGCGTCCGGCTCCGCGAACATGCCCTGCTCGCGACAGTACGTCTCGACCAGTTCGATGGTGTCCGGGGAGCGCCCCGTGAGGCGCAAGTACGTGAGGGTCTCGCGGTCGATGGGGAAGAGGCCGCACGTGGCGCCGTACTCGGGCGCCATGTTGGCGATGGTCGCGCGGTCGGCGAGCGGCAGGGTGGGCACGCCCGGGCCGAAGAACTCCACCAGCTTGCCGACCACGCCCAGCTTGCGCAGGATCTCGGTGACGGTCAGCACCAGATCCGTGGCGGTCACGCCTTGGCGCAATTGCCCCGACAGGCGCACGCCGACGACCTGGGGAACCAAGAGCGGCATGGGCTGGCCCAGCATCGCCGCTTCCGCCTCGATGCCGCCCACCCCCCAGCCGAGAACGCCCAGGCCATTGACCATCGTGGTGTGCGAATCGGTGCCGACCACGGTGTCGGGATAGGCCTGGATGACACCCGGGCGCCGCGGGTCGGGGGCCGAGAAGACCACGCGTGCCAGGTATTCGGCGTTGATCTGATGGACGATGCCGGTGTCGGGCGGCACCACCGCCAGGTTGCGAAACGCGGTCTGGCCCCAGCGCAGAAAAGCGTAGCGTTCCTGGTTGCGCGCGAACTCGATCTCGTTGTTGCGGGCCAAAGCGCCGGCATGCGCGTGCTCGTCGATTTGCACCGAATGGTCGATGACCAGCTCCGCGGGCAGCATCGGATTGATGCGGCCCGGATCCCCACCCATGCGCTTGGCGGCCGCGCGCATGGCCGCCAGATCGACGACCGCCGGGACTCCGGTGAAGTCCTGCAAGATCACCCGCGCCGGCATGAACGCGATCTCGGTCGCCGGCTCGGCGCTCGGCTGCCAGCGCGCCACCGCTTCGATGTGAGCCACCGTCACGCTGCGGCCATCTTCCCGTCGCAGGAGGTTCTCGAGCAGGATCCGGAGGGACAAGGGAAGCCGGGATATGTCCAACCCGGATCGAGCCAGATTCCGCAATCGGAAGATCTCGAAGGTGCCATTGCCGACGCGCAGAGAGGAGCGGGTGCCCAGGGTGTCCATCATGGCGCGCAATGCTACCAAGGCAGCGTCGGAAGGTCGAGCACGCCAGCGACGAGCGGGCGAAAATTGCTCACTTCCCGGCCGGCGAGTGTGTAAAAAGGAAGCATCAGCAGGACCAAGCCCACCCCATGCTCAGACGATACCTTCCGGATTCCCTCACGGCGCCGTGCGTGTTTCTCATGGTTCTGGCGTGGCCGCTCGCAGCCCTTGCGGCTTCCGAAGACAGCGGCGCGCAGGCCCAGGACGAAGAGGCCGCGGATCCGGTGGCCGAGATACAGCAACTGAACCGTACCGGCATGCAGTACTTCGACGATCTCAATTACGCCATGGCAGAGAAGATGCTGCTGCAGGCGCTCGCTATGGTCGAGAAATCGGACCTGGCGCACGGGCCGGCGGGGTTGGCCACCAACGGCAACCTGGCAGTGCTCTACAGCGCCGGGCTCAGGCAACCGGACAAGGCCGTCCACCACTTCAAGAAGGCGCTGGCCATCAAGCCGGATCTGAGGCTGAGCAAGCAGCGGGCGACGCCGGAGACCGAGGCCAACTTGGCGCGCGCCAAGGCCGAGATGGCAGGAGGCGCCGGTCCCGCGCCGGGAGCTCCCACCGCGCCCGCGGCCTCGGCCGAGAACCCCCTGAGCTGTCCGACCGGGGGGGAAATCCACCAAGGCGACGAAATCACGTTCAATTGCACGACCAGCGAGACGCTGAACCCGGCGAACGTGATGCTCTACTACAAGGCCAACGGCGCCGAGGACTACCAGGCGCTGCAGATGACCAAGGAAGAAGCGTCCGGCGGCATCACGTCATGGACGGCCAAGGTCCCAGGTGCGCACACCCAGGCGAGCGCAGTCCCCTTCTTCGTCGAGGCAAACGATGCGGACGGCGAAAGCCTCGCTGTCTCGGGCAGCGAGGACAATCCCAGCGTCATCGTGGTGCATGGTGGAGGCGTCGCCATGGGGCCGCCACCCCTGGACGGCGAAGAAGAGGAGGAAGAAGAGGAAGAAGAGGAATACTATGAGATAGACGACGCAAACCCGCTCGCGGCTCTCGAACGGGACCGTTGGCGGGAGCACGAGGGGTCGAAGGGGACCTGGTTGCTTTCCTTGGGCATGGGTTCCGGCCTGGGCTATGCGTCCGGGCATTCCACGGAGGCGTTCGGCAAGTTCAAGGTCGGGTTCAGTCCCGGATTCGCGCCGGCGACCCTCGGCCATGCCGTGTGGGAAGTCGCCTATTTCGTGGGCCGGCAGACCGCCTTGTCGCTCGGCGGCCGGCACCAGTGGATCACCGGCGGTCCCCCCGGGACGGCGACCGGCGCGCATACTCTGCTCCTGCGCTCGCTCTTCTTCACCGAGGAGAAGGGCAAAGTCCGCTGGTACTTTGCGTGCGCCGCGGGGTGGGGCGAAGGCTTCCGCATGCAGGTCGAGGCGAACGTCAGCGACGAAGAGGGCAACCCCACCGGACAGACCGTGAAGGACACAGTGCGTGGCGGGCCATTCGTGGCCGGAATTGGCGGTGGCATGCTCTACAAGCTGGCCCGGCGTTGGCATCTGACCATCGATACGCAGGCCTTGGCCGGATTCACCCATTTCTCGGCGGTTTTCGACCTGACCGCAGGCGCGCGCTTGGTGTTCTAGCCCCGCGTTTCCGGCAGCAGACTTCGCCCGGCCGGTTTGTCATCGGCGTTCCCAATGTAGCCCTGCAGGTTGTTCTCAACTGGGGGAGATGGAACGCAGTACCACAAACACTCGGTTGCGCGGGTCCGTGGCTGTTGCCGCCGCGGTTGCGGGGATCTATCGCACTGTGCGAGACGGTAGGGTGAAGTCGTCATGCAACTAGTCGTTGCGACCCCCAACGTCGCCAGCGCGGCGGTTCGAGCGGCGCTGCTCGATCCAGCGACCCTGTTTCCCTCGTGCATTCCGGTCGGCTATGCTGTGCCCGTCGCTGCCGTGCAAAAGGACAAGACCAGGGCCAAAGCCACAGAGGCGAGCGAAACCGCGCTCGCGGCCCTCTACGCGAAATACGCGCCGGCCATCTATGCCCATTGCCGCCGCTTCATGCAGTCCCCGGCTGCGGCGAGGGACGCCACGCAAGAGGCCTTCGTGCGCGTGCTCGCGCACGGCGTGGTGTTGCCGCGCGAAGAGGAGGCCTTGCGCTACCTGTACCGCGTGGCCACCAATGTCTGTCTGAACCTGTTGCGCGAGCACAACGTGCATACGCGGGCCGCGCCCGCGCTGGCGGCGCGCGCCCAGCACGTGGGTTCGGCCGAAAGCGGGCTGGCGGATCGCGAGTTCGTCGAGGTCGTGCTCGAGCGCTGTGGGGAAGGCGGCGCGCAGGTGGCCATCATGCACTACCTCGACGGCATGTCGCAGGTCGAGATCGCCCAGGTGCTCGGTATCACGCGCCGGACGGTCTTCAATCGCCTGCGCAAGTTGGCGCGCGTGGCAGGTGAGCTGTTGCGGACGAGCCCGCGCACTGCCGTCACCAAGGAAGGAGGATAGCCCGAGAAGATGTCCGCCTGTCCGTCACGCATCGAGATCTCGCGCTGGGAAGCCGAGCCCGCGTGCGAGCGCCCCGCCGACTTCACGTCGCACGTGGCGGGGTGTGCCCGCTGCGCGGCAGTGCTCGAGGACATCGGCAGCGCGCGGTCGTTCCTGCTGGGCGCCGATCCGGAACAGGCCAGCGCGCGCGCCGCCCGGGCCATTGTCGAGAGGGCCCGGCAGCGCCGGGACAAGCGGCGGTGGTTGCGCATTCTGGCTCCGGCCTTCTTGGTCCCGGCCGCGGCGGCGCTGCTCTTCGCCACGAAGCCGGCACTTTTCCTCGCTGGCCAGGGCGAGCACGGCAGCACCGGGGTCAAGGGCGGGCTGGTCCTCGAAACCTACTGCAAGCGCGGCGAGCAGGTGCTGCCTGCGGTGGACGGTCAGGATTTCCTCGCGGGTGATCGCCTGCGCTTCGCCTACACCTGCGCCCGGCCCGGATACCTCCTGGTGTTCGGTGTCGACGATCAGGGGCGGATCTTCCCCTACTACGAGGAGGGGGTGCTCGCGGGGGTGTTCGCCGAGGCTGGCGCGCGCGTGCTTCTGCCCGGCTCGGTGGAGTTGGACGGTCACCGGGGCTGGGAGCGCGTTTACGCGCTGTGGTCAGAGACCCAGTTCCGCGATGACGTCGTGCGCGCGGCGGTGGCCGCTGGACTAGCTGCGGCAGGGAATGACATACGCCGCGTAACAACTCTTGACCTGCCGGTAGAACAAGTGTCAATGCTACTACGGAGACCCTGAGATGCGCTGCTTGGGCCTGCTTGTATTGGCGATGGGACTTGGCGTCTGTGCCACGCCAGCGTGGGCCGAGTCCGGCCAGGTTCGTTTCGGGCTCGTTGCGGGCAACAACCTGGGCCGCGATCCGGCGCGCACCTTGCGCTATGCCGAGGAGGAAGTTGGACGACTCTCCGATCTGCTCAGGAGCAGTGGTGACTTCGACGAGGTGGTGACCTTGCGCGGGGCCAGCAAGGCCGAGATCGAAGCGGCCTTGGTGCAAATGCAGCAGCGGCTCGAGGCCGCCAGGCGCAGCGGCCGCCAGACCCTCTTCCTTTTCTACTACTCCGGGCATGGGGACAACGATGCTCTGGAGATCGGCTCCGAGCGCTTGCTGCTGCGCGACCTTCGCACGTTTCTGGAACGGCTGAAGTCGGCCGATGTGCGCGTGGCGTTCGTCGATGCGTGCCAGTCCGGCGCCCTGACCGGCGTGAAGGGCGGCAGGCGCACGCCCGGCTACGAGGTGCGTTTGGCCGACCCCGGACGCGTCAAGGGCATGGCCATCGTCACCTCTTCCACGGCCAACGAGCTGTCGCAAGAGTCGGATGACCTGCGGGGCTCCTTCTTCAGCCAGAGCATCATGGCCGGGCTGCGCGGCGCCGCGGACACCTCGCGCGACGGACAAGTGACCCTGGGCGAGGTCTACCAGTTCGCCTTCAACCGCACCCTGTCGAGCACGGCTGCCAACCTGACCGGTGGCCAGCACCCGACCTACGACTACCGCATGGCCGGTGCCGGCGAGGTCGTGCTGACGCGCACGCGGCCCCGGGACGCGCGCCTCGCCTTCGTGCGCGAGGCCGGAGCGACCTACGCGGTGGTCAGCCGCAGCAGCGGCGACGTGCTGGCCGAGGTGACGTCGAGCCCGAACGAGGACTTGTACCTGGCCGTGCCCGCCGGCGAGTACCGCTTCGTGCGGCGTACGATCGGCGAGGTTCGCGAACGCACCCTCGCGCTGGCGCCCGGCAGCGTGACCGTGGTCGAGCCGAGCGGCATGGTGAAGGTGGAACAGCCGAACGCACGCAGCAAGAGCGCGGAGATCGAGCTACGCAACCAGCTCGGGGCCTACGCCGGCCTCAGCACCTCGGTCGTCCCGGGCAGTCCCGCCTACGTCGGCACGCTGGCCTTGGCCTTCGCGCGGGATCTCGGCGCCTTTGCCCTGCGCGGGCGGGCCAGCGTGTCTTCCTTCGATGCTCAGCAGAACGTGTATCGTTCGACGCTTCTGCGGGCCGGGGTGAGCGTGGACTTGCTGCTGCCCGTGCTGCGGGTCTCCCGGTTCTCGGTGGGTCTCGGTCCCAGCGTGGGAATGCCGATCGCGCGCCAGGAGGACATGTTCGGCACGGTCACCAGTTCCTTCGGTCTGAGCTATGGCGCGGCGTTGGTCCTGAACGCGAGGCTCTACGGCAGGACCTGGCTTTCCCTCAGTCTCGATGGCGGGGGTGAGGTCTTCCGTCTCGACGGGCAACGCGTCCATCGCGCCACGGGCAGCGCGTTGCTTGGCGCCGTGTTGAGCCTCTGATCGGGGGCGCACGGGGCCGGGCACTTTCCCAAGGCCCGGACATGTCCGGCACGCGGACACTTCCGGAAGGGGCGTGTACAAGGACCCTGACCTCGTGTACAGTGCACGCGAGCTTGTTGAGGGTGCCCGTCCTTTCTGTTGGTGACCGCATTCGTGGGGTTCCCACCCCTTGCCGTTCGCTTGTTGGCAAGGGCGAAGAGCCACCCAAGGGGTGGTCATGCACAGAAGGAGCAGCACCACGCACGTTTGGGGCGCCAAGCCCCTGGTTTCCAACCTTGGGAGTGACCATGTTGCGCACAATGAGATTGACGGCCTTTCTCGGAACCATCCTCGTGGCAAGCGCGGCGCTGGCGGCGGAGCCGAGCAAGCCCGCCTCCGACGACAAAGCCGCGGAGAGCGGCAAGGCAGGAACCCCAACCCCCGCTCCGACCGCGACTCCGGCGGCTGCGCCCGCCCCGGCCGCTCCGGCGGCGACTCCGGCCGCCACGCCCGCCCGGGCCGCGGTGCCGCCGCCGCCTCCTCCTCCCCCGCCCGAAGCCGATGAGGCGTCCGAGTCAGAGGCCGCTCCGGTCAAGGCCCGGAAGAAGCGGACGATCGGCTCGGCGGGTATGGATACACAGAGCACGACCATCGGCGGCGCCGTGGATCTGGGCGATGCCGCCGCGGAGAAGGACTGGCGCTTCAAGTTCAAGGGTTTCTTCCGCGCGCCCATGCGCCTGGGTATCGACGCCAGCGGTAGCCTGACGCCGGGCGAGATGCAATACCATGCGCCGCCCGTGGTGCCCGACGGCAACTACACGCGCTGGTCGTACACCAACCTCAATCCCGGCCCGTGGGCCGAGTTGCTTTTCCAGTACGGCAATCAGCAGGTCATGATGACCACGTCGATCGCCAGCTACAACATCACCACGGGCGGCTGGCGCGAACTGCAGGATCAGCTCGGCATCGATCGCGCCTTCTTGACTCTCAAGTTCCCCGAGGCGCTCGGCGATATCGGCGGCATGGCCTTCGACGTGGGCATCTTCCAGAACGCCTACGGCGCCGCCGGCAAGTACGACGCCGGCGAGTACGAAACCTACGTCATCGGTCGTACCCGCATGGCCGGCGTGACGGCGACCGCGGACTTGGAAGTCGCCGACGACGTCAAGGTCATCTTCGAGGGCGGCGGTGGGGCCAAGGTCGATCAGCAGTACCAGCGCTACGAGAGCGGTGCCGCGACCTACGACTACCCGACGTGGATGCCCTATCCGGGGAACAAGACTCAGCAGGGCACCAACATCCTCGTGCACGGTCACGCCGGTGCCCTGCTTCGGGGCGTCTTGATGGCGCAGGCCCACTACATCGGCTCCTTCGTCAAGGACAAGCGCTGGAATGTCGGCACCACGGGCGGCACATCGGGGACCTTTCCCGCCGACGGCACCGTTCCGGGCTACGGCTATATCCAGGTCGCCGGCATTGACCTGAAGCTCAATGGCGGCTGGATGGGCGACGGCTATCTCGGCTACTCCTACATCAAAGCGAAGAACGCCCTCACCATCAACGATTCGATCGAGGTGCTCCATTCGCAGGGCGGCTGGCAGTTCACGCAGAACTACTTCCCCACGGAATACGCGGCCGGGGTGGGTGGCAACGGCGAGATTCATACCATCGGTGGTCAGTACACCTTCAGCTTGGCTGGCTTCATGATGCGTCCCCGTCCGTTCTGGGGTCAGGCCGTCGACGTCACGATTCGTCCGTACTTCATGTACAACAAGGTCGTGGGGACGCCGGGCGGCGCGGACGACGTGACCAAGTTCAAGGGCGGCCTCGATCTCCTGTATTCCTTCATGCCGATGATGGCGGCCGGTCTGCGCCTCGACAGCGTGAATCCGAACATGGACAACAGCGAGCAGACCTTCTACGTCGTCTCGCCCCGCCTGGTCTTCCGCAGCGAGTTCGTCACCCACGAGGCCGTCGTGTTGCAGTACTCGTTCTACAAGTACGGTGCGGCCTACACCGATCCAGCCAAGTCGGCCGCGGTGATGCCATGGCCTTATGGCCAGTACGGCACGTGGAGCATCGGCTCGGCCGGGCTCAACATGCAGCCCGACAAGCACGTGCTCTCGCTGTGGGCCCAGATGTGGTGGTAGGCCGATGACGGCCGGCAGGCTGCTGCCGTGCCTCCTCGGGGTGGCGGCCTGCGTTCCCGTGGCGCAGAGCGGGCGTGGCCCAGGCGGCACGGCCGGTCCACCCGCGAGCGGCAAGACCGGCCAGGGGAACCAGCCAGCCGGCCCGCAGGCCGAGGCTCAGGGCGAAGCCAAGGTTCTGGTCAACCAGGTCGGCTACTTCCCGGACCTGGCCAAGGTGGCGGTGGTGCGCGCGGAGGCCCAGCAGCCGCTCGAGTGGAAACTCCTGGCCGGGTGTGACCGCGAGGTGGCCTTCGGCAAGACGCAGCCAGCCGGGCGGGATGTGCCCGCGGGCGAGCATGTGCACGTCATCGACTTCTCGCCCTGGAAGGGCACGGGCGAGGGCTTCGTGCTCGCCGTGGGCGCCGACCGCAGCCGGCCCTTCGCGATCGGTACCGGGATCTACCGCAAGCTCAAGTACGACGCGCTGGCGTACTTCTATCACAATCGTTCCGGCCTCGAGATCGCCATGCCCTTTGCCGGGGGAGATCCGTGGACGCGGCCCGCCGGCCATCTTTCCGACAAGAGCGTGCCCTGCCTGCCCGACTCGGGCTGCGACTACTCGCTCGACGTGACCGGCGGCTGGTACGACGCGGGCGATCACGGCAAGTACGTGGTCAATGGCGGCATCTCGGTGTGGACCCTGCTCAATCTGTACGAACGGGCGGTGCATGTCGGCAAGTCGGCGGCGGCGCTGGCCGACGGGACCATGAACATCCCGGAGGCGGGCAACAAGGTCGCCGATCTGCTCGACGAGGTTCGCTGGGAGATCGAGTTCTTGCTCAAGATGCAGGTGCCCGACGGCCAGCCGCTGGCGGGCATGGTCCACCACAAGGTGCACGACGAGAAATGGACGGCGTTGCCGCTTCCGCCCCACGAAGATCCGATGCCTCGCTTTCTGCACCCGCCGTCCACCGCGGCGACGTTGAACCTGGCAGCGGTTGCCGCGCAAGCCGGCCGCATCTGGAAGAGTATCGACGGCAAGTTCGCCGCGCGTTGTGTGGCGGCGGCCGAGAAGGCCTGGGCCGCGGCCGTGGCAAACCCGGCCGTCCTGGCCAAGCCGGGAGGGGTCGGCGGCGGCCCCTACGAGGACAAGCACGTCGAGGACGAGTTCTACTGGGCGGCGGCCGAGCTCCACATCACCAGCAGACGCCCGAAGTACCGGGAGTTTCTGGCCTCCTCGCCGGACTACCTCAAGGTCAGGACACGAATGGGCGAGGGCGAGGGCGACGGTATCCCCTCGAGCATGACCTGGCAGGACGTGGCGGCGCTAGGGACCCTCTCGCTGGCCGTGGTGCCGCGCGCGCTGCCGGCCGCGCAGAGGAAGACCGCGCGCGCTGCCGTGGTGGCGGCCGCGGACGCCTACCTGGCGATTCTCAGGACCCGCGGCTATCGCGTGCCCATCCACTGGGGCCAGAAGAACCAGTCGCCCTGGGGCAGCAACTCGTTCTTGCTCAACAACCTCATCGTGCTTGGCTTGGCCGCCGACTTCACCGACGGCCGCAAGTACACGAACGCCGTGGTCGCGGGCATGGACTACATCCTCGGCCGCAACGCTTTGGAGCAGTGCTACGTGACGGGCTACGGGGGCAAACCTCTCGAAAACCCGCACCATCGCTTCTGGGCCCACCAGAAAGACCCGAAGTTCCCGCACGCGCCGCCCGGGGCGGTTTCCGGGGGTCCCAACTCGGGGCTGCAAGATCCCTACGCAAAAGCAGCCGGCTTGCAGGGTTGCGCCCCCGACCGCTGTTTCGCCGACCACATCGAATCGTGGTCCACCAACGAGGTCGCCATCAACTGGAACGCGCCCCTTGCCTGGGTGCTGTTCTATCTCGACGAAAAGGGCGGCGCCGGGCGAGCCGGCAAGTAGGCGGGGATGTCTGTCGGCAGCCGGGCACCGGAGGGTGGTGAGAAACGAGGGTGGGGTGCAATCCCGGTCCTGAAGGCAAGACAGGGAGGAGGAGAGAAGCAGAGGTGGACAGGAATTGCGGAATGGCGTTGATTCTTCGGCTCTGTTCCTCTGGTTCTTCCTGTTGAAACTCAGGTGACCGGCATTGGGGCTGAGAGTAGATTTCAGCCATGCCTGCCGATTTCAAGACGCCTCCCACCCGAGCCCACCGCCAGCTTGCCGAGCGCATCCTGCGCATGGGCCGCAAGGCCGGCGAGCCCGCGCTCGCGGGGGCCTTGCCCTCGACGTACGAGGTGGCGTTCATCGTCAACGACTTCCTGTCGCTCGTCCTGCCCGGCACGCGGCGTACCCGCCTGGTCGAGGGGTCCTCGCGTGCGCGCGCGCGAGAGAGGCTGGCCGAGGTCCTCGCCGATCTCGAGACGCGGTTGGAATCGGCGTTGCTGCTCACCGCGCACCGGTCGCACGTGGGCAAGGGCGCCGCCAAGGACGGTTGCCTGCGCAAGGCTCGCGCCATCACGGCGAGCACCCTGGTGGCGCTGCCGGAGCTGCGCTCGCTGCTCGCCGAGGATGTGCGCATCGCCTTCGAGGCGGATCCCGCGGCCACCGGCACCGACGAGGTCATCGCCTGCTATCCCGGGCTGTACGCTATCGCCATCTACCGTGTCGCGCATCGCTTGCTGCGCGCGGGCGGCGAATTGCTACCGCGCATGATGACCGAGTACGCGCACGGCCGCACCGGCATCGACATCCACCCCGGCGCCACCATCGGTTCGCCCTTCTTCATCGACCATGGCACCGGCATCGTCATCGGCGAAACCACCCGCATCGGCGACTCCGTGCGCATCTACCAGGGCGTGACCCTGGGCGCGCTCTCGATCAAGCGGCACAAGGCGTTGACGCCGGCCGGTGGCAAGTCGGCGATTCCCCAGCGCCACCCCACCATCGAGGACGACGTGGTCATCTACGCCAACGCGACGATTCTCGGTGGCGATACCGTGATCGGCAAGGGCGCCGTGGTTGGCGCCAACGCCTGGATCACCTACTCGGTGCCGCCCGGGCGGCGCGTGGGCGGCGGCTAGCTCTGCGCCAGGTCGCGCCGATGGCGATTTCGCCGCGCCTCGTGAGGATCCTGCGCGACATCTCCGCGGAGATCCTGGAGGCGCAGAAACCTCTCCGCATGATTCGTGCGTTGGACTGGCCGCCGGAGGTCGCGCGGGACTTCTTCGCCCGCGGCGCGGTCGTGCTACCCAAGCCGAGCTACGACGTTCCGGCCGGAGTCGGGGATGCGCTGGCGGCTTTCCGGGCACTGTCGCGCCGGCTCGTCGGCGAGAACGAGATCGAGCGCTTTCTCTACCGGACATGCGACTCGATGTCGACCGCAGCGCGCATGCTGCTGGCCATCGGCACCCGGGACTTCTACCACCACTCGGTCGAGCTGTATGGCCATCCCGCCGGGCTCTCGTCGGATCGGCGCACGACCAACCTCGATCTCGCCCGGCACTTCGAGCAGGTGGTGGCGAGCTTCAAATCGCCTCCTTCACCCGAAGACCAAGCCATGCTGGGTGCGGAGGCCGCGGCGGGCATTCTGCGCGAGCGCTTCGCCGAGTGCTTTCCCGGGCATCCCGTGAAGGTGAAGGTGGTCAAGCATCTCGCGGGCACGGCCGCGAGCACGCCCACGGAGATCCGCCTTCGGCGCGATGCTCGCTTCTCGCCGCGCGATTTGCGCCTGCTCGAATTTCACGAGGGCCAGGTGCATATGGCCACCTCGATCAACGGCCGCGCCCAACCCGTCATGGCGTTCATCGGCGCGCCTTCGCCGCGCGCTACGCGCACCCAGGAGGGCCTGGCCGTTTTCACCGAGTTCGTCACCGGCGCGACCAGCCTGCCGCGCGTTCGGCGCTTGTGCGACCGGACCTTCGCCATCCATGCGGCGGAAGGCGGCGCCGACTTCGTCGATCTCTACCGTTTCTTCGTCGAGCGCGGATACGACGAGCACGCGGCTTTCGACTGCGCCCGGCGCGTGGTGCGCGGCGGACTGGTCGGGGGAGGGGCGCCCTTCACGAAGGACGGCTGCTATCTCGATGGTCTTCTGCGCGTGACCAACTTCTTGCGCGCCGCTTTGACCCGCGGGCACAGCCAACTGGTCAGGCTGCTCTTCGCGGGCAAGCTGGCGGTCGACGACACGCCGCTTTTCGATCGTCTGGCGCGCGAGGGTCTGGTCGCCGAGCCGGTCTATGTGCCCGCCTGGGCCAGGGATCTGTCGTTTCTGACCGCCTTCATGAGCTACACCGTTTTCCTCGGCAAGAGCGACCTTCTGGCCGAGCAACGCCGTTTGGAGGACCAGCTGGCGCGCGCCGAGGAGGACTTCCAGTAGGACGGGTACGGTGGGAAGGGCGGAGCGCACAGAGGGGACAGGGAGGGCGCGGGGAGGGAAAGCGCCGGGTTTGGCGAGAGCTACGCCTTACCCGGCTCAGCGCTCTCCGCTCGCTCTGCGCCCTCTCCGGTCCAGCACGAGCGGGTGTTGGCTGGAGGCGTGGTAGCTCGAGCGCACCAGCGGTCCGGATTCCACGTGAGCGAAGCCCAGGGCCAGGGCTTCGTCCTTGAGCGCGGCAAATTCCGCGGGCGTCACGTAGCGCTCGACGGGTAGGTGCTGGCGCGAGGGCCGCAGGTATTGGCCCAGGGTCAGGATCTCGACGCCCGCGCGGCGCAGATCGCGCATGGTGGCGCGGATCTCGTCGAGGGTTTCGCCCAGGCCCAACATGAGGCCGCTCTTGGTCAGGGCGCCTCGCGCTCCGGCGTGGTCCAACACGCGCAGCGAGCGCTCGACGTCGGCTTGCACGCGCACCGTGCGACAGAGGCGCGGCACGGTTTCCAGGTTGTGGGCGAAGACGTCGGGAGCGGCGTCGAGCACGACGTCCACCGCGGCCGTGTCGCCCCGGAAGTCGCTGACCAGGGCTTCCAGCACCAGATGGGGGCAGCGCGCCTTGACGGCGCGAATGGTGCTGGCCCAGTGGGCGGCGCCGCCGTCCGCGAGGTCGTCGCGGGTCACGCAGGTGATCATCGTGTACGCCAGGTCGAGCTCGGCCAGCGCGGTTGCCACGCGCTCGGGCTCGCCGGGGTCCGGGGGCAGGGGCCGGCCCGTGGGCACGTCGCAGAACTGGCACGAGCGCGTGCACAGCCCGCCCAGGATCATGATGGTCAAGGATTTCTCGCCCCAGCATTCCCCGATGTTGGGGCAGGAGGCGCTTTCGCAGACCGTGTGCAGGCCGAGAGTATGCACGCGCTCGCGCAGGTCGAAGTACGTCCGGCTGGCAGGCAGGCGCGCGCGGATCCAGGGCGGATGGCGCGGGCGCGCTTGCGCGGCCGCCTCGGACTGGCCCAGGACGCGCAGGCGCCGCGACCGGGTATCGACCATGGATCGCACGAGGGAAATCTGCGCCATTCCGAGGTGGATGTCGATGGCGGATCTGCGTCTTCCCGGCGCAATGGCCTGGGTTTCTTGACCGCCTGCTATGATGGGGCGCCTCATGCAGAGGACCATCGTCGTTGGCGACGTTCACGGCTGTGTCGACGAATTGCAGCTCTTGCTGCGCCGGTGCGGTTACGCCAAGGGGGACCGCGTGGTACTCGCGGGCGACCTGGTGGCCAAGGGACCGGACTCGCAGGGGGTGGTGCAGTCTGCGCGCGAGAACGGCTTTTTGGCCGTGCTGGGCAACCACGACGCTTTCGCGCTCGCCCATCGCCGACAAGCGCACGAGCACGCCCGTCCGGGACGGCACGGCTACATCGCCAGCCTGCGTCCGGCGGACTGGGAGTACCTGCAGACTCTGCCGCTCTACCTGCGACTTGGACCGGCCAAGCCGGGCGAGCGTGATATCCTGGTGGTCCACGCCGGTCTGGTGCCGGGGGTGCCTCTCGACAAGCAGAGACGCGAGCACTTGCTGAGTCTGCGCAGCATCACCGACACGGGAGAGCCCACCAGCCGGTTGCTGTTGCACTACCCCTGGGCCGCGCGCTGGCAGGGCCCCGAGCGCTTGGTGTTCGGGCACGATGCCGTGCGCGGGCTGCAGCGGTGGCCGCTGGCCCTCGGCCTCGACACGGGCTGCGTGTACGGCCGTCTGCTCACGGCGCTCCTTCTGCCCGAGGGCGAGCTCGTGCAGTTGGCCGCGCTCCGGCGCTACGCCAGCAGGTAGCCGGCTGCGCATGCTAAACTCTGCGGGCTTTGCTGGTCGAACTCAAAAAGCTCTACTCGTTCGAAGCCGCCCACCGTTTGCCGCGCGTGCCGGCGGGGCACAAGTGCTCGCGCATGCACGGACACAGTTATCGCGTGGAGATCGCGCTCTATGGGCCGGTCGATCCGGCGACGGGTTGGCTGGTGGATTTCGCCGTCATCGACGACGCCTGGGCTCCGCTCTATGAGCGATTCGACCATCACACCCTGAACGACGTTCCCGGCCTCGACAACCCGACCTGCGAGAATCTGTGCGCCTTCGTCTGGAATGCCTTGGCCGGCAAGGTTCCGCACTTGGCCGCCGTGACGGTATGGGAAACCGCGGACGCCTGCTGCACCTTCCGCGGCGGCGACAGCTAGGGGCAGGGCCAAGGTGAACCTCCTGCGTTGCCTCACGCTGAACCTGTGGGGGGCCGAGCCGCCTCTCGAAGCGCGCATGGCCGCGATTGCCAAGGGCCTGCGCGAGCTTCTGCCCGACGTGGTGGCTTTGCAGGAGGTGCGCGAGGTGCCTGGGCAGCTTGCCAACCAGGCCGAAACCCTGGCCGGGGAGGCCGGCCTGCACCACGTGTTCGCACCAGCCGTACCCTTCGGCGGCGGGCACGAAGGTCTTGCCATACTGGCGCGCGACGAGATACTGGAGCACGCGGACCGGGAACTTCCGCACGCCCGGCCCGACGAGCGGCGCGTGCTGCTGTCCGCGCGCATCCGTCACGGCGGCGGCAGCGTGTGGGTGCACACCACGCACCTCAACTACCGTCTGACCCACGGCAAGCAGCGCGAGGATCAGGTGCAGGCCGTCGAAGCGTCCATCGCCGGCCGCACGACGGACCGGCCGCAGATTCTCATGGGTGACTTCAATGCCCGGCCCGAGTCCGACGAGATACGCTGGCTGCGCGGCCAGGTCACGCTGGGCGGCCGGCGCACGTACTTCCAGGACGCCTGGGAGCGACTGCACCCCGGCGATCCGGGCTGGACCTGGGCGCGCTCCAATCCCTACACGGCGAAGCTGGCCTTTCTGGAACCGGACCGGCGCATCGACTACGTCTTCGTGACCCCGATGCGCGGCGATGGACGCGGCACCGTCCATTCCTGCAGCATGGCCTTCCGCCAGCCCACGGCCGAGCAGGTCTTCGCATCCGACCATTTCGGTTTGCTGGCGGAGATCCAGATCGAGCCTTCTTGATGTTCCGCCTGGCTCAAGTCAGCGATCCGCACTTCCGGTCTTTCCGCCCGGCCAGCCTGCGCCAGCTACTCGGCAAGCGCGCCATCGGCGCTCTCAACCTGCTTCTGCGCCGCCGCTTCAAGCACCGCATGGAGCTTCTGCAGGCGCTGCTCGTGGATGTGCGCGGCCGGCCCCTCGATCACCTGGCGCTGACCGGCGATCTGTGCAACGTAGCGCTTGCGTCCGAGTGGAACGCGGCTCTGCGCTGGATCGAGGCCACCGGTCTTTCGCCCGAGCAGGTGACGGTGATTCCCGGCAACCACGACGCCTACGTTCCCGAGGTGATCGAGCAGGGCACCTTCGAGCGCTTGTTCGCTGCCTACCTGACCGCGGATCTGCGCGCTGGCGCGGAGACCTATCCTTTCGCGCGTTTCCGCGGTGACGTGGCTCTCGTGTGCGCGAGCACCGCGGTGCCCACCGGCGATCTCGGTGCCTGGGGGCGCATGGGCGAGGCGCAGCTCGCTCGCCTGGAATCGTTGCTGATGATGCCGGAGGTGAAAGCCCGCTGCCGCCTGCTGCTCATCCACCACCCACCGCAAGTGAACCGGCACGGCGAGCAATTGAACTTGAAGGACCGCGAGGCATTGCAAGACGTGCTCTCGCGTGCGGGGGCCGACTTGGTCATGCATGGCCACGACCATCGCGACTTTTTCAAGGAGCTGCCGGGACCGGGCCGTAGCCGCATTCCCGTGGTGGGCGTGGGCTCGGCATCCTACGCCGGCGGCCCCGACCGTCGCGCGCGCTATCACATCTACGAGATCGAGGGATCGAGCATCACGGTCGCCACCTACGTCCACGACCCGGCGACGAGAAGGTTCGTCGAGTACCGACGCAAGCAGGTGGCGGCGTAGCGGCCTTGCCCCGATACCGGTCAGCCAGGGGAAAACAAGGGGGAACGGAGACGCAGAGACGGACCGGAATGATCGAAACGCCTCTGATTCTGAGGCTCGGTTCCTGTGTTCTTCCCTGTGGGTGCTTTTCCTAGAAGCGCCCGACGAGCGCGGGCACGAAGGCATGGCTGCCGTCGGACTGACGGACGGGGGCCAAGGTGGCGGAGTACTTGCGGTAGCCCTCGACGAAGCCGACGGCAAAGCCGCCTACCGTGCCGGTGAGCACGCCGATGGAGGCGCCGAGCAAGGCGTACTCGAACTCCTTGGCGTAGATGGCGGCCATACCGCCAGCGATGCCGCCCAGCACCGCGCCCAGCCCGGCCCCGTACAAGCCGTCGCGCATGACGTAGGCGTTGCGATGCGGCTTGTGCTGGGCCATGTCCACGACGCCCAGGGTCAGGCCGAGCACGGCCCCCGAGAGGGCGCCTATGCCCGTGCCGTAGGCGACGGGTTTCCACCCACCGGACTTGTCCCAGGTGTCGCTGCGCGAGAACATGTAGCCGGTGGCGGCGCCGGCGATGGCGCCGACGAGCAGGCCTTGGTAGGCGCCGTCGAAGACCGTGGGCGGCGGCAGATCCGCGGCATGCGCCGGACGGCCAAGGCCTACGACCAGGGCGCAGGCGATTGCCGAATAGGCACAGCGACGGGTCATGGCTTCACCAGGCTCGTGGCCGCGCGCACGATGTTGTCGGCGGTGAAGCCGAACTGCTTGACCAGCACGGCGCCCGGGCCCGAGGCCCCGAAGCGGTCGAGGCCCAGTGTGACGCCGGAAGCGCCAGTGAAGCGATGCCAGCCCAGGGTCGTGCCGGCTTCGACGGACACGCGGGCCGTGACAGCGGGGGGAATCACCGATTCGCGGTACTCGGCTGGCTGTTCCGCGAACAGCTCCCAGCACGGCATGGACACGACCCGGGCGCGAATCCCGGTGGCGAGGAGCTTCTCCTGCGCCGCCAGCGCCAAGCTGACCTCGCTGCCGGTCGCCAGCAGCAGCACCTGGGGCGGCCCGCCCGGCGCCTCGCTGAGCACATAGGCGCCCCGGGACAAACCGGCGGCGGCGGCGACCTTGCTGCGGTCGAAGGTCGGGAGTTTCTGTCGAGTCAGCACGATGGCCACCGGGCCTTCGTTGCGCCGCATGGCCGCGCGATATGCCTGGGCCACCTCGCTGGCGTCGGCCGGCCGAATGACCCAGAGATTGGGAATGCAGCGGAGGGCGGCGAGGTGCTCCACGGGCTGGTGGGTCGGCCCGTCTTCGCCCACGCCGATGGAGTCGTGGGTGAAGACGAAGGTCACCGGCAGCTTGCTCAGGGCGGCCATGCGGATGGCCGGGCGCTCGTAGTCGGAGAAGACGAAGAAGGTCGCGGTGAAGGCGCGCACCTGGCCGTGGTAGGCCATGCCGTTGGCGATGGCGCCCATGGCGTGCTCGCGCACGCCGAAGTGGATGTTGCGGCCGAGCCCGGTCTTGCCGTCGAAATCGCCCAGGCCCGGCAAGCTGGTCATGGTCGAGCACGAAAGATCGGCATCGCCGCCAATGAGCCACGGCACCTTGCCGGCAATGGCGGCCAGAACCTTGCCGCCCGACACGCGCGAGGCCAGCTCATCCTTGGTGGAAAACGTCGGGATGGCGCTCTCCCAGTCGGCCGGCAGCTCGTTGCGAAGCGCAATGCGCCACTCGCTCGCCAGGTCCGGGTGCGCCTTGGCCCAGGTTTCGAAGATCGCTTGCCACTCTGCTTCCAGGCGCGCGCCGCGCTCGGCCGCCTCGCGGAAGTGAGCCCGCGCTTCCTCGGGCACGTGAAACTGTTTCTCGGGATCCCACCCCAGTGCCGACTTGGTGGCCTTGACCTCGTCTGGCCCCAAGGGCGAACCGTGGGCTTCGGAGGTGCCGGCCTTGCGGGGCGAGCCGAACCCGATCGTCGAGCGAACCATGATGAGCGATGGACGCGGGTCGGTCTTGGCCGCGGCAATGGCCCGGTCGATGCCTTCCACGTCCGTGTCGCCTTGCTCGACCTTGAGCACGTGCCAGTGGTAGGCCTCGAAGCGCCTGGCCACGTCTTCGGTGAAGGCGAGGGTGGTGGGGCCGTCGAGGGAGATGCGGTTGTCGTCATAGAGCCACACCAGCTTGCCGAGCCCGAGGTGTCCGGCCAGGGAAGCGGCTTCGTGGGTGATGCCTTCCATCAGGTCGCCGTCGCCCACTAGGGCATAGGTCATGTGGTCCACGATGGTCAGGCCGGGGCGGTTGTAGTGGCCGGCCAAGAACCGTTCCGCCATGGCCATGCCAACGGCATTCGCGGCGCCTTGCCCGAGCGGTCCGGTGGTGGCTTCCACGCCCGGCGTGCAGAAGGACTCGGGGTGGCCGGGCGCCCGCGAGCCCCACTGGCGGAAGGCCTTGAGCTCGTCGAGCGCCAGATCGTAGCCGTAGAGGTGCAGCATGGAATAGAGCAGCATCGAGCCGTGGCCGGCCGAGAGCACGAAACGGTCGCGGTCCGGCCACTTGGGGCTCTTGGGATTGTGGCGGAGGTGCTTCTGCCAAAGGACGTACGTCATCGGCGCGGCCCCCATGGGAAGTCCGGGATGACCCGAATTGGCTTTCTGAACCCCATCGACGGAGAGCAACCGGATGGTGTTGATGGCGAGTTGAGTCATTGCGTCCATGCTGTGATGCTCCTAAAGCAGGCTTGACTAGCGAGCCGTTTGCTAGCACGAGGCAGCTGGCTTGCCTAGCCGGCATCGTGCAGATATCGACGCGACTTCGTCCAGATGCGGCGGACCGCGGTAGGGCTCAGTCGCCCAACCAGGCGTAGCTGCCGGCCTGGATGCGCGCTAGCTGCAGGGTATCGATGCGCCCTCTGCGTTCCGGCGACTGGAGCGCAGAGTAGAGTGCCTTCGCCAACTCGTCCGTGGCGCCCCGCAGCCTGCGGATGGCCAAGAGCGAAAGGAGATTGGCGACCGGTAGATTCTGCTCCCCGTCGTGGTCGAGCAGGGCGAGCAGGTCCTCGCGCTTGATTTCGACCACGGTGGCGTCGCCAAGCGCGCTGATCGAGACTGCGCATGGCTCGCCGTCCAGCGCCGGCATCAGGGCGAGAAGGCTCCCCGGCCCCGAGATGGACAGGATGTGCCGCTGGCCGGCAATGCACTTGGCGATTTCGAACTGGCCGGCCATCACCACGAAAAAGCGGTCGATGGCTTGGCCCTCTGCACAAAGCGTGGATGAGGCGTGGATGGCTCGCCTCTGGCCGACACGCAGCAGGGCCCGGCCATTCGGCCCGTGCAGGCTTGCGCTTCCGCCCTCGCTGCCGGACTCGTTCACGCCGAGCCCCTTAGCCGGGAGAAGCACGGGGCCCACGTCGGAGGCACTGCGGTCTGCGATGTCACGTTGCGAACGGGATCGCGAGGCACAGGCCCGTCGCAGCGGAGTTCACGGTCGATGCGATCGTCGACGGTGCGCAAGCGCCGAAGCACATCGAGGAATACCGCGCTGACCAGCGCCGCGGCCGAGCGCGGGGCCTGCTGGCGCATGCGAACCAGATCCTCCCGTCCCAACTCCAAGACCGTGGCAGGCTGGCTGGCCACCAGCGTGACCGGCCTGGGCGCGGGATCGATGCAGAACATCTCGCCGAAAACCGCGCCTTCGCATAGGTGAGCTATCTCGTGCGGTTCATCGTTCTTGCTCTCGACCCGCGCGGATAGGGCGCCTTGTGTCACGACGAGCATGGTGCTACCGTACTCTCCGTGCGAGCACACGATTTCGCCGGTTTCGTACTTCCTTTCGCGCATGAAACGAGCGAGGTCGGCACGTTCGGGCTCGGTAAGCGACTGGAACAGGCGCACGTTCCGCAGCGGGTACGTCATCTTCTCCTCTCCACTCGCATCGGCAGGGCCGTCGGCAAACTTCAGCCCTCATGGAGGTTTTTCCCTCTGCGGGCGGGCGCACGCCCAGGCAGCCGCAGTCGCCTGGATGTGCCAGTGCGTCGAAGAGCTGCTTGCCGGCCCGTGTGCCAGCCATTTGCCAACAGGTGAGCATGGCGAGCAGTCCCGAGCCCCCTGACGTGGCTTTGACGTCGAGCGTTGACAGCGGCTCGCGCGCGATGGAGCGCGTACTGCTGGTGGACGACAGCAAGTTGGTGCGCGACTACGTGGGCAGTCTGATTGCCGACTGGGGGTTCCGGGTCGAGACCGTGGGCAGCGGGCGCGCCGCCCTGGCGGCCTTGGAAGCAAGTCCGGTCGACGTGATCGTGACCGAGGTTCGCATGCCGGAGATGACCGGCCTCGAGCTTCTGACCACCCTGCGGGTGCGCGGCGTGTCCGCCCCGGTGATCATGCTCTCCTCCGTGTCGCGCACCAGCGAGATCCTGAGCGCCATCCACCAGGGGGCGTTCGACTATGTCGTCCGGGACCAGGCCATCGAGCCTCTGCGGCTCGCCCTTCTGCGCGCGATGCAGCACGTGCACCTGGTGAGGGAGAACGTCCGGCTCGGCAAGGAGATCGAGGGACTAGGCGCCGTTCTCGACAGGCGCGTGCGCGAGCGCACGGCGGAGCTCGAACAGGCCAACGCGCGGCTTCTCGCCGAGCGGAGCCAGATGGAGGCCGCCCTGGCCCGGGTGAGCGAAAGTCAAGAACAGCTGGTGCAGGTGGAGAAGATGGCGAGTATCGGGCTTCTGACCTCCGGTATCGCCCACGAGATCAACAACCCTCTGGCCTTCATCTTGCCCAACTTCGAGCTCATCGAGGTCTGGCTCGAATCGACGCGCAAGGGCAAGACCACGGGGCGCGTGCCAACCTTGCAGGAGCTGGGCAAGCTCGTCGCCGAGTGCCGCGCCGGGCTCGACCGTATCTCGCGCCTGGTGCGCCAGTTGCGCGTCTTCTCGCACCCGGGGCGGCACAACCTGGGGCCGGTCGACGTCGACGTGGTGGTTCGCTCGGTGGTCGGGTTGGTCGAGCGGGAGATCGCCGGTCGCGCCGAGGTGACGGTGTATTCCGGCATGGACTGCATTGCCCGTGGCAACGAGGATCACCTCCGGCAGGTGCTGCTCAACCTCCTTCTCAATAGCGCGCAGAGCTTCTCTGCCGAGACGGGAGGCGGCCGTATCGAGGTCGTCGTGGAGCGCAGGCAGGGCGACGTCGCGATCCGCGTGATAGACAACGGTTGCGGCATCGCCCCGGAAAACTTACGGCGGGTTTTCGATCCCTTCTTCACCACCAAGCCGGTGGGGTTCGGTACGGGCCTGGGCCTTTCCATCTCTCGGGATCTCGTCAAGAAGATGGACGGCAACATCACGTTGGAGAGTCAGCTCGGCCGCGGGACGGTCGTCAACGTGACCTTGCGCAGGTGGCGCGAGCAGGGCGGGAGCCAGGCGGCTCTCGATTCCCTGCGCACGCCCACGCCGGAGATTGTCGGGCCGAATCTCGGGCGGCGCTTGTCCATCATCATCATCGAGGACGAAACCGCGCTGCTTGCGCCCCTGCGTCGCATGCTGGCCTGCGACCACGACATCATCACCTTCAGCGATCCGCGCGACGGCATGCGCTGCCTGGTCGAGCGCGACCCTCCAGACGTGATCATCTGCGACATCAACATGCCGATCGTGGGGGGCATCGAGCTCTACGAAGAGGTCAAGCGCGTCCGGCCCTTCTTGGCCAGGCGCTTTCTCTTTCTGACGGGCGGTGTCTCCGAGGAAGCGGCGGGGCTTCTGGCCGAGGGACGGCGGATTATCGAGAAGCCGGTGCACCGCGAGGAGTTGGTCGCCGCGATCGAGGGCATCGCCGCGGCGAAAGAGTAGGTCGTGCCGTTGTGCGTGGCGCAGTGGGCGGCTTGCACGGAGCAGACAATTGCCTTGACCTCATCGGTGTCGCCTCGTATGAACCATACGCAAACGTAAGGGTATGGGTATGGTTTCCGATAGAAGAAACAGTAAGTTAGCTCTCCTCAAAGTGGGCGACCTGGCTCGCCGCACGGGCAAGACGGTGCGCGCCATTCATCTCTACGAGGAGATGGGACTTCTTTCTGCGCCGGTCCGCTCCAAGGGCGGATTTCGCATGTACTCTGGCGATGGGGTCAAGCGCATCGAGTGGATCCAGAAGCTTCAAGACATGGGTTTCTCGCTTCCCGAGGTCAAGACCTTCCTGCGCGTGTGGCAGGAAAGCGCCACCGCGCCGGCGGCCATGGCCACGGTACGCGAGATCTTCGCCGAGAAGCTGCGCGAAACCCGCGAGACCATCGCGCGTTTGTCGCGGCTAGCCGACGAACTCGGCGACAGCCTCAAGTACCTCGAGCGCTGCCGCTTCTGTAGCTCCACGCACGCGCAGAGCGAATGCTGCGCGTGCGGCAGCCAGGATTCCGACCAGGCGGTGCCCCTGCTGGTCGACGGCATCGCGAATCGAAACACGCCATGACGCTCAAGCTGCCCATCTACATGGACTACCAAGCGACCACGCCGGTCGACGAGCGCGTGCTTCTGGCCATGTTGCCGTATTTACGGGAGGATTTCGGCAATGCCGCCAGCCGATCGCACGGGTTCGGCTGGCGCGCCGAAGAGGCGGTCGAGAAGTCGCGCGAGGAGGTTGCCAAGCTGATCGGGGCTGCCGGCAAGGAGATAGTCTGGACCTCGGGCGCGACCGAATCCGACAACCTGGCCATCAAGGGCGTGGCGGAGTACTACAAAGACCGCGGCAACCACATCGTCACGGCGGCAACCGAGCACAAGGCCGTGCTCGACACCTGCAAGCGGCTCGAGAAGCAGGGCTTTCTGGTGACCTACCTGCCCGTGGATCCCGACGGGCGGGTGAATCCGGCTGCCGTGGCCTCGGCCATGACCGACAAGACCATTCTGGTGTCGATCATGCTGGCCAACAACGAGATCGGCACGGTCAACCCGGTCGACGAGATCGGCCAGGTCGCGAAGGCCGGCGGCGCCTTCTTCCACATCGATGCCGTGCAGGGCGTGGGCAAGATACCTTTCGACGTCGGCCGCAGCCGCGCCGACCTGGTGTCGCTCTCGGCGCACAAGATGTACGGGCCCAAGGGCATCGGGGCGCTCTACGTGCGGCGCAAGCCGCGCGTGCGCCTGACGCCCATCATCGACGGCGGCGGCCACGAGCACGGCATGCGCTCGGGCACGCTCAACGTGCCGGGCATCGTGGGCTTCGCCAAGGCCGCGGAGCTTTGCCGGCTGGAAATGGCCGAGGAAGCGGCCCGCGTGCTGGCCCTGCGCGAACGGCTGCGGCAGGGCATCGAGGCGAGCGTGCCCAACACCAGCGTGAACGGCTCTCTCGCGCACCGGCTGCCAGGCAACCTGAACATCAGCTTCGCCTTCGTCGAGGGCGAGGCCATGATGATGGCGCTCAAGGACGTGGCCGTGTCCTCGGGCTCGGCCTGCACGTCCGCCTCGCTGGAGCCGTCCTACGTGTTGCGGGCCCTGGGCGTGGGCGAGGAGATGGCCCATTCATCCATTCGTTTCGGGCTTGGCAGATTCACCACGCAAGAAGAAGTCGACTACGTGGTCGACCTGGTGGCGAGCAAGGTGAAGAAACTCCGGGAGATGTCGCCCTTGTGGGAATTGGCGCAATCCGGCGTCGACCTCAAGAGCATCCAATGGTCAAGGCACTAGAGGAAGCGGCAATGGCATATAGCGACAAGGTGATCGACCATTACGAGAACCCGCGCAACGTGGGCAGCTTGGATCCGTCTGCGCCCAACGTCGGTACCGCGCTGGTCGGCGCGCCGGCGTGCGGCGACGTCATGAAGCTGCAGATCCAGGTGGGCAAGGACGGGATCATCGAAGACGCGAAGTTCAAGACCTTCGGGTGCGGCTCGGCCATCGCGTCCTCGTCGCTGGCCACCGAGTGGATCAAGGGCATGACCATCGACCAGGCCATGTCGGTCAAGAACACCCAGATCGTCGAGGAGCTGAGCCTGCCGCCAGTCAAGATCCATTGCTCGGTGTTGGCCGAGGACGCCATCAAGGGCGCCATTGCCGACTATCGCAAGAAGCAGGATGGGAAGGCGGAGAGCGCGGCGTAGACTCTCGGGGGGAAGCGACATGGCAATTCAGGTCACCGAAAAAGCGATTGCCGCCATCCAGGCGGCGGCGGCCAAACGCCAGACTCCGCCCAAGGGATTGCGCGTCGGCATTCGTGGCGGCGGATGCACCGGGTTCTCGTACCTGTTCGAGTGGTCGGACGCCGAGGCGCGGCCCGAGGATCGGGTGCTTTCCTTCGAAGACGGTCGGGTCAACGTCTTCGTCGATCCCAAGAGCTTCGCGTTTCTCGACGGCTCGACCCTGGATTTCGCAAGCACCCTGATGGCCAGCGGCTTTCGCTGGCTGAACCCCAACGTCAAGTCGACTTGTGGTTGCGGCGAGAGCGTCCAGTTCTAGTAGACTCGGGCCAATGATCTGCTGGTCCTGCCAGAAGGCCGCGGGCGAAGGCGTGTTGTGCGCCGCCTGCGGCGCCGTGCAACCGCCCGATTCCAAGGCCGACTACTTCCAGGTCTTCGGTATTCCCGAGGTCTATGCTCTCGACGAGGCCGGGCTGGAACAGCGCTACAAGGAGCTGACCAAGCTGCTGCACCCCGATCGCTTCGCGCGCGCCGACCCGCGGGCCCGGCGGGCATCGCTCGAGCGGTCGGTGCAGCTCAACGAGGCCTGGCGTACCTTGAAGGACCCGATCCGGCGGGCGGAGTACATGCTCCTTCTGGCCGGCATCGACATCGGCGAAATGGCGGGCACCGGCCGGCAGCCGGCCGACCACGTCACGCTGCCGGTGCCGCCGGTTCTGTTGATGGAGGTGATGGAGCTGCGCGAGGCCTTGGCCGCGGCCCATGCAGCCAAGGACGTGCACGAGACCGAGGCCCTGATTGCCAAGGTGCAAAGCCGTCTCAAGACGGTCGTGGAGGACGTGGCCAAGGGTTTTGCCGCCTCGCCGCCCGAGCTGTCCTTCGTCGCGGCTCGCCTCGTGGGCGTGCGCTACTACCGGCGCTTCCTCGACGAGGCGCGCTTGCTGTGGGAGCAGGAGGGCGCCGGGCCGGGCAAAGACCACAGCCATGCCGGTTGACGCGCTTTTTCAGATCGCCGAGCCCGGGCAAGCCGAGAGCAAGGAAGCGTGCAAGGGCAGGGCCGTCGGGATCGATCTGGGCACTACGAATTCGCTTGTGGCCGTGGTGAAGGCCGGGCAGCCGACCTGCTTGCGCGATGCCAGCGGGGCGTTGCTGCCGTCGGTGGTCAACTACGCCGTCGACGGCTCGGTCGCGGTCGGGCGGCGGGCGCGCGAAGCGGCCGTGTCCGCGCCCCGGGACACCATCGCCTCCGTCAAGCGCTTCATGGGCCGCGGCCCCGCCGATGCCGAGGCGACGCGGAAGTTGACGCCCTACCGTTTTGCAGAGAGCGGCGGCAACGACGCAGTCGTGCGTTTCTTGGTCGCAGGCGGGACACGCACGGTAACGCCCATGGAGGTTTCGGCCGAGATCTTGCGCGTGCTCAGGGTGCGCGCGGAAGCGGCCCTGGGCGGGGAGCTGGACGGCGTGGTCATCACCGTGCCGGCCTATTTCGACGACGGCCAGCGCCAGGCCACGCGCGACGCCGGCCGGTTGGCCGGGATGGAGGTCATGCGCTTGCTCAACGAGCCGACCGCCGCGGCCCTGGCCTACGGTCTCGACAAGCGGGCGGCGGGTACCTTCGCGGTCTTCGACCTCGGGGGCGGCACGTTCGACATCTCCATCCTCAAGCTCGAAGGTGGCGTGTTCGAGGTGAAATCGACCGGCGGCGACTCGGCCCTGGGCGGTGATGATTTCGACCGGGCGGTGGCCGCGCATCTCCTGCGCTGCATGGGCTTGCCCGAGGATGCGGGGGGCGACGCGAGACTGGCCCGGGGCGTGCTGGACGCCGCGCGCGCGGCCAGGGAAGAGCTGACCCAGGCAGAGGAAGCCACGGTCACCGTCGAGCTTTCGCCTGGCAAGTCATGGAGCGGGCCTCTGGCCCGCGCCGAGGTCGAGGCTCTGGTTCGTCCCGTGCTTGAACGCTGCGCTGGTCCGGTCAAGCGGGCCCTGCGCGACGCTGGCCTCGAGCCCGCGCAGCTTTCTGGCGTGATCCTGGTTGGTGGGGCCACGCGCATGCCCATCGTCCGTCGCTTCGTGGCCGACTTGTTCGGCCGGGAGCCGCTCGGCGACATCGACCCCGACGAGGTCGTGGCCCTGGGCGCCGCGATCCAGGCGGATCTCCTGGCCGGCGGCGGCCGCGACGACGTCGTCCTGATGGACGTGGTGCCGCTGTCCTTGGGTCTGGAGATGATGGGCGGCGTGACCGAGAAGCTCATCTACCGCAACACCACCGTGCCGTGCGGGGCGGTGCAGACGTTCACCACCTACGCCGACAACCAGACCGGGTTCGACCTGCATGTGGTGCAGGGCGAGCGGGAGATGGTGGCGGATTGCCGGTCGCTGGCCCGCTTCAAGCTCGGCGGCATTCCGCCCATGACCGCGGGCATGGCTCGCCTGCAGGTGAGGTTCACGGTCGATGCCGACGGCATCCTGAGCGTGTCGGCGCGCGAGGAGCGCACCGGGAAGGAGGCGTCGATCCGGGTCAAGCCGAGCTATGGCCTCGGCGACGACGAGGTCGAGCGCATGATCCGCGATTCCTTCGAGCACGCCGACGACGACTTGGGGGCGCGCCTGCTCGCGGTCGAGCGCGTGGAGGCCGATCGCATCCTCAATGCCACGCGCGCGGCGCTGGCGGCCTCCGCCGATCTGTTGCAGCCGGGCGAGCGCGAGGCCATCGAGGCCGGCATGGCGGCGCTTGACACGGCCAGGGCGGGCACCGACCATCTTGCCGTCCGCGCGGCCGTCGCGGCGCTGGACGAGGCAAGCAAGGAATTCGCGCGGCGGCGCATGAACGTCGCGCTTGGGGAGAGCGTGCGCGGCCAGGCGCTCGACACCGTCGAGAAGAAGGTGACCGGGAAATGAGCGCGCGCATCCGTTTCGAGCCGGACGGCGTCGAGGCCGAGGTCCCGGTCGGCACGACCATCAAGGAGGCCGCCGAGAGGTGCGGCGCTCATTTGGGCTCGGCCTGTGGTGGGGTTTGCGCGTGTTCCACCTGCCACGTCTACGTCAAGGAAGGGCTCGACGATCTCTCCGCAATGGAGATGGCGGAAGAGGATCGCCTCGACGGTGCCTTCGACGTGCGGCCCAATTCGCGTCTGGGCTGCCAGGCGGTACTGCGGCAGGATCGCGGGTACGTGGTCGAGATCACCCGCGAGAGCCTGGAAGCCTTCTTCGACGAGTACCCCGAGCTGCGCGGCGGGCGCTGAAGCCCGGCGCGTCTCTCCGCCCCACGGCACTTCACGGGCGTCGTAGCTGCGATTCCATCAGGCGCAGGACGTCCGCCACGGTGCGCAGCTCCATGAGCGTGTCGATGTCCGGATCGAACGCGAACTCTTCGGAGATGCGCGAGACCGCCTCGATGCGTTTGAGACTGTCGAGATTCAGATCCTCGGTGAGCCGGAGGCGAGCTTCGATGCGCTCGACCGGCAGGCCCGAAAGCTCGGCGAGCACGCTGTAGAGCTCAGCGCGGAAATGCTCGATATCACCGGTCGCCAAGCGTCGATTCCTCGATCGAGAAAGGTGCGCCGGCCGGGCAGAAGCCAGGGCGCGCGCTGCGGCTCATGGGGTGCTTCTCCCACGGTAGAGCGCCTCCAGATTCTGCGCGAGATACTGCCGCTTCATGAGCTGGCGCTGGAGCTTACCACTCGAAGTCCTGGCCACCCTGCCCTTGGGAACGAGAACGATCTCGTAGGGCTTGGTTTCACAGCACGCAAGGACCGCCTCCGTCACCTGCGCGAGAAGCCGGGGTGTCTCGTGGTCCTGCAACTTGGCTTCGACTTCTTGGACGATGACCAGGCATTCCTCGTCGTCGCGGTCGATGGAGAAAGCCACGGCGCCGCCGGTTCGCAGCCCGGGATGGCTGGCCGAAACACGCCGCTCGATGTCCTCGGGGTAGTAGTTGCGCCCATTGACGATGATCATGTCCTTGAGACGGCCCGTCACGAAGAGCTCGCCGTGATCCAGGTATCCGAGATCGCCGGTGCGCAGGTAGGGGCCCTCGCCGTCGGCCAGGCGCGCACGGAAGGTTTCTTCGCTCGCCTCGCGCTTGCCCCAGTAGCCCTGGGCCACGCAGGGGCCGGCGACCCAGATCTCGCCGATCTCGCGTTCCGCGCAGACCGCGCGTGTCCGTGGGTCGACCACGCGCACGTCCGCGCCTTCGATCGCCGAGCCGCAACCCACGAGAGTCCGGGCCTGGCTGCCTGCGGCTGGCCGGGCAACATTGGTCGCCAGCGCCGCGGCGTCGAGCGTCTGGGTAACGAGCGGGGCCAAGTGCTTGCTGGCCGTGACCATGAGGGAAGCCTCGGCAAGTCCGTAGCAGGGGTGAAGCGCATGGGGCCGGAAACCGACGGGCGCGAACTTGGCGCGGAAGGCGTCCAGGGTGCCGGCCCGGATGGGCTCGGCGCCGCAGAAGGCCACCTCCCACGAGCTGAGATCGAGGTCGGTCATCTCGGCGGGCTTGATGCGCGAGACGCACAGATCGAACGCGAAGTTGGGGCCGCCGCTGATGGTGGCGGCAAAACGCGCGATCGCCTGCAGCCATCGGACGGGCCTCAGCGCGAAGGCCAGCGGCGACATCAGATAGACGGGGAACCCGGCGAACAGCGGCTGCAGAATGCCGCCGATGAGGCCCATGTCGTGATACGGGGGCAGCCAGATGCAGCCGACGGAGCCGGCATGGCTGCGGAAGTTGGTTTGGATGGCCCGGAGGTTCTCGAGAAGATTGCGCTGGCTGAGCATGACTCCCTTGGGCTCGGCCGTGGACCCCGAGGTGTATTGCAGCAGAGCGAGCGAATCGGCGCGGCGACGGACAGGTGCGCTGCGGCTGCCGGCCGCGCCGGCCAGATCCTCGGTGGCGATCCAGTCGAAGGGCCGGGGCCGCGCGGTCGCGTGGAGGTGGGCGGCCAGCTTCTGCAGGATGGCCGTGGAGGCGAGGGCGGCGCGCGGGCGCGCGTCCTCGATGATGCGAGAAAGGCGGTCGAAGCTCCCGTAGTACTGCGGCGGATAGACGGGAACCGCGACGGCGCCGGCGTAGAGGCACCCGTAGAAGGCGATGACGTAGTCGAGGCCCGGCAGATGGCAGACGAGAACCCGGTCGTCTTCCCTGACCACGGCGCGGAGGCGCTCCGCCACGACCATGGCTCGGTCGTGGAGTTCGCCGTAGGTGCAGCGCTTCTCGTCGAGCTTGCCGCTCAAGAAGGCGTAGGCGAGAGCCTCCGGCGTCGCCTGCGCGCGCTGCTGCAAGAGCTCGACGAGGCTGTTCCAGACCAAGTCTCACCTCGGAAGGACGCGGGCCGGGCACATAGAGGCGGGCAGGCGGAAGGCAGCGAGCATGATCCTGCAAGCTATCCCAGCCGACGCGCGACCTCGACCAGCTTGTCCATGGTCGCGTCGAAGGCCGGGTCGACGACTTGGCGAGTCGGGTCGGCGTCGTAGTAGGCCATGATCTCTCCGGCCCCGCGCGAGAAGGGGATCTCGGCCTCCCAGCCGGGGATCAGGCGCTTGACCTTGCTGTTGTCGAAGATCATGCTGTGGGCCTTGTCGCCGAGCAGGCTGTCGCCCCACTCGCGGTCGTGCTTCGCGATGATCTCGGATGGCAGGTGCACGAGCTTGGCCGTGGCGCCGGCGGCCTTGGCCACAAGCGAGTGGATCTGGTTCCACGACAGCCACTCGTCGGACGTGATGTGGAAGGTATCGCCGATGGCGCGGTCGTTGCCGAGCAGGCCCACGAAGGCGCGGGCGAAGTCCTCGTGGTGGGTCAGGGTCCACAGCGACGTGCCGTCGCCGTGAACCACCACGGGCTTGCCGGCTCGCATGCGATGCACGACCGTGTAGCCGCCGTGGCAAGGCAGAAGCGTGCGGTCGTAGGTGTGCGATGGCCGCACCACGGTGAAGGGGAACCTGTCGCGGCGGTAGGCGGCGAGCAACGCCTCCTCGCAGGCGATCTTGTTGCGCGAGTACTCCCAGAACGGGTTGTCGAGCGGCGTGGACTCGGTCACGGGCAGGCTGCGCGGCGGGGTCTGGTAGGCCGAGGCCGAGCTGATGAACACGTACTGGCCGGTGCGGTCGCGGAAGAGATCGAGGTCGAACGCGATGTGCTCTGGCGAAAACGCCACGAAGTCGACGACCACGTCGAACGTCTGGCTGCCGAGCGCGGCGCGCGCCGAGGCCGGATCGCGGATGTCGCCCTCCAGCAGCTTGATGCCGAGCGGAAGCGGCCGCCCGGTCTTGCCGCGCCGCAGGTGAAAGAGCTGGAGGCCCGCCTCGACCGCGACGCGCGAGCAAGCCGAGCTGATGATCCCCGTTCCGCCTATGAATAGAACCTTCATCTCTCCTCCTGGGCCGTCTGGGATCTCCGCCACAAAGGAAACGGAGAACGCAGAGGCCGGAAAACAAGAAGGGTTCCGGATCCAAGATCCGAACCCTTCCTCTTCTCCCTCCGTCTCCGTATCCTCTGTTGTTTCTCCCTGGCTATTCCTCTTCTTCCGCCGCCATCTTGGAGTCGGCCACGACCTTGTCCATGAGATGGCCGGGCAGTTCGTCGTAGTGCGAGAACTCAATCGAGAACCCACCGCGGCCACCGGTGATGGAGCGCAGGTCGGACGAGTACTTCAGGGTTTCGGACATCGGCACGATGGCGCGGATCACTTCGCCCTTGGGTGTCGAGTCCATGCCCTCCACGCGGCCGCGCCGGTGGTTGAGATCGCCGATGACGTCGCCCATGCAGTCGCTCGGGCACTGGACCTGGAGTCTCATGATGGGCTCGAGCAGGTATGGCCTGGCTTGCTTGAACGCCGCCTGGAAGCCCTTCGAGGCCGCGATTTCGAACGAGCGCGAGTCCGAGTCGACGTCGTGGTACTTGCCGTCGAACAGCCGGACCCTGACGTCGGTCACCGGGTAGCCGGCGATGACCCCCCTGGCCATGCGGTTGCGCATGCCCTTCTCGACGGAAGGGATGAACTGGCGAGGTACCGCGCCGCCCACGATGTCGTCGACGAACTCGAAGCCGCCGCCGTGGGGCAGGGGCTCCATGTCGATGTAGATGACGCCGAACTGGCCGCGACCGCCGGTTTGCTTCTTGTGCTTGCCCTCGACGTTCTGGGCCTTGCCCTTGATGGTTTCGAGATACGGCACCTTGGGGGCGAGCAGCTCGACCTCGACGCCCGCGCGGCGCAGGCGATCGACGACGACCTCGACGTGGACCTGGCCGGTGCCGCCGAGCAAGATCTCCTTCGACTGTGGATCGTGGCTGACCTTGACGGCGACGTCAGAGTCTATGATTTCGTTGAGCTTGACCGCGACCTTGTCCTCGTCGCCCTTGCTCTTGGGATGGAGCGCGTACGTGATGAGCGGCGCGGGGATCTTGGGCCGGGGCAGGGCGAAGGGTGCCTTGTCGTCGGCCAGCGTGTCGCCGGTCTTGGTCGACTTGAGCTTGGCCACGGCCACGATGTCGCCCGGTAGGGCCTCGGAGACCGCGAGGCGGCTCTTGCCTTGCAGGGCGTAGAGCTGGCCGAAGCGCTCCTTGGTGTCGCTGTTGACCGACAAGAGGGTCGCATCGCTCGTCAGCTTGCCGGTCAGGACGCGCAGAATGGACAGACGCCCGATGTCCGATGTCGAGGTCTTCCAGACGTAGGCGGCGACCGGCGCGCTCGGGTCCGGGGCGCGCTCGGCGGGGGCGTTGCCCGCCGTCCCCTTCCAGGCCGGCCTCTCGAGCGGGGAGGGTAGGGTCTCGACGACGAAGTCCAGAAGGGATTGGATGCCGACGCACAGGCCGCCGGAAGCGGCAAGAACCGGCACGATGGCCCGGTTGCGCACGCCCTGGGACAGACCCTGGCGCGCCTCCTCGTCGCTCAGTGCGCCGGACTCGAGGTACTTCTCGATCAGCGAATCGTCGGCCGAGGCGATGGCCTCGTGCAAAGCCTCCCGCGCCTTCTTGGCAGCGTCCAGCATCTCGGGTGGAACCTCGTCCACGGCCACGTCGCGGCCTTCGTTGGGGAAGCGGATGGCCTTCATGGTCATCAGGTCGACCACGCCACAGAAGCCGCTCTCCTGGCCGATGGGCAGCTGCACGGCCGCGGCTTTGCTGCTCAGGCCCTTGCGGACGCTCTCCAGCGCGGTCTCGAAACTCGAGTTGTCGCGGTCGAGACGCGAAACCACGATGGCGACGGGGAGGCCGACTTCCTCGGCCATGTCCCATGTGCGCTCGGTGTAGACTTGCACGCCCTCGTTGGCGGACACCAGCAGAACGGCGGCGTCGGCCACGTCCAGCGCGATGCGGGTTTCGACCAGGAAGCTGCCGTTGCCCGAGGTGTCGATGAGGTTGATCTTG